>NZ_JAZDCX010000003.1:0-350263 GCF_036323805.1 Streptomyces rubellus
CCCGGGGGCGGGCGGGGGGCCCCCCCCCCGGCCCCCCGCGCCACCGCCGCGCAGTCCCCGGCCGAGACCGTGGCGGCGGCCGCGGCGGCCGCGGCCACGGTGAGCACGGTGCCCTCCACCGGACGCGCCACCGCCGCCCGGGCCGACACGGCGGCCCGCTCCAGGGCGCGCCGCAGCAGTTCGGCAGCGTCCGGTCCGTCCGCCGTCCGGACCGCCGCCTCCTCCGCCGCGCCGATCTCCTCGGCCATGCCGCGCAGCAGCTGCGCCAGGATCGTCCCGGAGTTGCCGCGCGCGCCGATCAGCGCGCCGTGGGCCATGGCCCGTACGGCCTGGGCCGGGGTGGGCTCCCCGGCGCAGGCCGCCTCCACCGCCCGGGCGGCCGATTCCATGGTCAGGTAGAGGTTGGTGCCGGTGTCCGCGTCCGCCACCGGATAGACGTTGATCGCGTCGATCGTCTCGCGGGCCCGGCCCAGTGCGTCGAGCGCCCGGGCACACCAGTCGCGTACCGCGGCGGCGTCGAGCGGATGCGGCACGGGTGGCCTCCTCGGGAGCGGGCGGTGGCGGTGGCCGGTGGGCGACGGCCGAAGGCTAGTGCGGCGGCCCGGCCGGTGCGTCCCGGGGGCCGGGGAAAGCCGGGGAAAGCCGGGGAAAGCCGGGCCGGGCGGCCATGATGATTTCGTGGTCCGGACACGGTCGGGGTATGCTGCTCCGGTTGCCTGACCCCAGTCGGGCTCATCCCATTCCCTGGCGGTGCCGGTCATCCGTGATCCTGCCCGTGCCGGGATTTCACCGTAAGTGCATCTGAAGTCTTTGGAGTGACCCGTGGCTGCCAACTGCGACGTCTGCGGCAAGGGGCCGGGCTTCGGCAACAACATCTCGCACTCGCACCGCCGTACGTCCCGCCGTTGGAACCCCAACATCCAGCGGGTGCGTGCGATGGTCGGTCGGACGCCGAAGCGGCTCAACGTGTGCACCTCGTGCATCAAGGCCGGCAAGGTCTCGCGCTGAGCAGACGCCTGACCCGTCCCCGCCGCGGCGGGGACGGTCCGGTCCCGCGCTGACGCGACGCCGGCCGGCGCCCCGCCGGTTGCCCGCAGGCCGGTCCACCCAGGGTGGACCGGCTTTTCGGCATGTCCGGGCCCGGGACGCCGGCACCGGCGGCTCAGCCGTCCCGCACCGGGCGCCAGCCGTGGTCCACCGGTCCGATGCCCCCGCCCAGGGCGAACCCCGCGGCGATGGCGCCCGTGACGTACTCCTTGGCCGTACCGGCCGCCTCGGGGACGGAGCGGCCCTTGGCCAGTTCGGCGGCGACCGCGGCGGCGAGGGTGCAGCCCGTGCCGTGGGTGTGGCGGTTGTCGTGGCGCGGCGCTCGCAGCCAGTACTCGTCGGTGCCGTCGGTGAGCAGGTCCACGGCTTCCCCGTCCTTGAGATGGCCGCCCTTGATCAGCGCCCAGCGCGGTCCGTGGGCCAGTACCGCCGCCGCGGCGCGCGGCAGATCGGCCTCGGTCTCCGCCCGGACGCCGGTGAGCTGGGCGACCTCGTCGAGGTTGGGGGTGGCCACGGTGGCCTTCGGCAGCAGCACGGTGCGCACCGCGTGGAGGGCGTCGGCGGCCAGCAGCGGATCACCGTGCTTGGAGACGCCCACGGGGTCGACGACCACCGGTACCGGCAGACCGTCCAGCAGCGCGGCGACCGTCTCGACCAGCTCGGCGGTCGCCAGCATGCCGGTCTTGACCGCCTGCGTCCCGATGTCGTCCACGACACTGCGGAACTGCTGCCGCACGGCCTCGGCGGGGAGCTCCCAGGCGCCCTGGACGCCCAGGGAGTTCTGCGCGGTGACGGCGGTGAGCACGCTCATCCCGTGGGTGCCCAGCGCCAGCATGGTCTTCAGGTCGGCCTGGATGCCCGCCCCGCCGCCCGAGTCGGATCCGGCGACGGTGAGCACCCGCGGTGGTGGTGTACGCATGCCCGCAGCCTACGGCCGGCCCGCCCGGCCGCCCCTGTCCGGTCCGGGATCCGGCGCCGGCGCCCGGGGCCGGTGGCCCGCCCGCGCCTCAGTCCCCGAAGTGGTCCCAGCCGCTCGTCCCGGTCCAGGGGGCGCCGTCCACCGTCACCTGCGGCGCCGCGGAGGGATGGAGCACCTCGCCGATGCGGCGCCAGCGGGCGGGCAGTTTGGCGGCGGGCGGGAAGGTGGCGACGATCGCGTGGTCCTCTCCCCCGGTGAGCACCCACTGCAGCGGGTCGACGCCCACCGCCTGGCCGATGTCGGACATCTGGGCGGGGACGTCCAGCGCGGCCGAGCGCACGTCGATGCGGACCTTGCTGGCCTCGGCGATGTGCCCGAGGTCGGCGACGAGCCCGTCGCTGACGTCGGTCATCGCGGTCGCGCCCAGAGCGGCCGCCGCGGGACCCGCCTGGTACGGCGGCTCGGGGCGGCGGTGGGCCTCGACAAAGGCGCGCGGGGAGCGGAACCCGCGGGCCAGCACGGTGTGCCCGGCCGCCGACCAGCCCAGCCAGCCGGTCACCGCGACGACGTCACCGGGCCGGGCGCCGCCGCGGGTGACCGGCTCGCGGCCCTGCAGGTCCCCCAGCGCGGTGATCGCCACGGTGATGGTGTCACCGCGCACCAGATCGCCGCCGACCACGGCCGCGCCCGCCACCCGGCACTCGTCGTGCAGCCCGTCCATCAGCTCGGTGGGCCAGGTGGCCGGCAGTTCGGCGGGGACGACCAGACCGAGCAGCAGTGCGGTGGGCTCGGCTCCCATGGCCGCGATGTCGGCCAGGTTCTGCGCCGCCGCCTTGCGGCCGACGTCGTAGGCGGTGGACCAGTCGCGCCGGAAGTGCCGGCCCTCCAGCAGCAGGTCCGTGCTGGCCACGACACGCCGGTCGGGGGCGGCGACCACGGCCGCGTCGTCACCCGGGCCGATCCGTACGGCCGGGGTGGGGGTGATCCTCGCGGTGAGTTCCCGGATCAGTCCGAACTCCCCGAGCTCCCCCACGGTCCGGCCGGGGGTCCTGGGGGCGTCCGAGGAGGAGAATCGGGGGAGAGGGTGCCCACCGGGAGAGCTCAGCATCGTCGTGCCCCTTCGTCAGTGCGCTCGAACGGTACCGCCGCGGCCGGCCCGCCGGTCCACCGCCCCACGGGCCCGCCGCGCCCGTCCGCGGTGCGGGTCTCCCCGGTGGCATCGGCCACGCGGTACCGTGGCGTCCCTTCTTCCCCCATGATCCTCGTAGCCGCCCTGGAGGTTCCGTGGTACAGGCGTACATCCTGATCCAGACGGAGGTCGGCAAGGCGTCGACCGTCGCCGAGACGGTCGGCGGGATTCCGGGGGTGATCCAGGCCGAGGACGTGACCGGGCCCTACGACGTGATCGTGCGCGCGCGGGCCGACACCGTGGACGACCTGGGCCGTATGGTGGTGGCCCGGATCCAGCGGGTGGAGGGCATCACGCGGACCCTGACCTGCCCGGTCGTGCATCTGTAACCCCTCGTATGCTCGTCCGGTGAGCTTCTCGCCCCGCCGGTGTCTCCCGCTGTCCGCGGCGTCGGCCGCCAAGGTCAAGGCCAGGGCCGCCATCTCACTGAGCGCCGCGGCAGCCGCGTTCGTCACGGTGGCCGGCTGTACGTCCGCCGGGGACGCCCCCCGTCCGTCCGTGCCGACGCCCACCGGCCCGGCCGCGGCGGCCTGCCGCGCGCTGTACGACGCGCTGCCGGAACGGGTGGACGGGCAGCGGCGGGTCACGCTCACGCCCGGTACGCGGTACGCCGCCGTGTGGGGTGATCCCGCGATCGAGCTGGGCTGCGGGGTGCCGCGGCCCGAGGTGCTCACACCCGGCAGTGAACACTACAACCCGACCGCCGAGGCGGTGGAGGTCGACGGCGTCTCCTGGCTGCTGGAGAAACAGGACGGCGGCTACCGGTTCACCACCACGGGCCGTACGGCCTTCGTGCGGGTGACGGTGCCCGACGCGTACCGGCCCGAGGTCAACGCCCTGGTCGATCTCGCGGACGCGGTGCGGAGCGCGGTCCCCGAACAGCCGCTGTGACGGCGGCCGGCACCGACGGCGGCCGCCGTCGGTGCCGGCCCGCTCAGCGCAGTCCGGTCGAGCGGTTCAGCGCGGCCCGGATGAGCCGGTCGACCAGTTCGGAGTAGCCGACACCGCTCGCCTCCCACATGCGCGGGTACATGGAGATGGGGGTGAAGCCGGGCATCGTGTTGATCTCGTTGATGACGAACTCGCCGTCCTCCGTCAGGAAGAAGTCCGCGCGGACCAGTCCCTCGCAGGAGACCGCCTCGAAGGCGCGCACCGCCAGCGCCTGCACCCGGCCGGTCTGCTCGCCGGTCAGCGGGGCGGGCACGATGCCCTCGGCGGAGTCGATGTACTTGGCCTCGAAGTCGTAGAAGTCGTGAGCACCGGCCGGCGGGATCTCGGCGGGGAGGCTGGCGCGCGGCCCGTCCTCGAACTCCAGGACCCCGCACTCGATCTCACGGCCGCGCAGCAGCGACTCCACGATGACCTTGGGGTCGTGCCGGCGGGCCTCGGTGATCGCCTCGTCCAGTCCGGAGAGGTCGCCGACCTTGGTGATGCCCATGGAGGAACCGGCCCGGGCGGGCTTCACGAAGACCGGCCAGCCGTGCTCGTCCGCGAAGTCCGCGATCCGTCCGCGGACCGCCGCCTCGTCCCGTTCCCACTCGCGCGGCCGGATCACCGTGTACGGGCCGACGGGCAGGCCGAAGGAGGTGAAGACCCGCTTCATGTACTCCTTGTCCATGCCGACCGCCGAGGCGAGCACACCCGAGCCGACGTAGGGCACTCCGGCGAGTTCCAGCAGTCCCTGGAGCGTGCCGTCCTCGCCGTACGGGCCGTGCAGCACCGGGAAGACGACATCGACCTCGCCGAGTGCCTTGGGCACCGAGCCGGGCTCGGTGTAGACCACCTCCCGGCTGGCCGGCTCGACGGGCAGCAGGACCGATCCGGTGTCGGACTCGGCGAGCTGCTCCACGCTGGGCAGCTCGCGGCCGGAGATCGCCATCCGGTCGGGTTCGTCGGCGGTCAGTGCCCAGCGGCCGTCCGCGGTGATGCCGATGGGCAGGACGTCGTACGCGGTGCGGTCGATGGCCCGCAGGACGGCGCCCGCGGTGACCACGGAGATCGCGTGCTCCGAGCTGCGGCCGCCGAAGACGACGGCGACGCGCGGCCGCCGGGGGTTCTGGGGAGAGGACTGGCTGCTCATATCCGGCTGAGACTACCTAACGCGGTGGTGTCGGGGCGGTCAGCGGCGCTCGGGCTTGGCGCTGCGCGACATCAGTTCCTTCAGGGCGACCAGCGGCGGCTTGCCCTCGTGGACGATGCCGACGACGGTCTCGGTGATGGGCATGTCGACGCCGTGCCGCCGGGCCAGCGCCAGTACGGACTCGCAGGACTTGACGCCCTCGGCGGTCTGCCGGGTGACCGCGATGGTCTCCTGAAGGGTCATGCCCTTCCCGAGGTTGGTGCCGAAGGTGTGGTTGCGCGACAGCGGCGAGGAGCAGGTGGCGACCAGGTCGCCCAGGCCCGCCAGCCCGGCGAAGGTGTGCGCGTCGGCGCCCATGGCCAGTCCGAGCCGGGTGGTCTCGGCCAGACCCCGGGTGATCAGCGAGGCCTTGGCGTTGTCGCCCAGGCCCATGCCGTCGGCGATGCCGACGGCCAGCGCGATGACGTTCTTCACGGCTCCGCCCAGCTCGCAGCCGACGACGTCGGTGTTGGTGTACGGGCGGAAGTACGGGGTGTGGCAGGCGGTCTGCAGCCGCCGGGCCACCTCCTCGTCGCGGCAGGCGACGACACTGGCGGCCGGCTGCCGCTCGGCGATCTCCCGGGCGAGGTTGGGGCCGGACAGCACCGCGATCCGGTCCGGGCCGGCCCCGGCGACCTCCCCGATGACCTCGCTCATCCGCTTGGCGGTACCGAGTTCGACGCCTTTCATCAGGGAGACGAGGACGGTGTCGGGCGGCAGCAGCGGCGCCCACCGGGAGAGGTTGCCGCGCAGGGTCTGGGAGGGTACGGCCAGCACCGCGAACCGGGCGCCGTCGGCCGCCTCGGCGGGGTCGGTGGTGGCGCGGACGGTGTCGGGGAGGGTGACGTCCGGCAGGTAGTCGGGGTTGGTGCGCGTGGTGTTGACCGCCTCGGCCAGTTCCGCGCGGCGGCCCCACAGGGTCACCTCGCAGCCCGCGTCGGCGAGCACCATCGCGAAGGCGGTGCCCCAGGATCCGGTGCCGTAGACGGCGACTCGCGTCACGCGCTCTCTCCCTCGGCGACCGCGGGGCCGGCGGCCGTGTCGTTCCCGGCGGCGGTCTTCCCGCCGGTCGTGCCGGTGTTTCCCGCGGTGTTCCCCCCGCCCGTCCGCCCGGCGGCCCCGTGCCGGTCCCCGGCGAGCGCCGTGCGGCGGTCCCAGCGCCGGAGGGGCGCCGGTTCGCCGCGCAGTTCGGCCAGCTGTTCCGTGATGGCGTCCATGATGACGCCGGTGGCCTCGCCCAGCAGTTCCGCGGTGGGCTCCCGGCCGTGGAACCGCGACAGGTCGACGGGCGGTCCGGCCAGCACCCTGAGGGTCTTGCGGGGGAAGAGCCGGATCCGCTTCCGCCTGGCGTACGGCGGCACGGCCTCGTGGGCCCCCCACTGGGCGACGGGGACGACGGGCGCCTTGGTGAGCAGGGCGACACGGGCGGCACCGGTCTTGCCCTCCATCGGCCACAGGGCGGGGTCGCGGGTGAGGGTGCCCTCCGGGTAGAAGGCCACGCACTCGCCCTTGTTGATCGCCTCGACGGCGGCCCGGAAGGCGGCCGCGGCGTCGGCGGTGTCCCGGTAGACGGGGATCTGGCCGGTGCCGCGCATCACCCGGCCCACGAATCCGCCCCGGAAAAGGGACTCCTTGGCCAGGAACCGGGGGACGCGTCCGGTGTTGTACTGGAAGTGGGCGTAGGAGAGCGGGTCGAGATAGGAGTTGTGATTCACCGCGGTGATGAATCCCCCCTCGGCCGGAATATGCTCCATTCCACGCCAGTCCCGCTTGAACAGCACCACCAGGGGCGGTTTCACCAAAGCCGCGGCCAAGCGGTACCAGAAGCCGATTCTGCGGCGGGACACCCGGACACCATCTCCTCTTGCCTGCTGCGGCGCACGCGCCGCCGGGAACAACCGCACAAGTGTCGCCCCGGGCCGTCACCCTGTCGAGCACACCGTAACCCCGGCGGCGGCGGACGGCTCCGGCGGTGTTCGGGAAACGGAGGACGACGGGGAACGAGGAGCGGGGACGGAAGGCCGAGAGCACCGGGAACACCGAGGACACCGGGAACGGGGACCGATGACGGAGACGGAACGGTACGGCGGCGGCGGTGGGCCGGGGAACGTGCCCGGCTGGACGCTGCTCGTGCCCCTCAAGCCCCTGGCCCGGGCGAAGAGCAGGCTCGCCGCGGCGGCCGGTGACCGGTTGCGGCCCCGGCTGGCGCTGGCCTTCGCCCAGGACACGGTGGCCGCCGCGGTGGCCTGTCCGGCGGTGTCGGGTGTGGTGGTGGTCACCGACGACCCGCGGGCGGGGGCGGAACTGGCCCCGCTGGGAGCCCGGATCGTGCCGGACGTGCCGGGCGCGGGGCTGAACGCCGCGCTGGAGCACGGCGAGGCAGCCGTACGGGCGCGGTGCCCGGACGCCGCGCTGGCCGCGCTGAACGCGGACCTCCCCGCGCTGCGGCCGGACGAGCTGACCCGGGTGCTCGCCGCGGCGCGGGAGCATCCGCGGGCCTTCCTGGCCGACGCCGCCGGAGTCGGCACCACCGTGCTCACCGCGGTCGGCGGCACCGCGCTGGCACCGGCCTTCGGCGGCCCCTCGCGGGTACGTCATCTGCGGTCCGGCGCGGTGGAGATCGTCCTGCCCGGGGTGGAGAGCGTACGGCGGGACGTGGACACCGGCGCGGACCTGGCCGCGGCGCTGGTGCTGGGGGTGGGCCCGCACACCCTCAGAACGTCTGCAGTGTCACCAGCGTGATCCGCCGCTCCGCCGCCCCGTCACCGGTGCCGGTCCCGGCGGCCACCTCGATCCGCACCCGCTGGCCCGGGCGCAGCAGCCGCAGACCGCCCGCGTCGAAGGCGGCGGTGTCGAAGGGGAGGGGCGTGCCGTCGTCGAGGAGCACACTGCCGCTGCGGGTCTCGGGGTCGTAGGTGTACGCGGTGGCCTGCATGGCCACGAGCCTAGCCGTTCCGGACCCACCGGTCCGGGGTCCGGACGGGCCGCGGGCCGGGCTCTCCGGGAGCCCGGCCCGGCGCGGTCGGACGGGTACGCCTCACTTCCGGCGGGCGGCGGCCCGCTTGGCAGTGGTCTTGCGCGCCGGGTTCCGGCGGGCGGGGGCCTTCTTGGCGGTGGACTTCTTCGCCGGGGCCTTCTTGGCGGTGGACTTCTTCGCCGCCGCCTTCTTCGTGGTGGACTTCTTCGCCGCCGCCTTCTTCGTGGTGGCGGCGGTGGTGGTGGACTTCTTCACCGGGGCGGCCTTCTTGGCCGCGGCCCGCTTCGCCGGAGCCGCCTTCTTGGCGGCGGCCTTCTTGGCGGTCGCCTTGCGGGTGGCGGTGCCGCCCGAGAGGCTGCCCTTGGGCGCCTTCTTCACGGCCACGTCGTTCTTGGGGAGCTTCTTCGCCCCGCTGACCAGGTCCTTGAAGCCCTGACCGGCCCGGAAGCGGGGAACGGAGGTCTTCTTGACCCTGACGCGCTCGCCGGTCTGGGGATTGCGGGCGTAGCGAGCCGGCCGCTCCACCTTCTCGAAAGAGCCGAAGCCGGTGACCGAGACCCGGTCACCGGCGACGACCGCGCGGACGATCGCGTCCAGCACGATGTCGACCGCGTCGGCGGCCTGCTGGCGTCCGCCGAGCTTGTCGGCAATTGCTTCAACGAGCTGCGCCTTGTTCACGTCTTCCCCTTCGGAGGCATTGCCAGAACGAATCTGTCCAAGCTTTTTCGCACGCTAGGCTGATATTTACCGCAAATCAAACCAGAAACGGGCGAATCACCCTTGTGTCGCAACAGAATCGGCTGTCACACGCTTCCGTCCGCGCGCGGGTCTTCCCCGCGCCGGGAGGGCGCACCCGCGTCGAGATCCGCCACCAGACGCTCCAGACGCCGTGCCGCGCCTGCCGGATCGTGCCGGGCGGCGGCCGTGATGACGAGAAGCCGCCGGGCGAGTCCCACCCGTACGTCCTCGGGGACCCGCAGCGTGCGCACCGCGGTGTGCGCCTCCTTCAGCCGGGCGGCGACGAGCTGGTGGAGCGGCAGTTGACCGTCGCGTTCCATGCCTTGATTGTGCCATTGGGGGCGAGTTGTCGTGCCCGCGGACCCGGTTCACCGGTGGGGCGGCGGGTACGGGTGCCCCGACTCCGCGCCGCCACCGGCGACTTCGCGGCTCCGCCCGGGTCCGCGCACACGGGAGCGCCCCCGGCAGGGCTGCCGGGGGCGCTCCGGGGCGTCGCGGGACGGCCCGCCGGTGCCCGGCCGCGAGGCCGGGCACCGGGACCGGTCAGGCCGTGAGGGTCCGCGGCTTGTAGGCGGGCCGCTTCGCCTCGTACGCGGCGATGCCGTCCTCGTGCCGCAGCGTGATGCTGATGTCGTCCAGCCCTTCCAGCAGCCGCCAGCGGGCGTTCTCGTCCAGCTCGAAGGCGGCCTCCAGGCCGGGTGCGGTGACCTTGCGGCCGACGAGGTCCACGGTGATCTCGACCGCCGGGTCGGCCTCGGTCAGCTCCCACAGCGCGTCCACGCTCTCCTGCGGCAGGACGACCGTCAGCAGGCCGTTCTTGAGCGAGTTGCCGCGGAAGATGTCGGCGAAGCGGGCGGAGATCACCGCCTTGAAGCCGTAGTTCTGCAGCGCCCAGACGGCGTGTTCACGGGAGGAGCCGGTGCCGAAGTCCGGGCCGGCCACCAGCACGGTGGCGCCCTGCCGCTCGGGCCGGTTGAGCACGAACTCGGGGTCCTTGCGCCAGGCCTCGAACAGCCCGTCCTCGAAACCGTCGCGGGTGACCTTCTTCAGCCAGTGCGCGGGGATGATCTGGTCGGTGTCGACGTTGCTGCGGCGCAGCGGAACGGCCCGGCCGGTGTGTGTGGTGAAGGCTTCCATGGCGTGGTTCTCAGACTCCCGCGGGCTCGCGTACGTCGGACAGATCGGCGGGCGAGGCCAGATGGCCCAGCACCGCGGTGGCGGCGGCGACCTGCGGGGAGACCAGATGGGTGCGGCCGCCCTTGCCCTGCCTGCCCTCGAAGTTGCGGTTGGAGGTGGACGCGGCGCGCTCCCCCGGCTTGAGCTGGTCGGGGTTCATGCCCAGGCACATCGAACAGCCCGCGTGCCGCCATTCGGCGCCGGCGGCGGTGAACACCTTGTCCAGCCCCTCCTCCACGGCCTGCAGGGCGACCCGTACCGAGCCGGGCACGACCAGCATGCGTACCCCGTCGGCGACCTTCCGGCCCGCCAGGACGGCGGCGGCCGAGCGCAGGTCCTCGATGCGGCCGTTGGTGCAGGAGCCGACGAAGACGGTGTCCACCGCGATCTCGCGCAGCGGCTTCCCGGCCTCAAGGCCCATGTACTCCAGCGCCTTGACGGCGGCCAGCCTCTCGCTGGGGTCGGCGATGGACGCCGGGTCCGGCACCGTCTCGCTCAGCGGCGCGCCCTGGCCGGGGTTGGTGCCCCAGGTGACGAACGGCGCCAGTTCGGCGGCGTCGATGACGACCTCGTGGTCGAAGACCGCGTCGTCGTCGGTGCGCAGGGTCCGCCAGTACTCCACGGCGGCGTCCCAGTCGGCGCCCTCGGGCGCGTGGTCGCGGCCCTTGAGATACGCGAAGGTGGTCTCGTCCGGAGCGATCATCCCGGCCCGGGCGCCGGCCTCGATGGACATGTTGCAGATGGTCATCCGCGCCTCCATCGACAGCTTCTCGATGGCCGGGCCCCGGTACTCGATGACATAGCCCTGGCCGCCGCCGGTGCCGATCCGCGCGATGATCGCCAGGATCAGGTCCTTGGCGGTCACCCCCTCGGGCAGCTCGCCCTCGACCGTGATCGCCATGGTCCGGAAAGGTGCCATCGGCAGGGTCTGGGTGGCCAGGACGTGCTCGACCTGGCTGGTGCCGATGCCGAACGCCAGCGCGCCGAAGGCACCGTGCGTGGAGGTGTGGCTGTCGCCGCAGACCACCGTCATGCCCGGCTGGGTCAGCCCCAGCTGCGGTCCCACCACGTGGACGACACCCTGCTCGACGTCGCCCAGCGGGTGCAGCCGCACCCCGAACTCCGCGCAGTTCTTGCGCAGCGTCTCCAGCTGGGTGCGGGAGACGGGGTCGGCGATGGGCTTGTCGATGTCGAGGGTGGGGGTGTTGTGGTCCTCGGTGGCGATGGTGAGGTCGGTCCGCCGCACCCGGCGTCCGCTCTTGCGCAGCCCGTCGAACGCCTGCGGGCTGGTCACCTCGTGCAGCAGGTGCAGATCGATGTAGAGGAGGTCGGGCTCGCCTTCCGCGCGCCGGACGACGTGGTCGTCCCAGACCTTCTCCGCGAGTGTCCGTCCCATCGCTTTCCCTCCGGCCGGCAGCACCGCCGGCCACGTCTCGACGTCCATGCCGCCCTCTCCGGGTGAGCCGGGGTGGCGACTGTCACCCAAGCTTGGCGGCTGACGGGGAGAATTGAACTTGCGTTTCGTAATGTGAGACGCGAGTATCGTTGCATGGACAACTCTAGCGGCGTCGGCGTACTCGACAAAGCGGCTCTGGTCTTGAGCGCTCTGGAGTCCGGTCCGGCCACCCTCGCCGGACTGGTCGGAGCGACCGGGCTCGCGCGCCCCACGGCGCACCGGCTCGCGGTGGCGCTCGAACACCACCGCTTCGTGGCCCGTGACATGCAGGGCCGGTTCATCCTGGGCCCGCGGCTGGCCGAGCTCGCCGCCGCGGCGGGCGAGGACCGGCTGCTCGCCTCGGCCGGCCCGATCCTCACCCACCTGCGCGATGTGACCGGGGAGAGCGCCCAGCTCTACCGCCGTCAGGGAGACCTGCGCATCTGTGTGGCAGCGGCGGAGCGGCTGTCCGGACTGCGGGACACCGTGCCGGTCGGTTCCACGCTGCCGATGAAGGCGGGCTCGGCCGCCCAGATCCTGATGGCCTGGGAGGAGCCCGAGCGGCTGCACCGCGGTCTGCAGGGCGCCCGCTTCACGGCGACGGCCCTGTCGGGCGTACGGCGGCGCGGCTGGGCCCAGTCCATCGGCGAGCGCGAACCCGGTGTCGCCTCCGTCTCCGCCCCCGTACGCGGCCCCTCCAACCGCGTGGTGGCGGCCGTGTCGGTCTCCGGGCCGATCGAGCGCCTGACCCGCCACCCGGGCCGGATGCACGCCCAGGCGATCGTGGAGGCCGCCAACCGGCTGACCGAGGCGCTGCGCCGCGGCACCTGACCGGTCCCGGCCACCCGCCGCCCGGTCCGCACAGCGTCGTGCGGACCCCGGCGGACACCGCGGACGACGGCAGAACGCGGCAGCGGCAGCAGAACGCGGTAGGGGCCCTCCGCCTGAGCGGAGGGCCCCTACCGTCTTTCCCGTACCCCCGACCGGATTCGAACCGGCGCTACCGCCTTGAGAGGGCGGCGTGCTAGGCCGCTACACAACGGGGGCCCCAGCTTCGGTCCCGAGGGACCGAGTACCCCCGACCGGATTCGAACCGGCGCTACCGCCTTGAGAGGGCGGCGTGCTAGGCCGCTACACAACGGGGGCGTGGGATCTCGCTGGGAAGATCACGCTGGGGTACCAGGACTCGAACCTAGACTAAGTGAACCAGAATCACTCGTGCTGCCAATTACACCATACCCCACCAAAACTCAACCCCTTCACTGGGGTTTTGTCCGGGTGGCCGCTCTGCGAGGGCCTGGCTTTCCGCCCGCCCCGCTCGGCGACAGGAAGAACACTACCTGATCGTGGTCCGTGCTCCAAAACGAGTTCCCGCCGGGGAACCGCGGGGTGCCCAGCCGGCGAACGTACCGGCCGGGCACCCCTTCCCGGGCTTCCCCGGAACTCCCGGCCGGTACGGCGGCCGCGGCGCCGCGGGCCCGCCGCGGGACGCTCAGGCGTCCCCCGTGCGCACCGCCGACCTCTCCAGGGCGGCGTCCACCCGGGCCAGGGTGCGCTCGCGGCCCAGGACCTCCAGGGACTCGAAGAGCGGCAGGCCGACGGTGCGGCCGGTGACCGCCACCCGAACCGGGGCCTGTGCCTTGCCCAGCTTCAGGCCGTGCTCCTCCCCCGCCGCCAGGACGGCCTCCTTGAGCGCCTCGGCGTTCCAGGCGGCCTCGGCGAGTTTCGCGCGCGCGGTGCGCAGCAGGGCGTCCGCGCCCGGCTTCATCGCCTTGTTCCAGGACGCCTCGTCCCACACCGGCTCCGGCAGGAAGAGGAAGTCGACGTTGGCGGTGATCTCGGACAGGACGGTCAGCCGGGTCTGGGCCAGCGGAGCGAGTGCCTCGAAGGCCGCCCGGTCGAAGTCATCCGGCCGCCACGGGGCGTGCGGCGCGGTCAGCCAGGGCTCGCAGCGGGCGACGAAGTCCTTGGTGTCCAGCTCGCGGATGTGCGTGGCGTTGATCGCCTCGCACTTCTTGAGGTCGAAGCGCGCCGGGTTGGCGTTGACGCTCCCGATCTCGAAGGCGGCGACCATCTCGTCCAGCGAGAAGACGTCCCGGTCCTCGGCGATCGACCAGCCCAGCAGGGCCAGGTAGTTGAGCAGGCCCTCGGGGAGGAAGCCCCGCTCGCGGTAGAGGTTGAGCGAGGCCTGCGGGTCCCGTTTGGAGAGCTTCTTGTTGCCCTCCCCCATCACATACGGCAGGTGCCCGAACTCCGGGACCGTCCCGTCGCCCACCCCGATCTCGGCCAGTGCACGGTACAGGGCGATCTGCCGGGGAGTGGAGGAGAGCAGGTCCTCGCCGCGCAGCACGTGGGTGATCCGCATCAGCGCGTCGTCGACCGGGTTGACCAGCGTGTACAACGGAGCTCCGTTGGCCCGGACGATGCCGTAGTCGGGGACGTTCTCCGGGGCGAAGGTCAGCTCGCCGCGCACCAGGTCGGTGAAGGTGATCGGCTCGTCCGGCATCCGGAAGCGGACGATCGAGGGGCGCTCCTCGGCCCGGTACGCGGCGAGCTGCTCCCCGGTGAGGGTGCGGCACTTCCCGTCGTAGCCGGAGGGCCGGCCGGCCGCGCGGGCGGCCTCGCGGCGCTCCTCCAGTTCCTCGGCGGTGCAGTAGCAGCGGTAGGCGTGGCCTGCCTCCTCCAGCCGGCGCGCCACGTCGGCGTAGACCTCCATCCGCTGCGACTGGCGGTACGGGGCGTACGGGCCGCCCCCCGCGCCGGAGGCACCGTCGAACGGCTCCGGGCCCTCGTCCCAGGTCAGCCCCAGCCAGCGCATCGAGTCCAGCAGCTGCTCGTAGGACTCCTCGGAGTCGCGGGCGGCGTCGGTGTCCTCGATCCGGAAGACGAAGGTGCCGCCGTGGTGCCGGGCGAACGCCCAGTTGAACAGGGCGGTGCGGACCAGGCCCACATGCGGGTTGCCGGTCGGCGAGGGACAGAACCGTACGCGTACGTCAGATGCGCTAGCCACGCTTGATCACCTTGTTGGTGAGAGTGCCGATGCCTTCGATGGTGACGGCGACCTCGTCGCCGACGGTGAGGGGGCCGACCCCCGCCGGGGTGCCGGTGAGGACGACGTCGCCGGGGAGCAGTGTCATGGCCTCGGTGATGTGGACCACCAGGTCCTCGACGGAGCGCACCATCTGGCCGGTGCGGCCCAGCTGCCGCTGCTCCCCGTTGACGGTGCACATGATCGCCAGGTCCGCGGGGTCGACGTCGGTGACGATCCACGGCCCCAGCGGGCAGGAGCTGTCGAAGCCCTTGGCCCGGGCCCACTGGTCCTCGGCGCGCTGGACGTCGCGGGCGGTGACGTCGTTGGCGCAGGTGTAGCCCAGGATGACGTCCGCCACCCGTTCCCGGGGCACCTGGCTGCACATCCGGCCGATCACCACGGCGAGCTCGGCCTCGTGGTGCAGCTCGCGGGAGAAGGCCGGGTGGACGATGGGGTCGCCGGGGCCGACCACCGAGGTGGAGGGCTTGAAGAAGGTGACCGGGACATCGGGGACCTCGTTGCCCAGTTCCGCGGCGTGCTCGGCGTAGTTCCGGCCGACCGCCACCACCTTGTTGGGCAGTACGGGCGGCAGCAGCCGGACCTTGTCCACCGGGACGCGCCGACCCGAGCGCTCGAACTCGGCGAAGGGGTGGCCCTTGATGATGTCGAGGACGAGGTCGCCGCCGGCCTGGTCGTCCCCTTCCACGACTCCGAACGCGACGTTGCCGTCGACGGAGAATCTGGCGATGCGCACGGGTGGTGCTGCCCCTCGTTGCTCACGGGTGGGAGTTGACACTCAAGGGTAAGCCCCCGCACACCGGGAGTGCGGGGGGCCTTGCCGTGCGCGCCGGGGCGGAGGGCCACCGGTGCGGCCGTACGCGGGCGGGCCGTCCGAGGTCAGCGCAGCCGTGCCATGAGGGCGTGCTCGACCAGGGTGATCAGGGCGCTCTTGGCCTCCGCCCGCTGCCGGGCGTCGGTGGTGATGATCGGCGCGTCCGGACCGATCTGCAGCGCCTCGCGCACCTCGTCGGGGTTGTAGGGCTGGTGCCCGTCGAAGCCGTTGAGCGCGATCACGAACGGCAGACCCGAGTTCTCGAAGTAGTCCACCGCCGGGAAGCAGTCCGCCAGTCGCCTCGTGTCCACCAGCACCACCGCGCCGATCGCACCGCGCACCAGGTCGTCCCACATGAACCAGAACCGGTCCTGCCCGGGGGTGCCGAACAGGTACAGGATCAGGTCCTGGTCCAGCGTGATCCGGCCGAAGTCCATCGCCACCGTCGTGGTGGTCTTGTCCGCGGTGTGGGTCAGGTCGTCGATCCCCGCCGACGCGGCGGTCATCACGGCCTCGGTACGCAGCGGGTTGATCTCCGACACGGCGCCCACGAAGGTCGTCTTGCCCACGCCGAACCCGCCCGCCACCACGATCTTCGCGGAGGTGGTGGAGCGGGTTGCACCGCTAGAGCTTGCGAAGTCCACTGAGCACCCTTTCGAGCAGTGTCACATCTGGCTGGCCGCCGGCGGACTCGGTGCCGCCGGGCTGGTGGATGGCGACGAGTCCGGCCTCGGCCAGGTCGGCGACGAGGATACGGGCGACGCCCAGGGGAATGGAGAGAAGTGCCGAGATCTCCGCCACCGACTTGATCTCATAGCACAGTTGGCAGATCCGCTGGTGCTCGGGCAGCTGGCCCTGGAGCTGGGCGGAGCGTGCGGTGGTGTGCACCAGTGCCTCGATGGCGAGCTGGTACCGCGGTCGGGTACGGCCCCCGGTCATGGCGTACGGCCGCACCAGCGGCGCCGACTCGCCGCGGGCGGGCGGCGCGGCCGGAGCGCGGCGGGACCGCGGCGGCGGGGGTGGTGGCGGGGGCTGCTGTTCCGTTTGCCGTGGGTAACGCGGCGGTTGCGGAGGCTGCGGCGGGGGCTGCTGGGACGGAGGGGACGCCTGCCGCTGGTGACTCGGCGCCGAGGGGAAGTTGAATCGCTTCACAGAGGGGTCGTGCTGCGGCTGCTGAGAGTGGTACTCACCGCCATAAGGGCTGCCAGGGGGCGTTGCCACGTCTCCTCCTCCACTGCCGGACATCATGGGGCCGCCGCTTCGGGAACCTCGGGACCCACCGTGTCCCCGCACCCTAGCGGCGCGGGGACACGATGCGCACGAAGTGTTTGCTAGTTGAGAAGGCTGCCTTGCAGTTCGGCACGGAGGTCCGGGGTCAGCACCGTACCCGCACGATCCACCAGCAGCGCCATCTCATAACCCACCAGACCGATGTCCGCGTCCGGATGGGCCAGCACCGCCAGCGAGGAACCATCGGAGATCGACATGATGAAGAGGAACCCACGCTCCATCTCCACCACCGTCTGATTCACCGCACCCCCCTCGAAGATGCGCGACGCACCAGCGGTCAGCGAGGTCAGCCCCGACGCGACCGCCGCCAACTGATCGGCACGATCCCGCGGGAACCCCTCGGACATGGCCAGAAGGAGGCCGTCGGCGGAGACCACCACCGTGTGCGACACCCCTGGGGTGTTGTCCACGAAGTTGGTGATCAACCAGTTCAGGTTCTGCGCCGCCTGGCTCATCGGGCTCACACTAACGCTCCTGATCATAGGTGCTGCCGGGCCCGAAGCCCGGTCGGTCATTCTGGGTGGTCCCCGGGCCGCCCGCGGTGCGTCCCCGCCGGACGCCGCGGTGCAGGTTGCTCAACCTGCCGCGGACGTCCTCCGGGGCACGGGAGACCTGGGGGCCGCCCTGGGGTGCCTGTTCCGGTTCCGCGGCACCCGCGACCAGGTTGGCCTTGGGTACGCGGCGGGGCAGGCCGGAAGGGGTGACTCCGCCGGCCATGGGGTCGCGGAGCCGCTCCGCCCGCTGCCAGCGCTCGTCGTTCGCCGTGCGCCATGCGGAGTCGTCGGAACGATCCTCCTGCCGTGGCACCTCCGGTGATTCCGCTTGTGGCTGGTACTGCGGAACCGGGGTGTCTCCGAGCGGCCGCCTCGGTTCGCGACGCGGCAGTCCCGCATCGGTCAGCGACTGCGTTTCACCCGAAGGCTGACCCGGTTGCTCGAAGCCTACGCTTTCCCCGCCGTCTTCGGGAGCGCCGGGTGCGGATTCCGTTTCCGCTTCCTGCCCGGCGTGCTGCCCGAGGTCGTAGGGGTTGCCGGCGTAACCGGCCCCGTAGTCCGGCCGGTACTCCTGCGGCTGGTACCCGGCCTGGTAGTCCTGCGGCGCCGGGTACTCCTGCCCGCCGGGCTGCCCGGCGCCGTACTCCTGGCCGTACTCCTCGTACGCAGCCGTCTCCCGGCCGTACGGGGCCTCCTGGACGTACGGGGACGGGGCCGGGGAGGACTGCGGGTAGAGGGCGTCCGGCGGGAGTCCGGCCTGCGCCTCCTGGGCGCCGTACTGCTCGTACTGGCCGTGCTCCTGCTGGGCGGAGCCGTAGGGAGCCTGCTGCGCGGTCTCGTAGGAGGGCTGCCGCGGCACCTCGTACTGCTGTCCCGCCTCCTGCGGGGCCCGCTCCTGCCGCTCCGTCCCGTACCGGTCCTCCTCCGGGGCGTAGCCCTCCTGCTGGGGCTCCAGAGCCGCCCGGCGCTCCTCGCGCAGCAGCGACCGGCTCACCGGGTCCAGCGGGTTCGGGCCGCCCTGCGGTCCGGCCGGGGCACCGTAGCGGGAGTCGTCGAAGCCCAGATCGGCGGCCGACAGCTCCCGCCGCTCCCCGTGGCCGGAGTCGGCGGCGATCTGCGGCTGCTCCGGGACAATCCGGGAGACGGTGAAGTCCTCCTCCGGCTCCTCCGTACCGCCGCCGCCGTGCGTGATCGCCTCCGGGAGCATCACCAGGGAGGTGGTGCCCACCTGCTCCCCGGAGGGACGCAGCTGGACGCGGATGCCGTGCCGGGCGGCGAGACGGCCCACCACGAACAGGCCCATGCGCTGCGAGACGGAGACGTCCACGGTCGGCGGATTGGCCAGCTTGTGGTTGATGTCGGCGAAGTCCTCGGGCGTCAGACCGATGCCCTTGTCGTGTATCTCGATCATCACCCGGCCGTCGGGCAGCCGGGTCGCGGTGACACGGACCTTGGTCTGCGGGGAGGAGAACGAGGTGGCGTTCTCCAGCAGCTCGGCCAGCAGGTGCACCAGGTCGGTGACGACCGCGCCGTGGATCTCGCTCTCCGGGAGGCCGGCCAGCTCGATGCGCTCGTAGTCCTCCACCTCGGAGGAGGCCGCGCGCAGCACGTCCACCAGCGGCACCGGCTGGTTCCAGCGGCGGCCGGGCTCCTCGCCGGCGAGGACCAGCAGGTTCTCGCCGTTGCGGCGCATACGGGTCGCCAGGTGGTCCAGCCTGAAGAGGTTCTCCAGCTGGTCCGGGTCGGCCTCGTTGTTCTCCAGTTCCGTGATGAGGGAGAGCTGGCCCTCGATGAGGCCCTGGTTCCGGCGCGAGAGGTTGGTGAAGATCGCGTTGACGTTCCCCCGCAGCAGCGCCTGCTCGGCGGCGAGCCGGACCGCCTCCCGGTGGACCTGGTCGAAGGCCTTGGCGACCTCGCCGATCTCGTCGCGGCTGTCGATCGGGATCGGCTGGACCTTGGTGTCGACCTTGCCCGGATCGGTGCGGGAGAGCTGGTCGACCAGCATCGGCAGCCGCTGCTGGGCCACGTCGAAGGCGGCGGCACGCAGCCGGCGCATGTTGTTGCTCATCGAGCGGGCCATCATCGCGGCGACGAAGAAGGCGATCAGCAGGGCGGCCAGCACGACGACGGAGTTGATCACGGCGTCCCGTTTGGCGTCCGCCGCGATCTGCCGGGTCTCCTCCACCGCCTTGTCGGTGAGCTCCTTCTCCACCGCGCGGTAGGCGTTGAAGTCGCCGGTGGCGACCGTGTACCAGTTCTCGGCGGTGACGCCCTGGGCCCGCAGGTCCCGGGGGGACGCCCCGGAGGCGATGGCCTCGACCATCCGGTCGGCGGTGGGCGGGCTGACGAAGGACTCGCCGGCGGTCTCGGCCTCCTCCTCGGCCTCCTGGAGCCGCTGCCGGCTGTCCTCGTTGCCCTTGACCATCTCCTCCTGGAGCCGCTCCCAGTCCTCGGGGGTACCGCCGCTGCGGTACTCGTCGACGGCGATGCGCTCCAGGTAGGCGTACGAGGCGAAGGCGGTGAGCTGGCGCCGCAGGTCGTCCTCGTCCGGCCCCGGTTTGATCAGCAGATGGGTGCCGATGGAGCGCTGGAGCGACCCGGCCGCCTTGGCGAGCGAGACGGCGTAGACGGTACGGCCGTAGGAAGTGATGTTCCCGGTGCCCAGTCCCAGTTCGTTGGCGAACTCCATCAGCGAGTGCTGGATCTGGACGTAGCCCTCCTCCGTCTCCACTCCGTCCAGGCGGCTGGTGTAGGCGGCCTCACGCAACTCGGTCAGCTTCGGCTCGACCTGGAGGACGGCGGCGAGACGGCGCCTGAGGCCCTGGTGGTCGGGCATCTGGTCCACCTGCCGGTGGAACTCCTCGCGCGCGGCGTCGGTGACGTCGCGCACCTCCTTGACGACCGGATCCTGCGTGTTGCCCTGGAGGAGCGGCGCGGCGGTGCGGTCACGTTCGTCGATCAGGGCGTGGGCGTAGGTGGCGGCCGCCCGGACCAGTTCCGCGGTGCGCTCGGCCTCTTCCGCCTCGCGCAGCGTGTCCAGGGAGCTCTGCACCCGGAAACCGCCGAAGACCAGGGCCACGAGCACGGGTATGAGCAGGATGGCGTTCAGCTTGGTGGCCACCCGCCAGTTGCGGGCCGCGAAGCGTCCTCCGCTCGTTCTCCCACCGTTTCCGGGCAGGTCGGAGAGCGCCTCCGCGTCGCGTTGCGGCGGCGTGAAGTTGCCCCGCGGCTCCCGGGGTGGGGAGCTCGAACTGCTTCGCCTCACTCGACCAAACCTCTCGGCTTCAGCCCATCGTCTTCGATGAAACAGTAACTACTGCTCAGTTCAGCGAATTTCAGCACGCTCGGCAGAAGCTTTCCAAACACCTGATCCAGCGGTCCCTCTCCAGGGAATCCAACGAGCAAAAGGGACACAAGCCGTAAAAGCCAACAAGATTTCAGTGGTTCGTGCGCTCTGGGGAGCGGCACGCTCGCGTCGCGTGTTCTCGGTACTCCAATTCTCTGTCGAAACGTTATGAAGACCGGGACGGGCGGGGCACACGGCCCGGCCCGTCCCGGTCACAGATCCATGACGCCTCGTCGCCGTCCGCGGTCCGGCGGGACGAGGGGACGTACCGCCCGAGGTCAGCGCAGCCGTGCCAGGAGGGCGTGCTCGACCAGGGTGATCAGGGCGCTCTTGGCCTCCGCCCGCTGCCGGGCGTCGGTGGTGATGATCGGCGCGTCCGGACCGATCTGCAGCGCCTCGCGCACCTCGTCCGGCGTGTAGGGCTGGTGCCCGTCGAAGCCGTTGAGCGCGATCACGAACGGCAGACCCGAGTTCTCGAAGTAGTCCACCGCCGGGAAGCAGTCCGCCAGCCGCCTCGTGTCCACCAGCACCACCGCGCCGATCGCACCACGCACCAGGTCGTCCCACATGAACCAGAACCGGTCCTGCCCGGGGGTGCCGAACAGGTACAGGATCAGGTCCTGGTCCAGCGTGATCCGGCCGAAGTCCATCGCCACCGTCGTGGTGGTCTTGCCTCCGGTGTGGGTCAGGTCGTCGATCCCCGCCGACGCGGCGGTCATCACGGCCTCGGTACGCAGCGGGTTGATCTCCGACACGGCGCCCACGAAGGTCGTCTTGCCCACGCCGAACCCGCCCGCCACCACGATCTTCGCGGAGGTGGTGGCACGTGATGCAGGAGCCCCGTAGGCGGCCTGCGGGCTAGAGCTTGCGAAGTCCACTGAGCACCCTTTCGAGCAGTGTCACATCCGGTGCGCCGCCGGGCTCGCTGCTGCTGCCCGGCTGATGGATCGCCACCATTCCGGCCTCGGCCAGGTCGGCGACGAGAATCCGTGCCACCCCCAGAGGTATGGCGAGCAGGGCGGAGATCTCCGCCACCGACTTGACCTCCTGGCACAGATGGCAGATCCGCTGGTGCTCGGGCAGCAGCCCCATGAGCTGTGCCGGATCGGCGCTGGTGCTCACCAGTGCCTCGATGGCGAGCTGGTACCGCGGTCGGGTACGGCCCCCGGTCATGGCATACGGCCGCACCAGCGGTTGGTCGCCTTCGCCGCCGTACGGCATGTCGTTCAGGCCACCGTACGGACCGGGTGAGGCGGGCGGCGGGGTCATGGCTCCTCCGGGCGAGGCATGGGGTCGGCGATGCGGACTGTAGTGCTCGTGTGGGGGGAGCGGGGCCTAATTGAGAAGACTGCCTTGCAGTTCGGCACGGAGGTCCGGGGTCAGCACCGTACCCGCACGATCCACCAGCAGCGCCATCTCATAACCCACCAGACCGATGTCCGCGTCCGGATGGGCCAGCACCGCCAGCGAGGAACCATCGGAGATCGACATGATGAAGAGGAACCCACGCTCCATCTCCACCACCGTCTGATTCACCGCACCCCCCTCGAAGATGCGCGACGCACCAGCGGTCAGCGAGGTCAGCCCCGACGCGACCGCCGCCAACTGATCGGCACGATCCCGCGGGAACCCCTCGGACATGGCCAGAAGGAGGCCGTCGGCGGAGACCACCACCGTGTGCGACACCCCCGGGGTGTTGTCCACGAAGTTGGTGATCAACCAGTTCAGATTCTGCGCCGCCTGGCTCATCGGACTCAACTAACGCTCCTGCTGGTAGGTGGGGCCTGTACCGCGGCTGCCGCTGGCCTGGCCGTTTCCGGCCTGTCGACCCTGCTGGATGCCCCGGCGGAGATTGGTCAGCCGGCCGCGGACGTCGGCGGGTGCCCGCGAGACCTGCGGGCCGGCCGGCGCGGTCTGCCGCTGCTGCGCGGTACCCGCGACCAGATTGGCACGCGGGACACGGCGCGGCAGCCCGGAAGTGGTGACTCCGCCCGAGGCGGGCTGCCGGAGCTGCTCGGCGCGGCGCCAGCGCTCGTCGTTCGGACTGTCCTGCCAGCCGCCCGCAGCCGCGCCGCCGTTGCGCTCGCCGCCGATGGCGGGCTCCCGGCGCGGCGGCTGCGGAGCCGGTGCGGAGGATGCGGGAGCGGCCGGCGCGGGCCCTCCGGCCTCCGGCTGGGGCCGAGACGCTCCCATGGAGCGGGAGTCGCCCGTGGCCGGCCCGGAGGAGGCGGCCTCCTGGGCGGCTCGCCGAGAGCTGAACCAGTTGTTCTCGACCGACTCGAAGATCGGGGTCCGCTCGCTCGAGCCGACGGCGGCCGCCGAGCTGCCGGGCAGCTCGTAACCGGCACCGCTCTGAGGGGCGGGGAAACCCTGCTGGGGGGTGTACTGCCCCGTCGGCTGGGGTGCGGGCGCCTGGGGGCGCGGGAACTGCCCGGTCTCCTGAGGACCCTGCGGACGCGGGAACTGCCCGGTCTCCTGAGGACCCTGCGGACGCGGGAACTGCCCGGTCTCCTGAGGACCCTGCGGACGCGGGAACTGCCCGGTCTCCTGCGGCCCGGCGTTCGGTTCCAGCCGCGGGAACTGCGCCGTCTCCTCAAGACCGGCGGACGGCTGGTACGCGCCGCCCCAGTCGGGACGGGCGTACTCCCCGGTGGCCCCGGCCTCCTCGTGACCGCGCGGCGCGTCGGAGACCTGGTGCGGACCGGGCATCCGGTCGCGCGGTCCGTCGGCCCAGCTCGGGCGCCGGTCGTCCGATCCGGGGGGCAGCTCGCCCGCCGGGCCGCCGTCACGCTGCGGGAAACGGTTCCCGGAAGGCTCGGGGCGCGCCTCGGAACCGAAAGCGTTCATCGCGCCCGCGCCCGCCGTCGGGGCACCCGCCCCGTGCCGGGGGGACTGTCCGGGCTGTCCGGGCTGCCCGGCGGGACGGGGCGGAGCCCCGAAGCCGCCGCCCGCGGGGGCGCCACCGCCCGGCAGGGCCGCACGCGAGGAGCCGCCGCCCTGGACCTGGTTGCGGGTGGGCAACCCACCGAGCCTGCTGGTGCCGGACTGGGTTCCGCCGCCGCCCTGCGGCTCGCGCCGGAGCGTGGCGGACGGAGGGGTGCCCTGACCGTTGTCGGCGCCGGCACCGGGCTTCTTCGGCTGTCCGTCGCGCTGGGTGACGTCGACCGGAAGCATGACCAGCGCGGTCGTACCGCCGGAGTCGGAGGGACGCAGCTGGATGCGGATGCCGTGCCGCAGGGAGAGGCGGCCGACCACGAACAGGCCCATGCGGCGGGAGACCGAGACGTCGACCGTCGGCGGGTTGGCCAGCCGCTCGTTGATCGCGGCCAGGTCCTCGGGCGACAGCCCGATGCCGGTGTCGTGGATCTCGACCAGCACCCGGCCGTCGGGCAGGGCGTGACCGGTGACCTTGACCTTGGTCTGCGGGGAGGAGAACGAGGTGGCGTTCTCCAGCAGCTCGGCCAGCAGGTGCACCAGGTCGTTGACGACCCGGCCGGCGACCTCGGTGGTGGGCACGGAGCTCAGCTCGATGCGCTCGTACTGCTCCACCTCGGACGCGGCGGCGCGCAGCACGTCCACCAGCGGCACCGGGCGCGTCCAGCGGCGGCCGGGTTCCTCACCGGCGAGAACCAGCAGGTTCTCGCCGTTGCGGCGCATACGGGTCGCCAGGTGGTCCAGCTTGAACAGCGAGGAGAGCTGGTCCGGGTCGGCCTCGCGGGACTCCAGTTCGGAGATCAGCGACAGCTGACGCTGGATCAGACCCTGGCTGCGGCGCGAGAGGTTGGTGAACATCGCGTTGACGTTCCCCCGCAGCAGCGCCTGCTCGGCGGCGAGCCGGACCGCCTCGCGGTGGACGTCGTCGAACGCCGCGGCCACCCGGCCGATCTCGTCCCGGCTGTGCACACCGACGGACTTCACGGAGGTGTCCACGTCCTGCGGGTCCGCCTCGGAGAGCTGCTTGACCAGCTCGGGCAGCCTGCGGTGGGCCACTTCCTGCGCGGTGTCCTGCAGCCGGCGCAGCGAGCGGACCATGGAGCGGGCCACGACGAACGCGCCGACCAGCGAGATGCCGAGCACGAGCAGGACGAGGACACCGTTGACGAGGGCCGCCTGCTGGGCGTTCGCCCGCAGTCGGCGTGCCTCTTCGTCCATCTGGGTGAGGAGGGACTCCTCGATCTTGCTCATCTGCTCGATCTTGACCCGGTCCTGGTCGAACCAGTCCAGGTACGAGCGGTTCTCGCGCGAGATGCCCTCGGGGTCCTTCACCACGCGCTCGGCGTACTGGTCGGCCGAGGTGATGTTGACGATGCCCTCGTCGAGCGGCTTGGTGAGTTCGGCCGCCTCGCCACCGCCGTAGATCTCGGTGAAGCGCTTGCGGGCGGCGCTCTCGGACTCCCAGGCGCTCCGGAGGAAGAGGTGGTCGTTCTCCGAGAGTTTCGGGCCGTCCTCGTGGGCCAGACCGGCGCTGATGATCGCGCGCTGCATGGAGGCGTACTCCTTGGCGGAGGAGAACGCGGCCAGCGCGCGGGTGCTCTTGATCATCTCCGGGTTGCTGGTGGCCTGTGCCATGTCCTGCGACAGGTTCAGCAGCGACTCGATCAACTGGTTGTAGTCGTTGACCGTCTGGGAGACGTTGTTCGGGTTCTCGTACGCCCGGTCCCGGATGGTCTTGAGCCTGTTGAGCTGTCGGTTGACCTCGGTGACCGTCGCCCGGACACCGGAGAGCGTGTCGTCCTCGGCGTCGGCGATCTGGCCGGCCGCGTCGAAGAAGGCCACCTTGACCTGGTCGGTCCCCTCGCGCGGCCCGACGACCGCCTCGTCCTTGGGGTTGCCGGTGCCGGTCAGCGGGCCGGCCGAGTTGTCCCGCTCCTCCTGGAGGGCCGCCGCCAGCTCGGTGGCGTGCTCGGTCATGTCGGTGAGCAGCTTCATGCTGTCGAGCTGCTCGACCTCGGTCAGCGAACTGTTGATGCGCAGCGCGCCCAGCGAGGTGGCCGCCACGACCGGGAGCGCCAGCAGCGAGACCAGACGGGTGTTGATGCTCCAGTTGCGCAGGGCGAGACGGGAACCCGTCGAAACGGGCCCCTTGGGCTTCCCCCCATCGGGCTCGCCGTCCGGCTGCGCGTTCGGACGCATGCCTCCGTCGGTGTCGAGGGCCTGCTCCCGGCCACCGCTCTCCTGGGCGCGCTGAGGAGAGGAGCCGCGGTCGCTCGCACCACGCAGCTCCGGGTCCCCCACAGCGCTGTCATCCCTCTTGAAACGTCCCTGCACTAGCGTCGCAACCTCTGGACCAGGCGTCCCCCCGCGAACGGCGGAACGGTATCGAGTCGGGAAGGTCCGGAGGACCCCCCTGACGGTCGTGAGTGACCGGCGCACCCTCAAGTCACCACCGCGCGGCGCTCCCTCTGCGCCCCCTGCGCGCCGGCTCGTCTGCGGCGGTCCGTGGAATTCCAGCACAGTGCAGGATCTCCAACAAGGCCCGTGGATAAGGCTGTGACATGCGTGACTCTGCGCAGGCAGGGCGTCGCGGAGGGTGCGGGACGACAGTCCCATTGCGGACTTTTGGCAGCTAGTCCCCCGGGGGAGCACGAGAGCGCCCGCTGCCCCGGTAGCGCCACCAGAGGGCGCTATGACCGATTAATCACTTGTTTGGCGATTGGCCAACCAGGGTATGGCGGGGTGGTATGCGGCTTTTGCCCGGTGAGTCGTGAGTAAAATCACAGACGGATCGTTACCTGAGTCATCCCTGGCAGGGAACAGGGACCCTTACGCTCAGCTTTACACAGCAGTGGTGAACGACAAGAAGGCGAACGGGGCAGAGTCCGTGAAGACGACGATGATCATGCGCAATGTTGCCAACCCGCGGCGAACCACCCTGGTCCACCTGAAGAACGCCGACGAGCTCACCCCGGCGCCCCGGGCCGAGCGGGTGGACGCGCAGGACGCGGAGGCAGCCCTGCCGCCCCAGACCGCCAACCCGCGGCGGACCGTTCTGGTGGACGCCCCCGCCGGCTGAACGCGGTGGACCGCTCCGGCCCCGCATCCCCGGAGGGGGATGCGGGGCCGGAGGCTTGTACGGGCCCGGGGGGGGTCAGCGCGGGTCAGCCCTGCCAGCTGTGGGGGGCGCGGTAGCCCAGACCGCGCTCCAGCCGGCGCCAGCGAGCCGGAGCGCGGCGCGGGCCGACGGCGGGGCCGGTACCGGCCGCGGCGGCGCGGGCCAGCAGCAGCGCGGTGACCGCGGCGAGCTCCTCCTCGGAGGCATGTCCCTTCTCGACACGGACCACACCGGTGGTTCCGGCGGCGGAAGCACTCACAGCACACTCTCCAACACGATCGGCCTGACGGCCTCTGGACGGGGGACGGGAAGGGTCTCGTCCGGGGGACGGCGGATCGCCGGCGGACCCCGGGGTGGCCGGCGCTCTACTGCGGCGGGTTGCCGTGCTTGCGGGCGGGCAGATCGGCGTGCTTGGTCCGCAGCATCGCCAGGGTGTCGACGAGTACGGTGCGGGTGTCGGCCGGGTCGATCACGTCGTCCACCAGACCGCGCTCGGCCGCGTAGTACGGGTGCATCAGCTCGGCCTTGTACTCCTTGACCAGCTCCGCCCGCGTCTGGTCGGGGTCGTCGGCCGCGGCGATCCGCCGGCGGAAGATCACGTTCGCCGCGCCCTCCGCGCCCATCACCGCGATCTCGTTCGTCGGCCAGGCGTAGGTGACGTCAGCCCCGATGGACTGGGAGTCCATCACGATGTACGCGCCCCCGTACGCCTTGCGCAGCACCACCGACACCCGGGGCACGGTGGCGTTGCAGTACGCGTACAGCAGCTTCGCCCCGTGCCGGATGATCCCGCCGTGCTCCTGGTCCACGCCGGGCAGGAAGCCGGGCACGTCCAGCAGCGTGACGATCGGGATGTTGAACGCGTCGCACATCTGCACGAACCGGGCGGCCTTCTCGGAGGCGGCGATGTCCAGCACCCCGGCCAGCTGCCGCGGCTGGTTCGCCACGATCCCCACCACCTGGCCGTCCAGCCGCGCCAGCACACACAGGATGTTGGTGGCCCACCGCTCGTGGACCTCCAGCACCTCGCCGTCGTCGACGATCTCCTCGATCACCGCCCGCATGTCGTAGGGGCGGTTGCCGTCGGCCGGCACCAGGTCCAGCAGTGCCTCGCACCGTCGGTCTGCCGGGTCGGCGCTCTCCGCGGCCGGCGGGTTCTCCCGGTTGTTCGCCGGGAGCATCGACAGCAGATAGCGCACCTCCTCCAGGCAGGTGGCCTCGTCGTCGTAGACGAAGTGCGCCACCCCCGAGGTCGCCCCGTGCACCTCCGCGCCGCCCAGCCCGTTCTGGGAGATCTCCTCCCCGGTGACCGCCTGGACCACATCGGGGCCGGTGATGAACATCTGCGAGGTCTCGCGGACCATGAACACGAAGTCGGTCAGCGCCGGGGAGTAGGCCGCACCGCCCGCACAGGGCCCCAGCATCACACTGATCTGCGGGATCACCCCGGACGCCTTGGTGTTGCGCTGGAAGATCCCGCCGTAGCCGGCCAGCGCCACCACGCCTTCCTGGATCCGGGCGCCGGCCCCGTCGTTCAGCGACACCAGGGGCGCGCCCGCCGCGATGGCCATGTCCATGATCTTGTGGATCTTCGCCGCGTGGGCCTCCCCCAGCGCGCCGCCGAAGATCCGGAAGTCATGGGCGTAGACGAACACCGTCCGCCCCTCCACCGTCCCCCAGCCGGTGACCACTCCGTCGGTGTACGGCTTCTTCTCCTCCAGGCCGAAGCCGGTGGCCCGGTGCCGCCGCAGCGACTCCACCTCCCGGAACGAGTCCGGATCCAGCAGCAGCTCGATCCGCTCACGCGCCGTCAGTTTGCCCTTCGCGTGCTGGGCCTCGGTCGCCTTCTCGCTCGGGCCGCGCCGTACCTGCTCGCGGATCGCGTGCAACTCCGCCACCCGGCCGCGGGTGTCACCCGCCGCGGTCGGTGCCTGGGACAGATCGGTCATATACAGACCCTACGAAACGGCCCCGCCATTCACCGTCGTCAGATTCGTACAGTCTCCGCCCGGAATTCATGGCCACGCTGGACAGAACTGCATCTCAGATACCACGTACACCAGGGAAGACTCCGAGTTTCGGCGTCGCGCACTGTGGAGTTCCCACAGTGCGCGACGAACACGTTCCGGATGTGCGGCTGAGCTTCCGTGACGGCCGCTCAGCCCTGGGGCTCCGCTCCGGCCCGCAGCAGCCCGTAGGTGTAGGCGTCGACGAGGGCGTGCCAGGAGGCGGCGATGACGTTGTCGGCGACACCGACGGTGGACCACTCCTCCCTGCCGTCGCCGGTGGTGACCAGCACCCGGGTGGTGGACTCGGTGCCATGGGTGCCCGCCAGGATGCGGACCTTGTAGTCCACCAGCTCCATCTGGGCGAGTTCGGGGTAGATCCGCTCCAGGGCCAGCCGCAGCGCCCGGTCCAGGGCGTTGACGGGGCCGTTGCCCTCGGCGGTGGAGACGGTGCGCTCGCCCTTTGCCCACAGCTTCACGGTCGCCTCGTTGGCGTGGGAGCCGTCGGGGCGGTTCTCCACGATGGCGCGCCAGGACTCGGTGGTGAAGAAGCTCCGCGGCTGTTCCTCCGTCCCCTCCCGCAGCAGTTCCTGGCGCAGCAGCAGCTCGAAGGACGCGTCGGCCGCCTCGTAGCTGTAGCCCCGCAGCTCGCGCTCCTTGACCCGCGCCACGATCCGGCCGACCAGCTCGCGGTCCCCGCTCAGGTCGATTCCCAGCTCCTTGCCCTTGAGCTCGATGGAGGCGCGGCCGGCCATGTCGGAGACCAGCATCCGCAGCCGGTTGCCGACCAGTTCGGGGTCGATGTGCTGGTAGAGGTCGGGGTCCACCTTGATGGCGGAGGCGTGCAGCCCGGCCTTGTGCGCGAAGGCGGACACGCCCACGTACGGCTGATGGGTGTCGGGGGTGAGGTTGACGACCTCCGCGATGGCGTGGGAGACGCGGGTCATCTCGCGCAGCCTGCCCTCGGGCAGGACGGCCATGCCGTACTTGAGCTGGAGGGCGGCCACCACGGAGAAGAGGTTGGCGTTGCCCACCCGCTCGCCGTAGCCGTTGGCGGTGCACTGCACATGGGTGGCGCCCGCGTCCACCGCGGCGAGGGTGTTGGCCACCGCGCAGCCGGTGTCGTCCTGCGCGTGGATGCCCAGCCGGGCGCCGGTGTCGGTGCGCACGGTCCGCACCACGGCCTGGACCTGGGCGGGGAGCATGCCGCCGTTGGTGTCGCACAGCACCACCACGTCGGCGCCCGCCTCGTGGGCGGTGCGCACCACCCGCGTGGCGTACTCGGGATTGGCCAGATAGCCGTCGAAGAAGTGCTCGCAGTCGACGAATACCCGGCGTCCGGCCGCGCGCAGGTGCTCCACGGTGTCGCGGACCATCGCCAGGTTCTCCTCCAGCGTGGTGCGCAGCGCCAGTTCCACATGGCGGTCGTGCGACTTGGCCACCAGGGTGACCACCGGCGCCTGCGACTCCACCAGTGCCCGCACCTGCGGGTCCTCCGCGGCGGTCACCCCGGCCCGCCGGGTGGCGCCGAAGGCCACCAGCCGGGCGTGCCGGAAGTCGATCTCCTCCCGGGCGCGCCGGAAGAACTCGGTGTCCCTGGGGTTGGCACCGGGCCAGCCGCCCTCGATGAAGCCGACGCCGAAGTCCTCCAGATGACGGGCGATGGTCAGCTTGTCCGTGACGGAGAGGTTGATCCCCTCCCGCTGCGCCCCGTCGCGGAGCGTGGTGTCGAAGACGTGGAACGCGTCACTGACGTGTGACGCGTCACCGGGGTGCTGGGCGTCCGCGGTCTCGGTCATGCTGGTCTGGCTCCTGTCGGATGAGTGAAGTTCCGGAAGGTTCGGCTCCACTTGTCCCCATCATCCCTCACGCCCTCGTTCCGGCCGGATGGGGCCGGAAAACGAAAAAACCCCTCGCGGGTGCGAGAGGTCTGCGCGCGGGTCTGGGACACGGTGTCCGCGACCGCACTGGGTGGTACGGAGGCGGTCACTGCGGACCGGCGCGCCTGCTGCCAATAATCATGGCGGACGAGGGCATGGACGCAGTCTGGCACGGATGCGGTCCGGACGGGAAACGGTCTCACGATGTGGATGGCCGGGGTGCGGTCGGCGGGCCGGCCCGCCGACCGCACCCCGGGGCCAGGACACCCCGGGCGGCGGCGCGGCGGTGCTCAGCCCAGCTTGTGCATCCAGCCGTGCGGGTCCGCCGCGCGGCCGGTCTGGACGGCGAGCAGCGCCTCCCGCAGCCGCATCGTGATCTCACCGGGCTCGCCGTCGCCGACGGTCCACTCCGCGTGCGCGGACTTCACCGAGCCGACGGGGGTGATGACGGCCGCGGTACCGCAGGCGAACACCTCGCTGATCGAGCCGTCGGCGTTGCCCCCGCGCCACTCCTCGGCGGAGATGAGCCGCTCCTCGGTGCGGTAGCCCAGGTCGGAGGCGATGCTCAGCAGCGAGTCACGGGTGATGCCGGGCAGCAGGGTGCCGGTCAGTTTGGGGGTGACGATGGTGGCGTCCCCGCCCGACCCGAACACGAAGTACAGGTTCATGCCGCCCAGTTCCTCGATCCAGCGGCGCTCGACGGCGTCCAGGTACACCACCTGGGCACAGCCGTGCTCGGCGGCCTCGGCCTGGGCGAGGAGGGAGGCGGCGTAGTTGCCGCCCGTCTTGGCGTCGCCCGTGCCGCCGGGGGCGGCGCGCACGTACTCCTGCGACAGCCACACCGAGACCGGCTTGACGCCGCTGGGGAAGTACGCGCCCGCGGGCGAGGCGATCACCATGAACAGGTACTCGTTGGCGGGCCTGACGCCGAGCCCGACCTCCGTGGCGAACATGAAGGGCCGCAGGTACAGCGACTGCTCCCCCTCGCCGGGGACCCATGCCCGGTCCTGCCGCACCAGCAGGTCGCACGCCTCGATGAAGGTCTCCGCCGGCAGCTCGGGCATGGCCATGCGGCGCGCGGACCGCCGGAAGCGCTCGGCGTTGGCGTCCGGGCGGAAGACCGCGACCGAGCCGTCGGCCTGGCGGTACGCCTTCAGTCCTTCGAAGATCGTCTGGGAGTAGTGCAGCGTCATGTTCGCCGGGTCCATCTGGAGCGGGGCGTACGGCTGGAGCTGCGCGTCGTGCCAGCCGCGGCCCTCGGTCCAGCGGATCGTGATCATGTGATCGGTGAAGTGCCGGCCGAAGCCGGGATCGGCGAGCACCGCCTCGCGCTCCGCGTCCGGCGTCAGGTGCGCGGAGGGCTTGAGGTCGAATTCGATACGGGGCGTCGTCATCGTGAGCGCGTCCTTCACTGAGTGTCCTGGCGGACCGCGCGCCCGTGCCCCCCGCGGCGCCGGGACGTCCGGGGCTCCGCGGGTACTAGGACATCCGAGTTTCCGCGCGGACGGCGGACCCGTGTCCGTTGTCCGGAGACGTCGGGGAACGAGGTGCCGTGCGGCGGGCACGGATGGGCGGCCCTGGGGTAGATGGTCGCACCCAACCGCCGAGTAGCACAGCGGCCGGGCACTGGCGGGCCCGGCCGGCGGTGTGCGGCGGGGCGCTAGCCGGTTACGCGTACCGCGAGAGCGTCACCGATCTCGTCGGTGGTGCGGGGGGCGGAGCGCTCCGCGAGGTCGGCGGAGACCGCTTCCTCGATCCGCGCGGCCTCGGTGTCGAGGCCGCGGTGGCGCAGCAGCAGCGCGACGGACAGGACCGCCGCGGTGGGGTCGGCCTTGCCGGTGCCGGCGATGTCGGGCGCGGAGCCGTGGACCGGCTCGAACATCGACGGGAAGGCGCCGGTGGGATTGATGTTCCCGGAGGCGGCCAGTCCGATGCCGCCGGTGACGGCGGCGGCGAGGTCGGTGAGGATGTCGCCGAAAAGGTTGTCGGTGACGATCACGTCGAAGCGCTCGGGCCGGGTGACGAGGAAGATCGTCGCGGCGTCCACGTGGAGGTAGTCGGTGGTGACCTCCGGGTACTCCTCGCCGACCCGGTCGAAGGTGTTCTTCCACAGGTGGCCGGCGTGGACCAGGACGTTGTTCTTGTGGACCAGGGTGAGCTTCTTCCGCGGCCGGGCCTTCGCCCGCTCGTAGGCGTCCCGCACCACGCGCTCGACGCCGTAGGCGGTGTTCACGCTGACCTCGGTGGCCACCTCGGCCGGGGTGCCGGTCCGCAGGGAGCCGCCGTTGCCGGTGTACGGGCCCTCGGTGCCCTCCCGGACGACGACGAAGTCGATCTCGGGACGGCCCGCGAGCGGGGTCGCGGTGTTCGGGAAGAGCTTCGAGGGCCGCAGGTTGACGTAGTGGTCGAAGGCGAAGCGCAGCTTGAGCAGCAGCCCGCGCTCCAGCACCCCGGAGGGGACCGACGGGTCGCCGACCGCGCCGAGCAGGATCGCGTCGTGGGTCTTCAGCCGCTCCAGCTCCGCGTCCGGCAGGGTCTCTCCCGTCGCGTGCCAGCGCTTCGCACCGAGGTCGTACTCCTCCGTCCGCAGCTTCACATCCCCCGGCAGTACGGCGGAGAGGACTTTCAGCCCCTGGGCCACGACCTCCCGGCCGATGCCGTCACCGGGAACCACTGCGAGGTTGATGCTGCGAGACATGGGAGGGACCTTACCGGCCGTCCCAGGAGATGACACGCACCGTCCACGATGCGGAACACCCGTCCTGGCCGGCGCACGGCCGGCGTTCGGGTGGCGCGCGCCCGGTCAGCGGCCGGGAGCGCCGCCGTTGTCGCGCCGGTCCAGGGCCCGCTGGAGGGCGGCGGCGGCGTTCTTGCGGTCGGTGTCGTTGCGGTGGGCGCGGGGGTGACGGGCACGGCGGCGTGCGGTCTCGTCCATGGTCGACTCCCTGGGGGATCGGGGAACCCGGAGGATCCGGAGAGAAGGAGAAGGGTCCAGCGCGCCGTAAGCGGCGGGAGCGTCCGGTGCGGCAGGGGTCGCCTGCGGGAGGGCACCGCGCTCATCCGCCATTCGCTGATGGAGCGAGACGTTCGGCTCCTACCAAAGTAAGGGCTGAAAGCTGTGATGTCCCGCCTAATAGTTTGCCTTCCTACTATCTGAGACGGCGACCTTCCGCAGATGTCTCTGAGCTGCGGTTTCTCCGCTGTGACCCCGGCCACTTCACCCGTTCGGAGGAGGCCGGGACAGCCGAAACGTTCCGCCCGCCGGACCGGCGCCTGGCGTCGTCGCCGTCGCTTGTACGGCGACGACCGGCCCGCCCACACTTCAAGGAGGAGGTGCTGCACCATGACCGCTGTCACCCACGAGGCGCCCGAGACCGTCGAGACCGCCGACGAGCACCCAGAACGTCCCGAGGGCCCCGGGCACTCGGAAGCCCCGTCCGGACACACCCTGGACGAGGCTCTGTGGCAGGCGTGGACCGGACCGCTCCGCGGCTCCTGAGCGGCGCCCTCGCGCCCGCGTCCCGTGTGTCTCCGGCCCCGGCCCCGGCACATGCGCGCCGGGGCCGGGGCCGGTGTGGAGACCGCGGCGTTCAGCCCATGTGGGGGTAGCGGTAGTCGGTCGGCGGGACCAGGGTCTCCTTGATGGCGCGGGTGGAGGTCCAGCGCGTCAGGTTCTGCTTGGAGCCCGCCTTGTCGTTGGTGCCCGAGGCCCGGCCGCCGCCGAAGGGCTGCTGGCCGACGACGGCGCCGGTGGGCTTGTCGTTGATGTAGAAGTTGCCCGCCGCGAAGCGCAGCGCCTCACAGGCGTGGGCCGCGGCGGCGCGGTCCCGGGCGATGACGGCACCGGTCAGGCCGTAGGGGGCCACCGACTCCATCTGCTCCAGCACCGCCGCCCAGTCGCCGTCCTCGTAGACGTGCACCGCCAGGATCGGCCCGAAGTACTCCTGCCAGAAGACCTCGCTGCCCGGGTCGGTGCAGGTCAGCACGGTCGGGCGGACGAAGTAGCCGGTGCTGTCGTCACAGGTGCCCCCGGCCACGATCTCGCAGGCCGGGTCGGCCTTCGCCCGTTCGATGGCCGCCTTGTTCTTGGCGAAGGCCCGCTCGTCGATGACCGCGCCCATGAAGTTCGCCAGATCGGTGACGTCGCCCATGGTCAGGCCCTCGACCTCGGCGGTGAACTCGTCGCGGAAGCCGCCCTCCCACAGGGAGCGCGGCACGTAGGCGCGCGAGGCGGCCGAGCACTTCTGGCCCTGGTACTCGAAGGCGCCGCGGGTCAGCGCGGTCTTCAGCACCGCCGGATCGGCCGAGGGGTGGGCGACGACGAAGTCCTTGCCGCCGGTCTCGCCGACCAGTCGCGGATAGGTCTTGTAGGTCGCGATGTTCTCGCCGACCGTCCGCCACAGGTACTGGAAGGTCTGCGTGGAGCCGGTGAAGTGGATGCCCGCGAGGTCGGGGTGGGCCAGCGCCACCTCGGAGACCTCCCGGCCGTCGCCGGTCAGCAGGTTGATCACGCCCGGCGGCAGTCCGGCCTCCTCCAGCAGCCGCATCACCGTCACCGCGGCGAACGTCTGGGTGGGAGAGGGCTTCCACAGGACCACGTTGCCCATCAGGGCCGGGGCGGTGGGGAGGTTGCCGGCGATGGCGGTGAAGTTGAAGGGCGTGATCGCGTAGACGAAGCCCTCCAGCGGGCGGTGGTCCAGCCGGTTCCACACGCCGGGTGAGTTGGTGACCGGCTGCTCGGCCAGGATCTGGCGGGCGTAGTGGACGTTGAAGCGCCAGAAGTCGATCAGCTCGCAGGGCGCGTCGATCTCGGCCTGCTGCGCGGTCTTGGACTGGCCGAGCATGGTGGCGGCGGCCACCGTCTCCCGCCAGGGACCGGCGAGCAGTTCGGCGGCCCGCAGGAAGACCGCGGCCCGGTCGTCGAAGGACAGCGAGCGCCACGCCGGGGCCGCGGCGAGCGCGGCGTCGACCGCCTCCCGGGCGTCCTGCCGGGTGGCGTGGGCGGCGGTGCCGAGCACCGCCTTGTGGTTGTGGGGCTGTACGACGTCGAAGCGCTCGCCGCCGCCCATCCGCCGCTTCCCGCCGATGGTCATCGGCAGGTCGGCCGGACCGGCGGACAGCTCCTTGAGCTTCGCCTCCAGTCGGGCGCGTTCGGGTGAACCGGGTGCGTAGGTGTGCACCGGCTCGTTCACCGGCGTGGGGACCTGGGTCACGGCGTCCATGGGCCGTTTCCTCCTTCGGGGTCGGTCGTGTGGTGCGTTCGGCCGTCGCGCTCAGTTCCGGGTGGCCAGCGACCGCAGGAAGAACGCCAGGTTGGCGGGGCGTTCGGCGAGCCGCCGCATGAAGTAGCCGTACCAGTCGGTGCCGTAGGGGACGTACACGCGCATCCGGTGGCCGGCCGCGGCCAGCCGCTCCTGTTCGGCGGTGCGGATGCCGTAGAGCATCTGGAACTCGTACTCGTCCGGCTTGCGGCCGGCCCGCCGGGCCAGTTCCTGGGCGACGGCCACCATCCGCGGGTCGTGCGAGGCAACCATGGGGTAGCCCTTCCCCGCCATCAGGATCCGCAGGCAGCGGACGTACGCCCGGTCCACCTCGTGCTTGTCCTGGCGGGCGACGGTGGCGGGCTCCCGGTAGGCGCCCTTCACCAGGCGCACCCGGGAGCCCTCCCCGGCCAGCTCCCGGCAGTCGTCCTCGGTGCGGTACAGACAGCTCTGCAGCACGGCCCCGGTGGCGGGGAAGCGCTCGCGCAGCCGCGCCAGGATCGCCAGGGTGGAGTCGGCCGTGGTGTGGTCCTCCATGTCCAGGGTGACGGTCGTGCCGGCCTCCGCCGCGGCCTCGACGACCGGCAGGACGTTGGCGTAGGCGAGGTCGTCGCCGCCCGGCAGGGCCTGGCCGAAGGCGGAGAGCTTCACCGACATCTCGGCCCGGGCCCCCAGCCCCGTCTCCCGCAGGGCTCCGGCCAGGGCCAGGTAGGCGTCACGGGCGCGCAGGGCCTCGGTGCGGTCGGTCACGTCCTCGCCCAGATGGTCGAGGGTCACCTCCAGCCCCCGGCCGGTGAGCGAGCGGACTGTCGCCATGGCCTGGTCCAGGCGCTCTCCGGCGATGAAGCGGTCCACCACGGGACGGGTGACCGGCGCGGCCGAGACGGCGCGGCGGATGCTGTCGCTGCGGGCGGCCGCGAGGAGCACGGGACCCAGCACGGGGCACCTCCTCGGACGGTACTCGGGGGTGTCGGGCCGGCGGGTACGGTTTCCCGCCGTCACCGTCGAACCTAGGGAACGCTCCGGTTGCCCGCCATCGACAGCTGTCACGCATCCGTGGCCCGGATCTCAGACATCTGTACGACAATGGTGGGGTCCGTGGCGGCCACGGGGGCACGGCCGTGGCGGCCCGGGAAGCGGAAGGCGGCGCGGGGGATGCGTGAGGACTACCAGACACTGGTCGACGAGGTGACCGCCCTTCTCGGCACACCCGCGACCCTGGAGAACCGCGACTTCGCACTGATCGCCTTCGGAGCCCACGGCGACGAGGACGGCGGCGGTGACGGTGGGAAGAACGGGGAGGACGGCGGCGGGGAGGACGCGGACCCGCTGCTGGATCCGGTCCGGGCCCGCTCGATCCTCCGGCGCCGCTCGACCGCCCGGGTACGGGCCTGGTTCGAGAGCTTCGGCATCACCCGCGCGGTGGAACCCGTGCGGATTCCGCCGGACCCGTCGGCCGGTGTGCTCCGGGGGCGGATCTGTGTGCCGGTACGGCACGGCGGGGTACTCCTCGGCTACATCTGGCTGCTGGACGACGGGGCACTGGAGCTGACCGACCCCCGGCTGGCCGACGTACGGGCCGCCGCCGATCGCATCGGCGCGCTCCTGGCCGCCGAGTCACGGTCGGACGCCCGGCTGGGCCGGCTGCTGCGCACCCTGCTGACCGCGGCCGGCGGGCACCGTGCGGTGGCGGAGACCGAACTGGCCGGGGAACTGGGCGAGGTGGCGGCCGGGCCGCTGGCGGTGGTGGCCGTACTGCCCTGGGACGGGGCCGGGCGGGAGCGGGGTGTCCGGGCCGGCGGGGGGATCCCCGGCGCGGTGCCGGGTGCGGTCGCGGCCTGTGCGGTGCCCGGGGCGGGGCCGCGCCCACCGGGTGAGGGGCTGGCCGTTCTCGTCCGGCTGCTCTCGCCCGGCGGTCTCGACCCGGCCCGTACGGCCGCCGAACGGCTGCTGCGCCCGCCGTACGCCGGTGGCGGCGGGAACGGGGACGCCGGCCGGAGCGGGAGGGTGGCGGGGATCGGCGCGCCCTGCACAGGGCTGGCCGAGGTGCCCGGCGCCTGGCGGCAGGCGCTGGCCGCGGCCCGGGCCGCACGGGCGGAGAACCGTCTCGGGCCGGTCGCGCGCTGGGACCGGATAGGGCCCTACCGGATGCTGACCGCGCTCGCCGCTCCGCCCGGGGCGTCCCCGGGCACGTCCGCGGGGCAGCCGGACGCGGCGGTACGGGCCCTGCTGGAACCCGGCCGCCGGGAGCTGGCCCGCACCGCCGAGGTGTTCCTCGACCACGCGGGGCAGGCGGGCCGCACCGCGGCGGCGCTCGGCGTCCACCGGCAGACGCTGTACTACCGGCTGTCGCGGGTGGAACGGCTCACCGGCCTCGATCTGGGCGACGGCGAGGACCGGCTGCTGCTGCACATGGCGCTCAAGACCGTAAGGCTGCTGGAGAGCTGACGGCGGGAGGCGGCAGCCGGAACGACGGCCCCGGCGCGGTGGGTGTCCGTGCCGGGGCCGCCGCGGTGGACCGGCCGGTGCTCAGTCCTCCAGGTTGACGAAGCGGGCCGAGGTGGCGCCGATCTCGTCCGCGATCTCGGTGAGCACCGGGGCCGGGATGGGCCCGTCGACGGTGAGGGCGACCAGCGCCTCCCCGCCCTCCTCGGAGCGGGAGACCTGCATGCCGGCGATGTTGATGCCGGCTCCGCCCAGGATGCGGCCGATGGTGCCGACCACGCCGGGGCGGTCGGTGTAGCGCAGGAACGCCATGTACTCGGCGAGCGCCAGGTCCACGTCGTACTCGCCGACCGCGACGATCTTCTGCAGGTACTTGGGGCCGGACAGGGTGCCGGAGACCGAGACCTCCTCGCCGCTGCCCAGGGTGCCGCGCACGGTCACCACGTTGCGGTGCTCCGGGGACTCCGAACTGGTGGTCAGCCGGATCTCCACACCGCGCTCCTGGGCGAACAGCGGCGCGTTGACGTAGCTGACCGTCTCGTCCACCACGTCCTCGAAGACGCCCTTGAGCGCGGAGAGCTCCAGCACCTTGACGTCGTGCTGGGTGATCTCGCCGTAGACCTCGACGTCGAGGCGGACCGCGACCTCGCCGGCCAGCGCGGTGAAGATCCGGCCCAGCCGCTCGGCCAGCGGCAGTCCGGGCCGCACCTCCTCGGCGATCACGCCGCCCTGGACGTTGACCGCGTCCGGGACCAGCTCGCCGGCCAGCGCCAGCCGCACCGACCTGGCGACCGCGATGCCCGCCTTCTCCTGCGCCTCGCCGGTGGAGGCGCCCAGGTGGGGGGTGCACACGACGTTGTCGAAGGCGAACAGCGGGGAGTCCGTGCACGGCTCGGAGGTGTACACGTCCAGGCCGGCGCCGGCGACCCGGCCCTCCTTCAGCGCCGAGAGCAGGGCCGCCTCGTCGACGATGCCGCCGCGCGCGGCGTTGACGATCCGCACCTCGGGCTTGACCTTGTGCAGCGCCTCGTCACCGATCAGGCCGAGGGTCTCGGGGGTCTTGGGGAGGTGGACGGTGATGAAGTCCGACACCTCCAGCAGCTCGTCCAGGGAGAGCAGCTTGACGCCCATCTGGGCGGCGCGCGCGGGCTGCACGTACGGGTCGTACGCGACGATCTTCATCCCGAAGGCCGACATGCGCTGGGCGACCAGAACACCGATACGGCCGAGACCGACGACGCCGAGGGTCTTCTCGGACAGCTCCACGCCGGTGTACTTGCTGCGCTTCCACTCGCCGTTCTTCAGGGCGGTGTTCGCCTGCGGGATGTTGCGGGCGGTGGAGATCAGCAGGCCGCAGGCCAGCTCGGCGGCGGTGACGATGTTGGAGGTCGGCGCGTTGACGACCATCACACCGGCCTTGGTGGCGGCGGAGACGTCCACGTTGTCCAGGCCGACCCCCGCGCGGGCGATGACCTTCAGCCGCCTGGCGGCGGCGATCGCCTCGGCGTCCACCTTGGTGGCACTGCGCACCAGGATGGCGTCGACATCGGCGATGGCGGGGATCAGCTCCGCGCGGTCGGCTCCGTTGCAGTGCCGGATCTCGAAGTCCGGGCCGAGGGCGTCAACCGTGGCCGGGGAGAGTTCTTCGGCGATGAGTACTACGGGTTTGCTCACTTCGCTCTTCAGTCCTCACTGGTCCGTGATACGGCCGCGTCCCGACGGCCGGTCGGTGGAGGTGGGCAGCCGCGTGGAGACGCACGACACTGTGAGCCTGGACGCGCTTGTTGTGCTGTGCAGTCTAGCCACGGAGGGGCGGCCCCGGTGACCGGTCACCGGGGCCGCTCGCCGGGCGGCCGGACCGCCGCTCCCACCTGCGGACGGTTCCCGCTCAGTCCTCGTCGCCGACCCAGCTCATGAGCTTGCGCAGCTCACGGCCGGTGGTCTCCAGCAGGTGGTCGGAGTCGGCCTTCTTGTACTCGTTGTACTTGGGCAGGCCGGCGCCGTACTCGGCCATCCAGTTCTTCGCGAAGGTGCCGTCCTGGATCTCGGCGAGGACCTTCTTCATCTCGGCCTTGGTGTTCTCGTTGATGATCCGCGGGCCGGTGACGTAGTCGCCCCACTCGGCGGTCTCGGAGACCGACCAGCGCATCTTGTCCAGGCCGCCCTCGTACATCAGGTCCACGATCAGCTTCAGTTCGTGGAGGCACTCGAAGTAGGCGATCTCCGGCTGGTAGCCGGCCTCGACCAGGGTCTCGAAGCCCGCCTTCACCAGCGCCGAGGCACCGCCGCACAGCACGGCCTGCTCACCGAACAGGTCGGTCTCGGTCTCCTCGGTGAAGGTGGTCTTGATGACGCCGGCCCGGGTGCCGCCGATGCCCTTGGCGTACGACAGGGCCAGCGGGAAGGCGCTGCCGGTGGCGTCCTGCTCGACGGCCGCGATGCACGGCACGCCGCGGCCCTCCTCGAACTGGCGGCGGACCAGGTGGCCCGGGCCCTTGGGGGCCACCATGCACACGTCCACCCCGGCCGGGGGCTTGATGAAGCCGAAGCGGATGTTGAAGCCGTGGCCGAAGAAGAGGGCGTCGCCGTCCTTGAGGTTCGGGGCGATGGACTCCTCGTAGACCTTGGCCTGGATCGGGTCCGGCACCAGAACCATGATCACGTCGGCCTCGGCGGCGGCCTCGGCCGGGGTGACCACGCGCAGCCCCTGCTCCTCGGCCTTGGAGCGGGACTTGGAGCCCTCGGGGAGGCCGACCCGGACGTCGACGCCCGAGTCGCGCAGCGACAGGGCGTGGGCGTGGCCCTGGCTGCCGTACCCCAGGACCGCGACCTTGCGGCCCTGGATGATGGACAGGTCGGCGTCGTCGTCGTAGAACAGCTCGGCCACTTCGGATATCTCCTTGTTCTTGCTGTACGGGGGTCTTGCCGTACGAGTCAGGGATGCGATCGGCCCGTCCCCGGGACCGCCGTCAGGGCCACCGTATGCCGGGGCGGGCGGGGACGGGTGCCGGTCTCGCTATGCGGTCCGGTCCAGGGCGCGCAGCGAGCGGTCGGTGATCGAGCGCGCGCCGCGGCCGATCGCGATGGTGCCGGACTGGACCAGTTCCTTGATGCCGAAGGGCTCCAGCATCTTGAGCATGGCCTCCAGCTTGTCCCCGCTGCCGGTCGCCTCGATGGTGACGGCCTCCGGGGAGACGTCGACGGTCTTGGCGCGGAAGAGCTGGACGATCTCGACGATCTGCGAGCGGGTCCCGTTGTCGGCGCGGACCTTCACCAGAACGAGTTCCCGCTGAACGGCGGAGGACGGCTCCAGCTCGACGATCTTCAGCACGTTGACGAGCTTGTTGAGCTGCTTGGTGACCTGTTCCAGCGGAAGGTCCTCGACGTTCACCACGATGGTGATGCGGGAGATGTCGGGGTGCTCGGTGACACCGACGGCGAGCGAGTCGATGTTGAAGCCCCGCCGGGAGAAGAGCGCGGCGATCCGGGCGAGGATGCCGGGGGTGTTCTCCACCAGGACGGAGAGCGTGTGCTTGGACATCGGGCGTGGTGCTCCGTTCCTCTGTGAGGGCTTCAGTCGTCGCTGTCGCCGAAGTCGGGACGGACGCCGCGCGCCGCCATGACCTCGTCGTTGGAGGTGCCCGCCGCGACCATCGGCCAGACCATCGCGTCCTCGTGGACGACGAAGTCGACGACGACGGGGCGGTCGTTGATGGAGTTGGCCTTCTCGATCACCGCGTCCAGCTGGGCGGGGTCCTCGCAGCGGATGCCGACGCAGCCCATCGCCTCCGCCAGCTTCACGAAGTCGGGGACGCGGGTGCCCCGGGGCTGCTGGGCGGCGCCCTCGCCCGGCTCCCCCTGCTCGCCCGGGCCGCTGTGCAGCACGGTGTTGGAGTAGCGCTGGTTGTAGAAGAGGGTCTGCCACTGGCGGACCATCCCGAGGGCACCGTTGTTGATGATCGCGACCTTGATCGGGATGCCGTTGAGCGCGGCGGTGACCAGTTCCTGGTTGGTCATCTGGAAGCAGCCGTCGCCGTCGATCGCCCAGACGGTGCGCTCCGGGACGCCGGCCTTGGCGCCGAGGGCGGCCGGGACGGCGTAGCCCATGGTGCCCAGACCACCGGAGTTGAGCCAGGTGGTGGGCTTCTCGTACTTGATGAAGTGGGCGGCCCACATCTGGTGCTGGCCGACACCGGCGGCGAAGACGGTGTTCTCGGGGGCCAGCGCGCCGATGCGCTCGATGACCTGCTGCGGGGACAGCGAACCGTCCTCGGGCAGGTCGTAGCCGAGCGGGTAGGTCTCGCGCCAGCGGTTCAGCTGCTGCCACCACTCGGTGTAGTCACCGGTGCGGCCCGCCTCGTGCTCGGCGCGGACGGCCACCACCAGGTCGGCGATGACCTCGCGGGCGTCGCCGACGATCGGGACGTCGGCGGTGCGGTTCTTGCCGATCTCGGCCGGGTCGATGTCGGCGTGCACGATCTTCGCGTACGGCGCGAAGGAGTCCAGCTTGCCGGTGACGCGGTCGTCGAAGCGGGCACCGAGCGCGACGATCAGGTCGGCCTTCTGCAGGGCGGTGACGGCGGCGACGGTACCGTGCATGCCGGGCATGCCCAGGTGCTGCGGGTGGCTGTCGGGGAACGCGCCGAGCGCCATCAGGGTGGTGGTGACGGGGGCGCCGGTCAGTTCGGCGAGCACCTTCAGTTCGGTGGTGGCCCCCGCCTTCAGCACGCCGCCGCCGACGTACAGCACCGGGCGGCGGGCCTCGGCGATCAGCCGGGCGGCCTCGCGGATCTGCTTGGCGTGCGGCTTGGTCACCGGGCGGTAGCCGGGCAGGTCGGCGGTCGGCGGCCAGGAGAAGGTCGTCCGGGCCTGCAGGGCGTCCTTGGAGACGTCCACCAGGACCGGGCCGGGGCGGCCGGTGGCGGCGATGTGGAAGGCCTCCGCGATCACCCGCGGGATGTCGGCCGGGTCGGTCACCAGGTAGTTGTGCTTGGTGATCGGCATGGTGATGCCGCAGATGTCGGCTTCCTGGAAGGCGTCGGTGCCGATCGACTTGGAGGCCACCTGCCCGGTGATCGCGACCAGCGGGACGGAGTCCATGTGGGCGTCGGCGATGGGGGTGACCAGGTTGGTGGCGCCGGGGCCGGAGGTGGCCATGCAGACCCCGACCCGGCCGGTGGCCTGGGCGTAGCCGGTGGCGGCGTGCCCGGCGCCCTGCTCGTGGCGGACGAGCACATGGCGCACCCTGGCGGAGTCCATCAGCGGGTCGTAGGCGGGCAGGATGGCGCCACCGGGGATACCGAAGACCGTGTCGGCGCCGACTTCCTCAAGAGAGCGGATGAGGGACTGGGCGCCCGTGACGTGCTCGACGGTGACGGTCTGGGGCTGCGCCCCTCCGGTACGGGCCCGCGGCTGCGGGCGGGGGGCCCCGGTGGCCTGCTCGGTCATCGCTGTCTCTTCTCGGGGAGTGAGGGTCTGAAGACTCGTGGTGGGATGGCTGTGGGTCGGTCGCCTGTCGGCCCGGAGCCGGTCGTGCACCGGTTCGTACCGTTGTACCGGCTTCCGCTCTCGACTGCTGGTGCAACAAAAAACCCCTCGTGCCGTCAGGCAGGCGAGGGGAGCGCGTCGCTGTCGTCCACGGGGCGGTCGGCCCCGGGGTCAGTCGACGCGCCGGCCAAGTACGAGAATTCGGGTGCGCATGTCATTGACCTTCCTCCGGTGACGCCTGGGGTGTCAAGTCGGTGGGACGGAAGTCTCACTATTCGAGCGCAGCGGAGGATGCGCCACCGGGTCCGGTCCGGCGGCTCCGCCCCTGCGTACGGGCAGGGAACCGGCGACCACCACCGAGCGGGCGGCGCCCTGCGTGTGCTGTTCCGCACCGACCGGGTAGCGGCCCCGGATCAGGGCACGGCGCAGCCGGTGCTCGTCCAGCGGCTTGGCGAAGGCCGATCCCTGGGCATGGGTGCAGCCCATGGCCCGCAGTGCGGCGGCCTGTTCGGCGTGGTCCACACCGTCGGCCACGGAGGTCATGCCGAGGTCCTCGGCGATCCGCAGCAGCCCGGAGGTGATTTTGCGCACTCGGGCGGACTCCGTGATCCCGTCCACCAGGGCACGGTCCAGTCGCAGGGCATCGGCCGGCAGCCTGCGCAGCGCGGCGAGGGCACCGTGACCACCGCCGAAGCCGTCCAGGATGATGCCGACACCGAGCCTCCGCAGCGCCGTGACCCACAGCTCCAGCTCGTCCAGGGAGACCCGCGGGTCGCTGTCGGAGAGCTCGATGAGGAGGGCGTCGGGCGGCAGCCCGTGGTGGGACAGCAGGGAGTCGACAACCGCCGGAGTGGTCGAGCGGTCGGTGAGGCGGCGGGGGTCCAGCCGCACGGACACCGGCACGGGAAAACCCTCGCGGTGCCGCTCCGCGGCCTGCTCGACGGCCCTGCGCAGCAGCCAGGGCACCGGCTCGGCCGTCCCGCCCCCGGCGGTGCCCGCGGGGTGCGGGGCGTGGGGGGCGCCGGCGGGCGGGAAGAGGATGCCCCGGGCGGAGCGCCTGCGGGGCTGGGCGGCGACCGAGGCGATCCGGCCGCCGGCGAGCTCGACCACGGGCTGGTGGAGCAGCGCGAACTCGCTCTCGGCCAGCGCCCCGCGCAGCCGGTCGGTGGTCAGCTCGGCGCGGCGGACAGCCTCGGCCTGCGGCTGGGGGGCGTACAGCTCGACGCGGTTCTTGCCGGCCTGTTTGGCGCGGTACATCGCCAGGTCGGCATGGCGCATCAGGACCGCCGGGGTCACCCCGGGCTCGGCGAAGGCCACCCCGATGGAGGCGGCGACCCGCACCTCACCACCCTCGATGCGGTAGGGCCGGGAGAGGGCGGTGCGCAGCCGCTCGGCGATCTCCAGGACGCGGTACTCGCGCTCGGCGCGGTCGCACTCGCCGTCCCCGACGACGAGAGCGGCGAACTCGTCGCCGCCGAGCCGTGCGGCGGTGTCCCCGGCCCGTACCGCCTCCCGCAGCCGGCGGGCCGCGTGGATCAGCAGTTCGTCGCCCGCCTGGTGGCCGATGGTGTCGTTGACGGCCTTGAAGCCGTCGAGGTCGATGTAGAGCACCGCCGTGTGGCCCGCCTCGGCGTCACCGCGGCGGCGGCCGCCGAGCGCCTGGCGCACCCGCTCGGTGAACAGCGCGCGGTTGGGCAGATCGGTCAGCGGGTCGTGGGAGGCGTTGTGCTGGAGCTGGGCCTGGAGCCGCACCCGCTCGGTCACGTCACGGCTGTTGAAGATCAGGCCGCCCTGGTGGCGGTTGATCGTCGACTCCACGTTGAGCCACCGCCCCGAGGCGTGCCGGATACGGCACTCGACGCGGGCCGAGGGCTCCTCCTCGGGCGGGGTGGCGAGGAAGCGGCGGATCTCGTGCAGGACCCGGCCGAGGTCCTCGGGGTGGATCAGGGAGGCGAGTTCGGAGCCGACCAGCTTGTCCGGCTCACGGCCGTAGACGCCCGCGGCGGCCGGGGAGACGTAGCGCAGCATCCCGGCCGGGGAGGCGATCATGATGACATCGCTGGACCCCTGCACCAGGGACCGGAAGTGGTTCTCCTTCTGGGCGAGTTCCTGGGTGAGGTGGATGTTGTCCACCAGCATGATGCCCTGCCGCACCACCAGGGCCAGCACGACGGTGCAGCCGGTCAGCAGCACCACCCTGTCCAGGGCCCCGCCGTCGCGGACGTTGTAGAGGATGCCCAGGGTGCACACGGCGGCGGCGAGGTACGGCGTGAGGGCGGCCAGTGAACCCGCCGTGGCGGCACCGGCCGGGGCGGGCGGGCGGGCCGCCCGCCGGAAGTCCGGCCGGGAGCCGGTGCGGGCGGCCGGACGGTCGGTGCCGCGCAGCCATCCGCCCCCCTCACGGCCGCCGACCCAGGGGGCGTACGCCAGCAGCAGGGAGCCGGCGAACCAGCCCGCGTCGAGGAGCTGGCCCGAGGAGTAGTTCTCCCGCAGCAGGGGCGAGGTGAACAGGGCGTCGCACAGGACGGTGAGGGCGAGGGCGCCGATGACGGTGTTGACCGCCGAGCGGTGGGCGGCGGAGCGGCGGAAGTGCAGGACGAGGACCATGCTGATCAGCACGATGTCCATCAGGGGATAGGCCAGGGAGAGGGCGACCAGCGCGAGCGACTCGCCCTGCCAGTACGAGGGGTGGTCGAGGGCCAGGCTCCAGGACAGGGTCAGCAGCGATCCGCCGATCAGCCAGGCGTCCAGTGCCAGGCACGTCCAGCCCGCCCGGCTGACCGGGCGCTTGGCGAGCACCAGCAGCCCGAAGATGGCCGGCGGCGCGAAGAGCAGGAAGCAGAAGTCCGCGGCCGAGGGACTGGGCACGGAGGTGCCCAGCACCACCTCGTACCAGCCCCACACGCCGTTGCCCAGTCCGGCCATCGCCGAGGAGAGCGCGAACATCGCCCAGGCGGGCCGGAACGGGTTGCCGGGATGGGTGCGGGCGTAGTGCAGACAGGAGCCCGCCGCGACGAAGGCCGCGAGGCTCAGTCCGAAGTCGCCCATGACCAGTGCCACGCTCTCCGATCCCCAGCCGAGCGCCGCGCCCGTCGCGTACACCCCGCACACGGCGGCCAGGGCGAATCGGGAGAGCCCTCCGGCCCGGTCACCCGCCCCCCGGGCGCTCATCGCGGCGCTCCCGGATACGGCGCGCGGCGCGTCCGCGCCCGGAGCCCCGTCCGCGGCGTCGTGTGCGGCGCCGCGGGTCGCCCCGCGGGCCGACGACCCGTCCGACACTGGTCATGTGTCCGGCAGTTCGCCTGGTGGCCGTGCATGTCGCCCGTCCCCCCTCGTGGTCTGGTACGCCCCCGGACCGGACGATACACCAGGTCAGTCACTCAGGGACATAGCACCTCTACGCAGCGTGACGAACAACAGCATCGCAGATACAATGCGCAGTTGCCCGTATCCGGAGCGTACGGCACCCGTTGGAGTGGTCTTCCCCCTGACCGGTTTCCCGCCCGGTTACTCCTACCCGGTTTCCCCCGCCACGGCGACGACATGCTCCAGGGGTTCACCCGCCGCGAAAAGCCGCAGCTGGGAGCGGAGCAGACGCTTGGCGCGCGGCAGGAAGGCGGAGGTCGGACCTCCGACATGAGGGGTGATCAGCACACCCGGTGCCCGCCACAGCGGATGGTCCGCGGGCAGCGGTTCGGGGTCGGTGACGTCGAGCGCGGCCCGCAGCCGTCCGGACTCCAGCTCGGCCAGGAGCGCCCCGGTGTCCACGACGGCGCCGCGGGCGACGTTCACCAGCAGCGCGCCGTCCTTCATCCGGGCCAGGAAGTCCGCGTCCACCAGACCGCGGGTGGTCTCGGTCAGCGGGACGGTCAGGAACACCACGTCGGCACCGGGCAGCAGCCGGGGCAGCTCGGCGAGGGTGTGCACCGGGCCGCGCCGGGCCGCGCGGGCGGTACGGGCGACCCGGTGGACGGCTTCCACCTCGAAGGGGACCAGCCGCTCCTCGACGGCGGCGCCGATGGCGCCGTAGCCGACGATCAGCGCGGTCCGGTCGGCGAGGGCCGGCCGGAAACCCGGCGTCCACCGGCCCTCGTCCTGGGCCCGTACGAAGCCGGGGACACCGCGCAGCGAGGCGAGGGCGAGGGTGAGCGCGAGTTCGGCGGTGCCGGCGTCGTGCACCCCGCGGGCGTTGCACAGCACCGCGCCCCGGGGCAGTCCCGGCACGGCGGACGCCACGTGGTCGGTGCCCGCGGTGAGCGTCTGCACCACCCGCACCCGCGGCATGTGCGCCAGCGGCCGCACGGCGACCTCCGAGCCCTTCAGATAGGGGACGGCGTAGAAGACGCAGCGCGCGGGATCCGCCGGGAACTCCTCCTCGCCGTCCCACCGGACGTAGTGGAGGGAGTCCGGCAGACCGCCGATCTCGGCGGGCGGGACGGGCAGCCAGACATCTGCGGAAGCCATGCCCGAAGGCTATCCGGAGGCTCTCCCGAAGCCGTCCCGAAGCTGTTCCGGGACTGTCCACGGGCCGTGCGCAGGCCGTGCGGACGCCCCCGGCGGTCCCGCCCGGGAGGCTGTGCCGGGCCCTTGGGGGACGTCCGCCGGTCACCCGTTAGGTTGGGACGCGCCCCGGTGGGGCGAGGGAGGGAGCACGTCCAGGTGGAGCGCAGGACAATCGGGGCGGCGGCGCTGGAGGTGGGGGCCGTCGGACTCGGCTGCATGCCGATGAGCTGGGCCTACACCACGTCGGAACAGGACGGCGAGTCCTCGCTGCGCACGGTGCACGCCGCGCTCGACCACGGGGTGACACTGCTCGACACCGCCGACATGTACGGGCCGTTCACCAACGAGCTGCTGCTCGGCCGGGTGCTCGCCAGGCGCCGCGCGGAGGCGTTCGTCTCGACCAAGTGCGGACTGCTGGTCGGCGAGCAGCATCTGGTGGCCAACGGACGCCCCGGCTATGTGAAGCGGGCCTGCGACGCCTCGCTGCGGCGGCTGCAGACCGACGTGATCGACCTCTACCAGCTCCACCGCGCCGATCCCGAAGTGCCGGTCGAGGAGACCTGGGGCGCGATGGCCGAGCTGGTCGCGGCGGGCAAGGTGCGCTCGCTGGGGTTGTGCGCGGTGGGTGTGCGGGCCCGGCGGCGGGCGGCGTCCGTACCGCCTTACGAGGAGACGATCCGGCAGCTGGAGCGGATCCAGCAGGTCTTCCCGGTGAGCTGTGTGGAGGCCGAGCTGTCGGTGTGGTCACGGGAGGCGCTGGGGTCGCTGCTGCCGTGGTGCGAGGCGCGCGGCATCGGCTTCCTGGCCGCGATGCCGCTGGGCAGCGGCTTCCTGACCGGCACCCTGACCGTGGGCGGCGGTTTCGAGCCCGACGACGTACGGGCCCGGCACCCGCGGTTCACCGCCGAGATGATGGCCGCCAACCAGCCGATCGTCGCCGGACTGCGGCGGGTCGCGGCGCGGCACGGCGGTGCCACTCCGGCACAGGTGGCACTGGCCTGGCTGCTGGCGCAGGGGCGGCATGTGGTGCCGGTGCCGGGTGCCAAGAAGGAACGCTGGGCGGTGGAGAACGCCGCGGCGGCCGGGCTGCGGCTCACCGCCGGGGACCTGGCGGAGATAGCCGCCCTGCCCGCCGCCCAGGGGTCGTGGGACTGAACTCGCCGGACACTCACCGGGCCGGACCGGAAACACCGGTCGCCCTTCCGGCGTACGGTCGGGTGTACGGGCTCCGTGGCGCGCCGTGGTGCCGCGGGCCCGGGGAACACCGACCGAAGCCGAACGAAGCTGTCGAAAGGCGCGCTGATGGTGCGAAGCCGCTCCCCGTTCCCCCGACCGCTCGCCCGGCGGCGGCCGCGCGCGGCCGCCGCCGGCCTCGCCGGGCTCGTACTGCTGGCGGCGGGCTGCACCGGCGGCGGAGGGGATTCCGCGGACCGCGGGAACGCGACGGATTCCGCCACCCCGGGCCCCTCCGGGGAGGCGTCCCGCTCCCCCGGCGCCTCCGCCGCGCCCGCCGAGGGGTCGGTCGAGGTCGTGGAGACCGTCGCGACCGGTCTGAAGTCGCCCTGGGGGCTCGCCCCGCTGCCGGACGGCGACCTGCTGGTCTCCTCCCGGGACGAGGGCACCGTCTCCCGTGTCGACACCGAGACCGGTGAGACCACCGAGCTGGGCTCGGTACCCGGGGTCGAACCGGGCGGCGAGGGCGGCCTGCTGGGCATCGCCCTCTCGCCGGACTTCGCCGAGGACCGCCATGTCTACGCGTACTTCACCAGCGCCTCCGACAACCGGATCGTACGCATGCGCTACGACGCGGACCGGGAGCCGGGCGAGCAGCTGGACGCGCCCAGCACGGTCCTGCGCGGCATCCCCAAGGGGGTGGTCCACAACGGCGGGCGGATCGCCTTCGGACCGGACCGGATGCTCTACGCGGGGACGGGCGACTCCGGGGACCAGAGCCTGTCCCAGGACCGGGAGTCCCTCGGCGGCAAGATCCTGCGCATGACGCCGGACGGCGAACCCCCCGGCCGCGGCAACCCCGAGGCGGACTCGGTGGTCTACTCCTGGGGCCACCGCAACGTCCAGGGGCTGGCCTGGGACGCCGACAAACGGCTGTGGGCCTCGGAGTTCGGCCAGAACACCTGGGACGAGCTGAACCTGATCCGCCCCGGCGGGAACTACGGCTGGCCCGAGGCGGAGGGCAGGGCCGGTGAGGACGGCTTCACCGACCCCGTGGCGCAGTGGAAGCCCGCCGAGGCCTCCCCCAGCGGCATCGCCGTCGTGAACGGCTCGGTGTGGCTGGCGGCCCTGCGCGGCGAACGGCTCTGGCGGGTCCCCCTGAAGGGGGAGGAAACAGTGGCGGATCCCCAGGCGTTCCTGGAAAGTGAGTACGGGCGGTTGCGGACGGTGGTCCCCGACGGAGACGGCGGGCTGTGGCTGGTCACCAGCGAGACCGACTCGCGCGGTACGCCCGGAGAGGACGACGACCGCATCCTGAGGCTGGAGGTCAGCTGATGTTCAATCTGGTCGACGAGCTGTTCAACCCCGGGCAGCGCCATGCCGAGGACGAACGTCAACGGCTGGAGAGCACCCGGTTCGACGAGGGTGCCCACGAGCCGGGCTGCGGCCCGATCGACCTCAGCTCCGGCTGCGTCCTGATAAGGCCGCCGCGTCCGGTGCCGGCGGAGGAGACGGATCCGGAACCGGGCCCGGACCCGGCTCCGTAGCGGGAGGGCCCGGCCCCCGCGCCGGCCCGCCCCGCCTCATCCCACCGCCGCGTGCCCGGCCTCGCCCACCGGCTCCACCAGCCGCAGCCGGTGTGCCATCGCCGCCGCCTCGCCGCGCCCGGAGACCTCCAGCTTCGCCAGGATGTTGGAGACGTGCACACTGGCCGTCTTCGGCGAGATGAACAGTTCCTCGGCTATCTGGCGGTTGCTGCGTCCCGCCGCCACCAGGCGCAGCACGTCCCGCTCACGCCGGGTCAGACCGAAGGACTCCACCGGATCCGCCGGAGGTTCCGGCGCCGCCGTCCCGCCGCCGCGGCCGTCGCCGCCGCTGCCGTCGACACCGGTGCCGGGTGCCTTCAGGGCGATACGGGCCCGTCCGGCCAGCTGCCCGATCCGCTCGCGCAGCGGCACGGCGCCCAGCCGCAGCGCCGTGCCGTACGCCAGGGTCAGCAGCTCCGCGGCCTTCTCCCGCTCCCGCCCCTGGTCCAGCAGGGCCTCCGCCCAGCGGTACCGCGCCTGGGCCAGCCGGTAGGGCCGCTCCACCCGTTCGAAGGCGGCCACCGCCTCGGCCCAGTGGTCCGGGTCGTCCCGGCCCTCGGCCCGCAGCAGTTCGGCGTCCACCAGTTGTCCGTACGCCGCCCACACCGGCACCAGCCGCGGCAGCCGCCGGGCCGCCCGGCGGATCCGCGCCAGGACACGGGCCCGGCCCTCCTCGGCGGCGGGCAGTCCGCGGGTGTCCGCCTCGGCCGACAGCCCGGCGTACAGCAGCTGCCAGGCGTAGCGCTCGGTGGAGAGCGGGAAGCCCCGCTCCAGGGCCTCCGTCAGGATCCGCCGGGCCGCGAGCGGCCGGCCGCGGGCCGCCTCGATCTCCAGCCCCACCCGGGCGAGCGGAATGACGTACTGCGGCTGCGGGTCGTGGGTGCCGTAGTGCGACCAGGCCTCGGCCAGCTTCCGGGCGGCCAGGTCCACATCGCCCCGGCGGAGGGCGAGATGGGCGGCGCCCAGGGCGGCGGCGCCGCGCGGTTTGGCGCCGTACGCCAGTCTGCCGGTGGCGGCCAGCGCCTCGTCGGCCTCCGTCCAGCGGCCCAGCGCGGTCAGCGACTCGGCCTGGTTGCCGTGCAGCCAGGCCCGGGTGTCCCGCAGGCCGAAACGGTGGGCGACCCGCAGGCCCTCCGTCACCACCTCCAGGGCCTGTGCCGAACGGCCCACCGCCTCCAGGGTGTCCGACAGGTTGACGTGGCAGCGCCCCATCACGGAGACCTCGCCCTGCTCGACGACCCGCCGTACGGCCGACGCCATCTCGGCGAGCCCGCCCGCCACGTCCCCCGCGGAGACCCGCAGCCGGCCCAGGGTGAGCCGGGCGTGCAGTTCGGTGCTCCCGGCCCCCACCAGGGCGGCCAGTTCCACGGCGCGCCGTGCGGTGGTCAGTGCCTCGGGACCGGGCTCGTGGACGGCGCCCCAGGCCGCGGCGAAGGCCAGCACCTCGGCGTGGACCGGGGAGGGCGGCAGTCCGCGCACCAGCTCCTGGGCCCGGGCCAGCTCCGCCCAGCCGTCGCCCTGGGAGCTGGTCTCGGCGACCTTGGAGCGCCAGGTCCAGAACCAGGCCGCCCGCAGCGGCTCCTTCTCCTCGTCCAGCAGCCGCAGGGCCTGCTTGACGACCACCTGCGCCCGCTTGCGCTCGCCCGACAGCCGGGCCGCGGTCACCGTCTCGGCCAGCAGGTCCAGATAGCGCAGTTTCTCGTCCCCGCACTCGCAGGCCGGGTACACCTCGGCGTGTTCGAGGGCCGGCAGGGCGAGTCTGGTCTCGGTCGAGGCGTCCTCCCACAGCTCCAGCGCCCGGTCCAGCAGCCGCAGCTGCTCGGCGTAGGCGTAGCGCCGCCGGGCCGCGACCGCGGCCGCCAGCACGGCGGGCAGCGCCTTGGCCACGTCGCGGGCGGCGTACCAGTGGCTGGCCAGGCGGGCGGCCCGCTCGTCGGTGCGGACCAGGCCCGGGTCGTTCTCCAGCGCCTGGGCGTAGCGACGGTTGAGGGTGACGCGTTCGCCGGGGAGCAGATCCTCCGAGACGGCCTCGCGCACCAGCGCGTGCCGGAAGCGGTAGCCGTCGCCGTCCTGGGTGGGGATGAGGACGTTGGCGCCCACCGCGGCGCGCAGCGCCTCGATCAGTTCGCTCTCGGGCAGTCGCGCCACCGCCGCGAGCAGGGTGTGTTCCACCGCGGAGCCGCCCTCGGCGGCGATCCGCACCACCTGCTCGGCCGTCTCCGGCAGCGCCTCGACCCGGACCAGCAGCAGATCGCGCAGCGAGTCGCTGATGCCGCAGGAGGAGCCGGAGACCGTCAGCTCCTCCACGAAGAAGGGGATGCCCTCGGAACGCTCGAAGATCTGCTCGACCAGCTCGTGCTCGGGCTCCTCGACGCCCTGGATGCCGGCCATCTGCGCCCGCACCTCCTCCCGGCTGAGCCTGGGCAGCTCGATGCGGCGGACGGTGCGCAGCCGGTCCAGCTCGGCGAGGAAGGGGCGCAGGGGGTGGCGGCGGTGGATGTCGTCGGAGCGGTAGGTGGCGACGACGACCAGCCGGGCCCGGCCCAGCGAGCGGAAGAGGTACGCCAGCAGCTCGCGGGTGGAGCGGTCGGCCCAGTGCAGGTCCTCGACGGCGAGGACGAGGGTGCGGTCCCTCGAGAGCGACTCCAGCAGCCGGGCGGTCAGCTCGAACAGCCGGGCCCGGCCGTCCTCCTCGTGCCACTCGCGGGTGGGCTCGCCCAGCTCGGGCAGCAGCCGGGCCAGTTCGCCCTCCTGCCCCGCGGCGGCGGCCGTCAGCTCCGCGCCGAGCCCGCGGTGCAGGGCGCGCAGCACGGTGGAGACGGGCGCGAAGGGCAGGCCCTCCGCGCCGATCTCGACGCAGCCGCCGACGGCCGTGACCGCGCCGGCGGCGCGGGCCGCGGCCAGGAACTCCTCCAGCAGCCGTGTCTTGCCGACCCCGGCCTCCCCCGCCACCACGACCGCCTGCGGCTCGCCCGTGGCGGTGCGGGCGAGCGCGCCGGTGAGAGCGGTCAGTTCGTCCCCGCGCCCGACGAACACCGGGCTGACCCTCGTCATGTCCACGGGGCCGAGCATCGCACAGGGGTCCGACAGCCCGGCACCGGTTTTCGCCGCGGGCGTGACCGCCGCCGGGGCCACGGCGGCGACCGCCGTCACAGGAGTCACCAGGGACGTCAGGCCGCCCGGATCCACCGCCTGGGGTTCCGCCGTCCCTCCCCCTCGTGCCGCTCCTCGTCGTGCCGTTCCCCGCTCCGTTCCGCCCGGCGCCGGCGCCGGGCGGCGGTGGCCTCGCGCACCAGCCGCTCCCGGTCGGCCTCGCGGCGCAGCTCCTCGGCACGCTCCTTCTGCATCCGGTACTCCAGCATCTTCGGTCCCCCCGGTTGTCGACGGTCGCCGCCTTCCGTTCCCGGCGGCTGCTCTCCACCGTCGTCTCCCAGGCGGGTCCGGCGCATCGGGAGCCTGCCCGATGTTCACGGCGCCGACCGCCTTAGTCCCGGGGCCGGGGCACCGGTGAGCCCGCCGGGCCCTCCTCAGACGGCCCGGAAAGGGCCTGAGGCCCCCTCAGGCCGCCTCGGGTTCCGCGCCCCGGAACGCCGCGGCACACGGGAGCGCCCCGTGGCGCGGGCACGGCACGGCCCCCGCGCCCGGACGGGACGCGGGGGCCGCAGGGGTCGGGCCGTGGGCGGTACGCCGCCCCGTGCCGCGGGTCAGCCCTGGACGCCCAGCTTCTCCAGGATGAGTTCCCGCACCCGGGCGGCGTCCGCCTGTCCCCGGGTGGCCTTCATCACGGCGCCGACGAGCGCGCCGGCCGCCTGCACCTTGCCGCCGCGGATCTTGTCCGCGATCGCCCCGTTGGCGGCGATCGCCTCGTCCACGGCCGCGCTCAGCGCGCCGGTGTCCGAGACGACCTTCAGGCCGCGCTTGTCCACGACCTCGTCCGGCCCGCCCTCGCCCGCGAGGACGCCCTCGATCACCTGGCGGGCCAGCTTGTCGTTGAGGGAGCCCTCGGCGACCAGCTCGCACACCCGGGCGACCTCGGCGGGGGCGATGGGCAGCGCGGACAGCTCGGTGCCCTGCTCGTTCGCCCGGCGGGCCAGCTCGCCCATCCACCACTTGCGGGCCTGGTCGGCCGGGGCGCCCGCGTCGATGGTGGCGGTGATCAGGTCGATGGCGCCCGCGTTGAGGACGGACTGCATCTCGTGCTGCGAGACGCCCCACTCCTCGCGCAGCCGGTTGCGGCGCAGCCGCGGCAGCTCGGGCAGCCCGGCCCGCAGCTCCGCCACCCACTCGCGGGCGGGCGCGACGGGCACCAGGTCCGGCTCGGGGAAGTAGCGGTAGTCCTCCGCCTCCTCCTTGACGCGGCCGGAGGTGGTGGAGCCGGTGTCCTCGTGGAAGTGGCGGGTCTCCTGCACGATCGTCCCGCCCGCGTCCAGCACGGCGGCGTGCCGCTGGATCTCGAAGCGGGTGGCCCGCTCGACGCTGCGCAGCGAGTTGACGTTCTTGGTCTCGCTGCGGGTGCCGAACGTCTCCCTCCCGTGCGGGCGCAGCGACAGGTTGACGTCGCAGCGCAGCTGTCCCATCTCCATCCGGGCCTCGGAGACGCCGAGGGCGCGGATCAGTTCGCGCAGTTCGGCGACGTACGCCCGGGCCACCTCCGGGGCGCGCTCCCCGGCGCCCGTGATGGGCTTGGTGACGATCTCGACCAGGGGGATGCCGGCCCGGTTGTAGTCCAGGAGCGAGTGCGAGGCGCCGTGGATCCGGCCCGTGGCACCGCCGATGTGGGTGGACTTGCCGGTGTCCTCCTCCATGTGGGCGCGCTCGATCTCCACCCGGAAGACCTCGCCGTCCTCCAGCTGCACGTCGAGGTACCCGTTGAAGGCGATCGGCTCGTCGTACTGGGAGATCTGGAAGTTCTTCGGCATGTCCGGATAGAAGTAGTTCTTCCGGGCGAACCGGCACCACTCGGCGATCTCGCAGTTCAGCGCGAGGCCGATCCGGACGGTGGACTCCACCGCGGTCGCGTTGACGACCGGCAGCGAGCCGGGCATGCCCAGGCAGACGGGGCACGTCTGGGTGTTGGGCTCGGCGCCCAGCGCTGTGGAGCAGCCGCAGAACATCTTGGTCCTGGTGCCCAGTTCGACATGGACCTCCAGGCCCATGACGGGGTCGTAGGAGGCCAGCGCGTCCTCGTACGACACCAGTTCAGTGACAGTCACGGAGAGTCAGACCTTTCGGGCGCTGCGGTCAGTCGTCGGCGAGGACGTCGTCGATGTCCAGGCGGCGCAGTTCACGGACGAGGATGGCGGCGTTGGTGAGGACCGCGGCACCGGACACGACCGCGTCCAGGAGCTTGAGCCGGTCGGTCTCGCGCCGGGCGAGCTGGACCTGCTTGACGATGCCGACGACGCCGAAGAGCGAGCTGCCGATGGCCAGGTAGAGGCCGGGCCTGCTCTTGCGGAATCCCTTGTACTTGTTGAGGGTGCTCACAGTGCGGGTGCCTCCTCGAGCAGCGGGTGGCCCCACCGGGCGTGGAACGCGGCCTCGACCGCGGCTCCGACGCGGTAGAGCCGGTCGTCGGCCATGGCGGGGGCGATGATCTGCAGTCCGACGGGGAGTCCGTCCTCGGGCGCCAGACCGCACGGCAGCGACATGGCGGCGTTGCCCGCCAGGTTGGCCGGGATGGTGCACAGGTCGGCCAGGTACATGGCCATCGGGTCGTCCGCCCGCTCCCCGATGGGGAAGGCGGTGGTGGGGGTGGTCGGCGAGATCAGCACGTCCACCTGCCCGAAGGCCGCGTCGAAGTCGCGCTTGATGAGGGTGCGCACCTTCTGGGCGGAGCCGTAGTAGGCGTCGTAGTAGCCGGAGGACAGCGCGTACGTGCCGAGCATGATGCGGCGCTTGACCTCGGGGCCGAAACCCGCCTCACGGGTGAGGGAGGTGACCTCCTCGGCGGAGCGGGAGCCGTCGTCGCCGACCCGCAGGCCGTAGCGCATGGCGTCGAACCGGGCCAGGTTGGAGGAGCACTCCGACGGCGCGATCAGGTAGTACGCCGCGAGCGCCTTGTCGAAGGAGGGGCAGGAGAGCTCCACGATCTCGGCGCCCAGCTCGCGCAGCAGCTCCACCGACTCGGTGAAGCGCCGCATCACGCCCGCCTGGTAGCCCTCGCCGCCGAACTCCTTCACCACGCCGACGCGCAGGCCCGCCACGTTCCCGTCGCGGGCGGCCTCGACGACCGCCGGGACCGGCGCGTCGATGGAGGTGGAGTCCAGCGGGTCGTGCCCGGCGATCACCTCGTGCAGCAGGGCGGCGTCCAGCACGGTGCGGGCGCAGGGCCCGCCCTGGTCGAGGGAGGAGGAGAAGGCGATCATGCCGTAGCGGGAGACCCCGCCGTAGGTCGGCTTGACGCCGACGGTGCCGGTGACGGCGGCGGGCTGGCGGATGGAGCCGCCGGTGTCGGTGCCGATGGCCAGCGGCGCCTGGTACGAGGCCAGCGCCGCGGAGGAGCCGCCGCCGGAGCCGCCGGGGATGCGGGTGAGGTCCCAGGGGTTGCCGGTCGGGCCGTAGGCGCTGTTCTCCGTGGAGGAGCCCATGGCGAACTCGTCCATGTTGGTCTTGCCCAGCACCACCACGTCCGCCTCCCGCAGCCGCCGGGTGACCGTGGCGTCGTACGGCGGGATCCAGCCCTCCAGGATCTTCGAGCCGCAGGTGGTCGGGACGCCCTCGGTGGTGAAGATGTCCTTCAGCGCGAGCGGGACGCCGGCCAGCGGGCCGAGCCTCTCGCCCCGGGCGCGCTTGGCGTCCACGGCGCGGGCGCGGGCCAGCGCGCCCTCGCGGTCCACGTGGAGGAAGGCGTGCACCTTCTCGTCCACGGCCTCGATCCGGGCGAGGTGGGCCTCGGCCACCTCCACGGCGCTGATCTCGCCGGAGGCGATCCGCGCGGCGGTCTCGGCGGCGGTGAGCCTGGTCGGATCACTCGTCTGGGTCATGGTCACTCCTCCCCCAGGATCTGCGGCACCTTGAAACGCTGCTGCTCCTGGGCCGGGGCGCCGGAGAGCGCCTGGTCGGGGGCCAGCGACGGACGGATCTCGTCCGGGCGCATGACGTTGGTCAGCGGCAGCGGGTGGGAGGTCGGCGGTACGTCCTCGTCGGCGACATCGGAGACGCGGGCGACCGCGCCGATGATCTGGTCGAGCTGTCCGGCGAAGTGGTCGAGCTCTTCGTCCTTCAGCTCCAGACGCGCCAGCCGGGCGAGGTGGGCGACCTCCTCGCGCGTGATGCCAGGCATGCAGCGATTCCTCGGGGTGAGTGGTGGATCCTTCGGGGTTTGGCGGACTCTTCCTTCGGTCCGCCCCAATCCTATGGCCTACGGCGTCCGCGGCGGCGGGCGCACGGCGCCGCGGACGCGCTGCGCGGGGCGGTCCGGGCCGGTCCGCCGAGTCCCGGCCCGGGGCCCGACGGCGACGGCGGGTGCCGGGCCCGCCGGGGACCGGAGCGCCGGCCCGGCCCGGGCGCTTCCGCGGCCGGCACCCGGCGCCCGGCGGGTTCACCTCGCCTGTCCGCCCCGCCTACCGGTCCCCGCGACGGACCTCACCCCGGCTTCGGGGTTCCGTCCCCGTGCCCGCCGCAACGCCCCGGAAGGAGCGGGACGGACTCCCGGCCGGAGGTCCCTCCGGGAGAGGCGCCGCCGTGCCGCGGCTTCGCCGCATGGGCGCGCAGGGGTGGCGCGCGCCGTGCGGTCACCCCGGTGCCGGGCGGCACACGCCCGCGGCGGCGCTCCGGCCGGGCCTCCGGGCCTGTCGGCTGCCTCCTGCCGCCGCCCGGCTCCCGGGACCGGTTCGGCGCGAGGCCGGCGGAACGGGGTCAGCGGGCGGGCTGGCCGTGGGAGCGCCGGGCTCCGGTGGTCTCGGGCCCCGGCAGGGCCGGGGCCGCCCCCTCCACCGGCGGCGGTGCCCCGTTGCGGGCCCGCAGCCAGGAGGTGGCCTCGGCCGGGGGCATCGCGGCGGACACCAGCCAGCCCTGCACCGCGTCGCAGCCCAGGTCGCGCAGCCGCTCCCAGGTCTCGTCGTCCTCCACGCCCTCGGCGACGACGCGCAGGCCGAGGGAGTGCGCGAGATCGACCGTGCAGCGCACGATCTCGGCGTCCTCGGGGTCCACGGCCAGTCTGGCGACGAAGGAGCGGTCGATCTTCAGCTCGCTCACCGGCAGCCGGCGCAGGTGGACCAACGAGGAGTAGCCGGTGCCGAAGTCGTCCAGCGACATCCGCACGCCGTGACCGGTGAGCGCGGCGAGGGTGCTGGCGGCCTGGTGCGGGTCCTCCAGCAGGACGTGCTCGGTGATCTCCAGCTGGAGCGCCCCGGCGGGGACGCCGTGCCGGGCCAGCCGGGCGGCGACCGAGCCGGCGAAGCCGGGGCTGTGGACGTCGCGGGGCGAGACGTTGACGGCGACCGGCACCGTCAGGCCCCGGGCCCGCCAGCGGGCGACCTGGCCGAGGGCGGTCTCCAGCACGTAGTCGGTCAGACGCGGCATCAGCCCGGAGCTCTCGGCGATGGCGATGAACTCGTCCGGGGGGACCTTGCCCCGCTCCGGGTGCACCCAGCGGACCAGGGCCTCCAGGCCGGCGACGGTGCCGTCGAAGTTCACCTTGGGCTGGTAGTGGAGCTCTATGTCGCCGGCTTCCAGGGCGCGGCGCAGATCGCCCAGGAGGCCCAGCCGGTCGGGGGTGTTGCCGTCGCGGGTCGCCTCGTAGACCTCGACGCCGCTGCGGTCGCGCTTGGCCTGGTACATGGCGACGTCGGCGCGGCGCAGCAGGCCCTCGGCCTCTCCGGCGTGGTCCGGGAAGACCGCGACCCCCGCGCTGGCCTCCAGCTCCAGGGTCAGCCCGTCCAGGTCCAGCGGCGAGCCGAGGGCGGAGACGAGGGTGCGGGCGATGCGCTGGGCGCTGGTGGGCGAGTCGGCGAGCGGCAGCAGGACGGCGAACTCGTCGCCGCCGAGCCGGGCCACCTCGGCGCCGCGGGGCAGGGCCGTCCGCAGCCGGTCCGCGATCTGGAGGAGCAGCCGGTCGCCCGCCAGATGCCCGAGCGTGTCGTTGACGGACCGGAAACGGTCGAGGTCTATCAGGACGAGGGCGGAGCGCGCCCCCAGCCGCTCGGCCTCGTCGAGGGCGGACCAGGTGCGTTCCAGCAGCCACTGGCGGTTGGCGAGTCCGGTCAGCGGGTCGCGGAGCTGCTCCTCGGCTCGGGCCCGGGCGATCCACAGGGCGGAGTCGAGCGAGATCAGCGGTACGGCGAAGAGCGGCAGCAGCAGCGGGGCGTGGGACGCGACCACGACGATCAGCGGGGAGATGCCGAGCAGGGCGACGGCCACCATGCCCTGCCGCTGCAGGGCGGTGCGGGCGACCGTCGGCAGGCCGCCCTGCCGCGGGGCCAGGCTGTACCAGAGCAGCACCCTGGTCACCACCAGGTAGGCGCAGGCGGCGAGCAGGACCCCGGGGAGCGCGCGCAGCCCCCACTCCGGCGGTCCCCAGGGACTCTCCACCGACGGATGGACCCCGAGGGCGGCGAGGCAGAGGGCGGCGGAGCCGATGCCGAGGATGTCCACCGCGCCGTGCCGCAGGGCCTGCCGCCAGCGGTGCCGCCGGGCCGCGCCGACCAGCACCACGACGGCGAGGCTGACCAGGGTGGCGGGCATCCACCCGTACAGCAGCAGGATGGCCAGGGTGAGGGCGGCGCCGGACCCGGTGCCGCCCCACCAGCGGTCCCGGCCGAGCGCCACCAGGTGCCCGACGATCAGACCGGTGAGGGTGGCGAAGGACCAGCCCGCCACACCGCCCGGGAAGAGCGCCTGGCCCTCGGACACCACCCGCAGGACGCCGGCGGCCAGCGCCACCCCGGCGACCGCGACGATGCCGCGGTCGAGGCCGGGCACCTCCAGGCCGATGACGCGCTGCAGCCGGGGCAGGCCGTCGGATCCGTCGCCCGGCAGGGCCTGCGGATGGTGCCCGTGGCTCCCGTGGCCGAGCCACTGCTGTCCCCGGTCCCGGGGTGTCTGCTGCATGCGCGTCCCTCTCACAGCCGTCGGTGCCCACGTCACGGCAGGCGCACCCCACCAACAGTAGGGGGCGGACGGCCGCCGGGGGCAGTGATCGATCGGGGTTGCCCGAATGCCGACCGGTCGATCGCGTCCGTCTGATAAGCGCTGCGGGGGCCCGTCTCATCACTCCTCAACGGCACTCTCCGGAAAAGAATTCGGCGGCTGTGACCCACCGTCCTGTTCATCGGCGGACTCGTCGGACCCCTCGGGTTCGGCGGGGACGACCGCGGCCTCCCGGGCGGCGTCCGGGCCCTGGTCGAGCAGGACGGTGAGGCCGTCGTCGTCCAGGATCGGCACCTTCAGCTGCACGGCCTTGTCATATTTAGACCCAGGGCTATCACCCGCCACAACAAAACCGGTCTTCTTGGAAACAGAACCGGTCACTTTTGCTCCGCGACTCTGCAGTGCCTCTTTCGCCGCGTCCCGCGTGTACGACCGGAGGGTGCCGGTGACGACGACGGTGACGCCCTCCAGCGGACGCGGCCCCTGTGCCCCGTCGCCCTCCTCCTCCATCCGGACCCCGGCGGCCCGCCACTTCTCGACGATCTCCCGGTGCCAGTCCTCGGCGAACCAGGCCTTGAGCGAGGCGGCGATGGTCGGGCCGACCCCCTCGGTGGCCGCCAGCTCCTCCTCGGACGCCCCGGCGATCCGGTCCAGGGAACGGAACTCCCGGGCCAGTGCCTCGGCCGCCACCGGACCGACATGACGGATCGACAGCCCGGCGATGATCCTGGCCAGCGGGCGCTCCTTGGCCGCCTGGATGTTCTCCAGCATGGCCAGGGTGTTCTTCCGCGGCTCGCCCTTGAGGTTGGCGAAGAGGGTGACGACCTTCTCCTCGCCCGTCTTCGGGTCCCGCTTGGGCAGGCCGCTGTCCGGATCCAGGACATGGGTCTTGATGGGCAGCAGCTGCTCCAGGGTGAGGTCGAACAGATCGCCCTCGTCCCGCAGCGGCGGGGTGGCCGGCTCCAGCGGCCGGGTCAGCGCCGTGGCCACCACGTACCCGAAGTGCTCGATGTCCAGGCACTTGCGGCCCGCCAGGTAGAACAGCCGCTCGCGCAGCTGTCCCGGGCAGGAGCGGGCGTTGGGGCAGCGCAGGTCGACGTCGCCCTCCTTGGCGGGCCTCAGCCCGGTGCCGCACTCGGGGCACTCGGCGGGCATCACGAACTCCCGCTCACTGCCGTCCCGCAGGTCCACCACCGGGCCCAGGATCTCGGGGATGACGTCGCCCGCCTTGCGCAGCGCCACGGTGTCCCCGATGAGCACGCCCTTGGCCCGCACCACGTCCTGGTTGTGGAGGGTGGCGAACTCCACCTCCGAGCCCGCCACCGTCACCGGCTCCACCACGGCGAACGGCGTGGCCCGCCCGGTGCGGCCGATGCTGACCTTGATGTCCAGGAGCCTGGTGTTGACCTCCTCCGGCGGGTACTTCCAGGCGATCGCCCAGCGCGGCGCCCGCGAGGTGGAGCCCAGCCGCCCCTGGAGGGGGATCTCGTCCAGCTTGACGACGACCCCGTCGATCTCGTGCTCCACCGAGTGCCGGCGCTCCCCGAAGTGCGCGATGAACTCCCGCACGCCCTCGACCGAGTCGACCACCCGGTTGTGCCGGGCCGTCGGCAGCCCCCACTCGCGCAGCAGCTCGTACGCCTGCGACAGCCGGTCGATCTCGAGGCCCTCCCGGGCGCCGATGCCGTGCACCACCATGTGCAGCGGGCGCTCCGCGGTGACCTTCGGGTCCTTCTGCCGCAGCGAACCGGCCGCCGCGTTGCGCGGGTTGGCGAAGGCCGGCTTGCCCGCCGCCACCAGCCGCGCGTTCAGCTCCTCGAAGCGCTCCATGGGGATGAAGACCTCGCCGCGGATCTCCACCAGCTGCGGGATCCGCCCGCCGGCCAGCCGCTCGGGGATCTGGGCGATGGTGCGGACGTTGGGCGTGATGTCCTCGCCGGTACGGCCGTCGCCCCTGGTGGCCGCCCTGGTCAGCCTGCCGTGCTCATAGGTGAGGTTGACCGCGAGCCCGTCCACCTTCAGCTCGCACAGGAAGTGGTACGGCACCCCGCTCAGCTCGCGCGCGACGCGGTCGGCCCAGGCGTCCAGCTCGGCGTCGTCGAAGGCGTTGTCCAGCGACAGCATCCGCTCGCGGTGCTCAACGGCGGTGAACTCCGTCTCGTAGGCCCCCGCGACCTTCTGCGTCGGCGAGTCGGGCGTGGCCAGCTCCGGGTACTCGGCCTCCAGCGCCTGCAACTCCCGCAGCAGGACGTCGAACTCGGCGTCGCTGATGACGGGTGTGGTCACGTAGTACCGGAAGCGGTGCTCCTCGATCTCCTGGGCCAGCTTCGCGTGCCTCTCGCGCGCCGCGCCGTCCGGGCTCTTCGACTCCACGAAACCAGCCTCCTGTTACTCAGGGTCGTCCTCGAGTGAGCGTGCCGCCCGGGCGCAGTGCGCGAGCGCGGCCCGGGCGTACGCCGGCGAGGCGCCCGCCAGACCGCAGGCGGGGGTGACCGCCACCGACTCCGCCAACAGCCCCGGGGACAGCCCCAACCTGCGCCACAGCGTCCTGACCCCCATGACGCTACCGGCCGGGTCTGACAGCCCGCCCGCCGGTGGATCAGTGCCCGGGACGACTCCGGCGAACAGCGCCGTACCGCCCTCGACCGCTTCCCCGACCGCCTCGTCGTCACGTTCCGTCAGCAACGAGAGATCGAAGGAGATCCCGGCGGCGCCCGCGCGCCGCAGCAGCGCGAACGGCACCCCGGGCGCGCAGGAGTGCACGATCACCGGACTGTCACCCGCCGCCCCTCCTGCCGTGGACCGGGCCGCCGCCACCACCTGCCGCAGGGCCTGCTCGACGACGGCCCGGTCCACGGCCCGGTGGGTGCGGTAGCCGCTGGCGGTGGGCACCCGCCCGGTCAGCACCGCGGTCAGCGAGGGCTCGTCGAGCTGGAGGACGACCGTCGCGCCCGGCACCCGCCGCCGTACCTCGGCGAGATGCCCGCGCACCCCTTCGGCCAGCGACTCGGCCAGATAGCGGCAGGCACCGGCGTCGCCGAGCATCGCCTCCCCGTTGCGCCGCTCCAGCGAGGCCGCCAGCGTCCACGGCCCGACGGCGGAGACCTTCAGCGCCCCGGAGTACCCCTGGGTGAACTCCTCCAGTGCGTCCAGGTCCTCGCGCAGCCAGGCGCGGGCCCGCCGGGTGTCGCGGCCGGGCGCGTCGCCGACCCGCCAGCCGCTGGGCTCCAGCCGTACGTACAGCTCCGCCAGCAGAGCGCCCGCCGTCCGCCCGGTCATGTCCGCGCCCGGCCCGCGCGCGGGCAGCTCCGGCAGGAACGGCAGCGCCTCCAGCGTCTGGGTGACGGCCTTCACCGTCTCCCGGACGTCCGTGCCCGGCATCGACCCGACGCCGGTGGCGGCGCCCGGTCCCCACACGTGCCCGCTCACGCCGACGGCCTCACCCTCAGGTCGGTGAGCTCCGCGTCCGCGGGCAGGTCCAGGGCCGTGAGCAGCGCGGTGGCCACCGACTCCGGGTCGATCCAGCGGCCCGGGTCGTACTCCTTCCCCTCCTGCCGGTGCACCTTCTCCTGCATCGGGGTGGCGGTGCGCCCCGGATAGACGGAGGTGACCCGCAGCCCGCTGTCCTTCTCCTCCTGGCGCAGCGAGTCCGCCAGCGCCTTGAGGCCGTGCTTGCTGGCGGCGTACGCGCTCCAGTCGGCGTTCGCGCTCAGGCCCGCGCCGGAGTTGACGAAGACGACCCGGCCGCGCGCCGCGCGGAGCTGGGGCAGCAGCAGCCGGGTCAGCTCGGCCGGGCCGACGAGGTTGACCGCCAGGGTGGCCTGCCAGACCTTCGGGGTCAGCTCCCCCACCGCGCCCAGGTCCACCACCCCGGCGGCGTGCACCAGGGAGTCCACCCGTTCGGGCGGCTCCTGGTGGGACAGCGCCCACGACAGGCGCTCGGGCTCGGCCAGATCGCCGACGAGAGTGCGGGCGCCGGGGAAGCGCTCGGCCAGCTCCCGGGCGCGTCCGGCGTTCCGTGCCAGCAGCCACAGCTCCTCGCCGCGTCCGGCCAGCCGCGCGGCGGTCGCGGCCCCGATGCCGGAGCCCGCCCCGGTGATCACATGCGTTCCCATGGGCCCTATCGTCCCATCCGCCCCGCGTCGCGGCGGACTGGTGTCGTCCGTCTCGCCCGCATGATCCAATGCGGCACATGGCCCCCTCCACGCCGCAGTTCCCGCCGCCCCCCTCCGGCCCCGTGCCGGCCGTGCCGCCGCAGGGCGGGCACCGGGACGGAGCAGGCGGTACCGACGGCCCGGACGGTCCCGGCGGCCGGCCCGGCCACATGATCGTCTGCGGCGACAACTCCCTGGCCCAGCGGCTGGCCCGGGAGCTCGCCACCGTCTACGGCCAGCGGGTCACCGTCGTCCTGCCCTCGCTGCGCGGCGGCGACCAGGGCCCGCAGATCGCCGCCCTGACCGGTGACACGCGGCTGGACGTGACGGCGGTGGAGGCACGGGTACCGGACGAGGCAGCGCTGCGCGAGGCGGGCATCGAGCGGGCCGCCGCGCTGGCGCTGACCTCCGGCGACGACCAGCTCAACATCCACGCCGCGCTGCGCGCCCGCCGGATCAACCCCGGGATCCGGCTGGTCATCCGGATGTTCAACCGCACCCTCGGCCGCTATCTGGAGGACCTGCTCGACCGCACGATCGCCGCCCGCGTCCCCGGGCTGGACCAGAGCGCCGTCGACGCCTCCACCACCGTGCTCTCCGACGCCGACACCGCCGCGCCCTCCCTGGTGGCGGCGGCGGTGGTCGGCAGCGACAAGATCATCCAGGCGGACGGGCTGCTGCTGCGGGCCAAGGACCGCACCATAGGCACCGCGGACCGGCGCAACCCGCTGTGCGTCCTCGCGCTCCAGCCCGACACCCCGGAATCCGACGAGGGCGACGTCTACACCGCCCCCGGCGACCGCGACGGCCCCGTACTGCTGCCCGACCCGCGCGATCTGGACGGGCTGCCGGACGACCGCGGCACCGTGGTGCTGGAGGCCATCACCCGCCGCCCCGACCAGCCGGGCGCCCCCGCCCGGGTGCCCCGGCTGCCGGTGGGCACCTTCTTCTCCGGGCGGCTGCGGGCCGCCCTGCTCTCCCTCACCGCCGTGGTGGTGCTGCTGGCCGCCGCCAACTGGTACGTCACCCGCGAGACCCCGCTGCACGCCGCCTACGTCACCCTGCTCGACGTCATGTCGATCAACGAGCCGGCGCTGGAGGGCACCACCTGGGAGCAGTTGCTGCAACTGCTGGGCGCCCTGGCCGGGACGGCGCTGCTGCCGCTGCTGTTCGCCGTGGTGCTGGAGAGCTACGGCACCTTCCGCCAGGCCGCCACCCTGCCGCCCCCGCCGCGCGGCATCGAGCGGCACGTGGTGCTGCTGGGGCTGGGCAAGGTCGGTACCCGGGTCCTGGACCGGCTGCTGGAGCTGGGCGTCCCGGTCGTCTGCATCGAGCGCGATCCCGAGGGCCGGGGCGTGGCCGTCGCCCGCGCCCGCCGGGTGCCGACCCTGATCGCGGACGTCACCGAGGACGGCGTGCTGGAGGAGGCGGGCATCGCGCGCAGCCGCGCCCTGCTGGCCCTCACCAGCGACAGCGGCACCAACCTGGAGGCCGTGCTCTACGCCCGGCAGGTCAACCCCGGTCTGCGGGTGGTGATGCGGCTGTTCGACGACGAGTTCGCCCTCTCGGTCTACCGCACGCTGCGCGACACCTACCCCGGCGCCCAGACCCGCAGCCGCAGCGTCTCGGCCCTGGCGGCCCCGGCCTTCGCCGGCGCCATGATGGGCCGCCAGGTGCTGGGCGCCATTCCGGTCGGGCGGCGGGTGCTGGTATTCGCCGCGGTGCCGGTGGCGGGCAACCGGCTGCTGGAGGGCCGCACCGTCGGCGAGGCGTTCCGGCCCGGCGCCTGGCGGATCCTGGCCCTGGACACCGCGCCGCCCGACCGCCGCCGCGCCGACCTGGGCGCCTTCCCCGGCGGCCGCGCCGGACAGGCCGGCCACCCCGGCCACGCCGACCAGTTGACGTACACCCTCACCGGCGACCTGTCCTGGCGGCTGCACGACGGCTACCTGATGACGGCCGGCGACCGCGTGGTCGTCGCCGCCACCCGGGAGGGCCTGGGCATCCTGCTGGCGGGCGCCGAGGAGCGGGGCGCGGACGCGGGCGCGGACACGCCCGTGGGATGAGGCGGGCCCGCGCGGTGCGGCCGGCCCGCCTCACGTCCGGCCGAGGCGCTCCGTCTCCCCGCCGAACGCCAGACGCAGCGTGCGGTGGGCGATGCGCCACTCGCCCCCCTCGCCGTGGAGGACGTCCTCGTAGTGCCCGATGTTGACCGGTGGCCGGGCCGGCACCAGGCCACCGGTGTGGCCGTCGACCCGGTAGGTCGCGAAGTACGTGACGGCCGTCGCCCGCGTCGCCGATCCGGCGGTGACCAGGAGATTGGCACACATCCGGCGCGAGAGCCGGCCGGCGGGCCGGGAGCCGAAGTAGGCGCGCAGCGCCTCGCGCCCCTGGACGCGGCGGCCGCCCGCCGGCCACTCCCACACCCCGTCCGGGGCGAACAGTTCCGCCACCGAGCCGGGCTCCCCCAGGTCGAGCCGGTGGACGAAGTCCACGACCACGCGCTCGCAGGCCCGTTCGGCCAGCAGGCGTTCCAGTGGGGCGGGACCGGAGGGAGGGGTGTCCATCCCCGGATCCTGGCAGCCCGGCACCGGGCACCACGAATGGTTTTCCGGCGCCGGGCGCCGGACCGGACCGTCGCTACGCGGCGCTCCCCTCCGTCTCCCGGTCCGGCGACCGGTCCTTTGACGGGTGGGTGACGCGGATCTTGGACTGGCCGTGCGGGCGCTTCTCCCAGTCGTCCATGAAGCGCGCCTCCAGGCCGTGCTTCTCGGCCAGCGCGGTCAGCGTCCCGGTGCGGTAGTAGAAGTCCTCGCGCAGCACATGGTGCTCGCGGCCCTCGGTGCGGTCGAAGGTGAAGTCGAAGAACCCGCCCGGTGCCAGCACCCGCCCCACGTTGGCCAGGCACTGGTCGATGACGTGCAGCGGCGAGTGCGAGAAGACGCTGTGCGCGTGGACGACGGTGAAGTACCGCTCGGGCAGGAAGTCGAAGGTCAGGTCGCCGGTGATCGTCAGGTGCGGCAGCTTGTCCTGGAGGCCGTAGCGCACGACGGTCCGCTTGGCCTCGATGAGGATGTCGGGCGAGATGTCGATGCCGTAGTAGTGGCCCGGCGCCAGGTGGTCGATGAACAGCCGCCCAGCCCGCAGGTTGCCGCAGCCGATCTCCAGCATCCGGTCGTCCGGCCTCAGCCCGTGTTCCAGGAGGTAGTCGAACTGCATCCGCCCGATCGCCTCCCACCGCTGGGGCGACGGCCTGCCGCCGACGGCCGCCTCGGGGCTGCGCGCGGCGTCGGAGGCCATCACGGCCCGGTAGTACGCGATGTGGTCGCGGTGCCGGGCCCGCAGCCAGGCGTCCCGGGCGGCCCGGCGCAGATGGGCGGGGACCTTCCCGGGGTGGTCGAGCGCGTACCGCACCTTGTGGGCCAGGGCCGCGCGGTTGCGGTGGAGCCGGGAGGAGGATGTGGGCGCCATGGGTACCTCCGCGTCATTCGGGTGACTTGTCGGTGGCGCCAGTATTCCGCGCCCCGTCCGCGCCGGTCCCTCCGCAACACGCGAACGGCGCACTTCCCCGCGCCTCGCCCTGTCCGGTTCACGCTCTTGGCGGCCGGGGCCGGTCCGCCGACGATCGGACGCGGCGGTCCGGCCGGGTCGCCGTCGAGGACTCGCGGTGGCGCGGCACGGCGGCGCGCGCCGCGCGATCCGCAGGGGGGAGAGCCGGATGGATCTGCGGCTGGACGGCAGGCGCGCGTTGGTGACCGGGGCGAGCAGCGGGCTCGGTGCGGAGATCGCCCGGGTACTGGCCGCCGAGGGCGCCTCGGTCGTCGTGCACGGGCGGGACGGGGCCAGGACGGCGGCGGTGGCCGCGGACATCGCCGGCCGCGGGGGCGACGCCGCCGTCGCCGTCGGCGACCTGGCCACGGAGGACGGCGCGGACGCCGTACGGGACGCGGTCGCCGCGAGCGGGCCGCCCGTGGACATCCTGGTCAACAACGCCGGCTCCTACGACGTCACCGTGAGCTGGGAGACGGCCTCCCCCGGGCTGTGGGCCGAGGTGTACAACACCAACGTCATCGGCGCCGTCCGCATGATCAGGCGCTTCGTGCCCGGCATGCGGGAGCGCGGCTGGGGACGGGTCGTCCAGATCAGCAGCGTCGTCGGCGCGCACCCCCCGGCGGGCTACCCGCACTACTGCGCCGCCGGCGCCGCCCGGAACAACCTCGCCGTCTCCCTGGCGCACGAGCTGCGGCACTCCGGGGTGACGTCGAACGCGGTGGCACCGGGCGGTTTCAGGACTCCCCCGGTCACGGCCCTGCTGGTCGAGACGGGCAGGCAACTCGGCTGGGGGGAGACCCTGGAGGAGATCGAGCCGAGGGCCGTGGCCGCCTCCGGCCCCAACGACGTCGGCCGGCTGGGACACCCGCGCGAGTGCGCCGACCTCGTCGCCTTCCTGGCCAGTCCGTGCGCGGCCTACGTCACCGGGGCGGTCCTGCCGGTGGACGGCGGGCAGCGCCTGCACTGAGCGCGCGGGCGGAGCGTGACTCCGGCGGCCCGGTGTCAGTGGCGGCTGGGATGCTGCGAGGCATGGACGAGCAGATCATGCGGGGACGGGTGTACGGGGCGGAGCACGACGATCCCGGTCCACGGCCGGGGCACGTGTACCGGGAGCTGGTCGGCGGCCCGCTGGACGGCCTGCTGCTGGACGTGACCGACTGGACGGGCGAGGAGCTGGCCCGGGGGGCGACCCTGCCCACCGAGCTCAACTCCTTCGGGGCCGGCGGCCGGGCGCAGTACGGGCCGCGGGAGGCGGATCCGCAGCGCTGGGACTGGCGCGGCGACATACCCTGAGCGCCCGGTCCTGCCCCTGACCCCGGCCCCGGCTCTGCCCTCCGGCCGTCAGCGGACCGCGGCGAAGAACGCGCGCATGTCGGCCGCCAGGGCGTCCGGCCGGTCCATCGCCGTGAAGTGGTGTCCCTCCGGGTTGTCCGCCGGCCAGTGCACGATCGTGTTGTGCCGCTCGGCGAGCCGGCGGAACGCGGGCATGCCGCTGTAGACCCCGGTCGGCGCCGCCTTCTGCCCCCGGGGCCAGCCGAGTCCGTCCGGGCTGTCGTACATCGGCCAGGACGAGGACGCCCACGTCCCGGTGAACCAGTACAGGCTCAGGTTCGTCAGGAACAGGTCGCGGTCGATCACCTCGTCCAGCGGCTTTCCGGAGGCGTTGAACTCGTGGAACTTCTGCGCCATCCAGGCCAGCGCGGCCACCGGCGAGTCGTGCCAGCCGTACGCGAAGGTCTGCGGCGCCGCGCGCAGCAGCGCGTGGTGGTCCACGCCGTTCATCCAGTCCTGTCCCTGGAGCCACTCGTAGGCCGCCCGCTCCTCCTCGGTCATCTCCGGCACGTCCTCCTCCGTCGGGAAGCCGAGTCCGCCGATGACGTAGACCCCGGCCACGTGCCCCGGGGCGGCCGTCGCCACCTCGGGCGCGATGTACGCACCGAGGTCCCCGCCCTGGACGCCGTAGCGGTCGTAGCCGAGCCGGTCCATCAGCTCGGCCCACATCCGCCCCACCCGGGCGGTGGTCCAGCCGGTCCCGCGCGGCGGCGCGGAGAAGGCGAAGCCGGGCACCGAGGGCACCACGACGTGGCACGCGGCCGACGGGTCGCCGCCGTGCGCGCGGGGGTCGGTGAGCCGGCCGATCAGCTCGGCGAACTCCACGAAGGAGTTCGGCCAGCCGTGCGTGAGCAGGACCGGCAGGGCGCCGTGCTCGGCGGACCGCACGTGCAGGAAGTGGAGCTCCTGCCCGCCGATCTCGGTGGTGAACTGCGGGAAGCCGTTGAGCCGTGCCTCGGCGCGGCGCCAGTCGTAGCCGTCACGCCAGTATCCGGCCAGCTCCCGCAGCCAGTCGACGGGGACGCCCCGGTTCCAGCCCTCGCCCGGCAGTTGCCGGGGCAGGCGGGCACGGGACAGCCGGTCGTGCAGTTCGTCCAGGTCCGACTGGGGGATGTCGATGCGGAAGGGGAGGATTTCGTGGCCCATGGCCGGCTCCTCGTCGTTCTGTCTGTTCTGTCCCCGTCCCTGCCGATGCCAGGAGGCATACCGGCCAGGTTCCGTCCTTGTTCACGGGGCACGGGGTGTCGTGTCACCCGCCCCCCACCGCACCGGAAAGCCCGGTCACCCTCCGAAGGAGCGTTCGCCCGGGCGAGACCGCCCCACCATTTTGTTTACCTGAAACACAAAGCGGGGTACCGTCACGTTCGCGGCAGAACTCCGCCCACGGACGGCGAAGGGGGCGCTCGATGAGCGGGACGGTCACAGCGGTCAGCGGCAACGAGGGCTACTCGTTCACCAAGCCCAACCGGGAGAGCGTCACACTGCTCGCCGGGCTCGGCGTCGAGGGGGACGTCCACGCGGGAGAGACGGTCAAGCACCGCTCGCGCGTCGCCAAGGACCCCACCGTGCCGAACCTGCGACAGGTGCACCTCATCCATGAGGAGCTGTTCGCCGAGGTCGGCGCGGCGGGCTTCACGGTGCGGCCCGGCGAGCTGGGCGAGAACATCACCACCCGCGGCATCGACCTGCTCGGCCTGCCCACCGGCGCGCTGCTGCACCTCGGGGACGAGGCGGTCGTGGAGGTCACCGGACTGCGCAATCCCTGCCACCAGATCGACAACTTCCAGAAGGGCCTGCTGAAGCGGGTCGTCGGCCGCGACGCGGACGGCAACCTCGTCCGCAGGGCCGGGATCATGGGCATCGTCCGCACCGGCGGGGTGGTCCGCCCCGGCGACACGATCAGCGTGCAACTCCCCGCCGAACCGCACCGGCCCCTCGCCCCGGTCTGACCTACCGGGAGGACGGCACCCGCACGGACGGGGTAGCGGTCGGGGGCCGGCCGCACCCACCGTCTCGGGGAAGGGAAATGTTCCCGGGGAGAGACCTGTTGCCAGGGGAGGACATGGCCGGCCGGGCGCCGTGGTACCCGGTCGCCGCAGGCACCCTCCCCGACAAGGAAGCACATCATGATCGTCGTCACCGGAGCCGCCGGACAGCTCGGCCGTCTCACCGTCGAGGCCCTCCTGGCGCGCGGGGTGCCCGCGTCCCAGGTCGTCGCCGCCGTACGCTCCCCCGAGAAGGCCGCCGACCTCGCCGGGCGGGGGGCGCAGGTCCGGGAGGCCGACTACGACCGGCCCGGGACACTGGCCGCCGCGTTCGAGGGGGCGCGACGGGTGCTGCTGGTATCCGGCAGCGAGGTCGGCCGCCGCGTCCCGCAGCACCGGGCCGTCGTCGACGCCGCGAAGGCCGCCGGGGTGGAGTTGCTGACGTACACCAGCGTCCTGCACGCCGACACCACCACCGTCCCGGTCGCGCCCGAGCACCGGGAGACCGAGGATTACCTGCGCGACTCCGGCCTGCCCCACTGCCTGCTGCGCAACGGCTGGTACACCGAGAACTACGAGCAGGCGGCCCGCCAGGGCCTGGAGACCGGAGTGATCGCCGGGGCCGCCGGGGACGGCCGGATCGCGTCGGCCTCCCGCGCCGACTACGCCGAGGCGGCCGCCGCCGTCCTGAGCGCCGAGGACGCCTCCGCCCACGCGGGTGCCGTCCACGAGCTGTCCGGTGACACCGCCTGGACGATGGCCGACTTCGCCGCCGTCCTCACCGACCTCACCGGCACCGAGGTCGTCTACCGCGACCTGTCCGCCGACGGGTACGTCAAGGCGCTCACCGGCGCCGGGCTGCCCGAGGGGACGGCCCGGTTCCTCGCCGACACCGACGCGTCCATCGCCGCCGGGCACCTGGCCGACACCCCCGGCGACCTCTCCCGCCTCATCGGCCGTCCCACCACCCCGCTGCGCGACACCCTCGCCGCGCTCCTCAAGGGCTGAGGCGCCGCCCGGTGCCCGTCAGTTGCGGCTCCGCGCGATCGGTCCGACCGCGCGGAGCCGCCTGTCGCAGCACCCGCGCGGCCGGGCACCTCGTGATCGGCGTGCCCACTTCCCTCATGTGACGGTCACGGGCGCGGGCGGGGGAACGTCCCAGGTCAGCTCGAACCAGACGGCCTTGCCCCGCAGCCCGCAGGTCCCCCGGGGGCCGCCGCCCCACCGGTCGGCGAGCACGTCCAGGATCAGCAGGCCGCGTCCGCCCTCCCCGTCGGGCGGCGGTGGCGGCGAGACGGGCGAGGGGACCTCGGGGTCGGCGTCCCACACGCTGACCCGCAGGACGGGGCAGAGCCACTGGAGCCGTACGGCGGCGGCGCGCCCGGTGTGGCGGACGGAGTTGGTGGCCAGTTCGGAGGTCAGCAGTTCGGCGCGGGGTGTGAGGTCGCGCAGCCCGTGCGCGGCCAGGACGGTGCGCAGGGTGGCTCTGGCGATCCCCGGGCCGCGCGGGTCGCGGGGGAAGCGGAGCTCGTACTCCCAGGGGTGGTCGAACGGGATGGGTGAGGGGGCGGGAATCGGCAGTGCGGTCACGGCTCCTCCGGGTGTGTGGGTACGGGTGTGCGCCCTGTGCGGGCGGTGGTGTGTGACGTGCGACCGCGCATCGAGGGTGGGCGCACGGTTCGGGTGCGGTCCATTGGTGCCTCGCTGTGGGCGGTGGCCTGCCGTTTCGCCCTCCCGGGTGTGGGCGAACGGTGCGCTTCCGCTGCGCGCTCGGCGGCACGGCGCGGCTGCGTGGGCATCACCATAGGACCGTCGACATAACCCGTACTACCAAAGTCACCAGTACGAGTTAATTAATCAGGATTTGCTGGGCCATCGTCTCCGAGCGCCGACAGACTGCGCGAGGCACGAGAAGCAAGGAGACGAGCCATGGCACCGCAGAAGTCACCGACCGTCCGTCAACGCAGGTTCGGCACCGAGTTGAGGCGCATGCGCGAGGCGGTCGGCATGTCCGCGCCGACGGCGGCCGGCCTGCTGGGTACGAACCGGACGGTGATCTCCAATATTGAAGCCGGACGCTTCGGGATCAGCGAGCAGCGTCTGCGCCGTCTGGCCAGCATCTACGAGTGCACCGACAACGCGCTCGTAGACGCCCTGGCCGAGATGACCGGAGGCCGGAAAGTCCACTGGTGGGAGGAGTACCGGGGAAAGATCCCGCCGGACTTCCTCGACGTGTCGGAGATCGAGCATTATGCGGTACGACTGCGCACGGTGCAGACCACTCACCTGCCCGGTCTGTTCCACACGGAGGAGCATGCGAGGGCGATCATCGATCTCTTCGTACCGCCGCTGCCGCGCCTTGAAGTGGAACTGCGTGTGGCGCATCGCCTCGCACGGCAGGCCGTGGTCACCGGCGACAGGGCGATCCCGTACACGGGCGTCATCCACGAGGCCGCGCTGAGGATGCGGTTCGGTGGCAGGAAGGCGGCCCGCGCGCAGCTCAACCGCCTGTTGGAGGACAGCGAACGTGACAACGTCACCTTCCTTGTGATCCCGTTCGACGCCGGCGGGTTCACGATGGCCGGTGACTCCGTCCTCTATGCCGAAGCGCCGAGCTCACGCCTTGATACCGTGCACATGGACTCGCACACCGGCGCGGTGTTCATCGACTCGCCGACTCAACTGGCCAATTTCCGCAAGCGATTGGACATGGTCGAGAAGACGGCGCTGGATCCCGAGGCATCGAGGGACTTCATCAAGTCGATCACCAAAGACCTGTGAGAGAGGCGATCTCCGTGTCAGAGCTCGTATGGATCAAGTCTTCCTTCTCCGAAGCCGGTGGCAACAACTGCGTCGAGATAGCCGTCGACGGCGAGAACATAGCCATCCGGGACAGCACCGCACCGGGGATACACATCACCGTTGGTCGCGCGGCTTTCGGCTCCTTCATGACGACCACGAAAGCAGGAGACTGCGACCGTCTGCCGGGCTGACGGCGTTCCCTGGGAAAAGCGCTCGCCCCCGGCCCCGCTCTCTTGCGAGGGGACGCCGCGGCCTCAGCCGACGGCGGTCGCGCGGCGGCGCTCGGTGGCGGCGATCGTCGCCGAGCCGACCACGCGGGTGCCGTCGTAGAGGACGACCGCCTGGCCCGGGGCCACGCCGCGCACCGGCTCGGTGAAGGCGACGCGCAGCTCGGCGTCGTCCGGACCGTCCACCAGCTCCGCCGTCACCGGTGTCTCGGCGCCGTGGGCGCGGAGCTGGGCGGTGTACGTGCCCGGCCCGGTGGGCGGGGTGCCGCACCAGCGGGGGTTGACCGCCGTCAGGGCAACCACGTCCAGGGCGGCGGCGGGGCCGACGGTGACGGTGTTGTCCACCGGGGAGATGTCCAGCACGTAGCGGGGCTTGCCGTCGGGAGCGGGGTGGCCGATGCGCAGGCCCTTGCGCTGGCCGACGGTGAAGCCGTACGCGCCGGAGTGGGTGCCGAGCCGGTTGCCGTCCTCGTCGACGATGTCGCCCTCGGCGGTGCCCAGGTGCTTCGCGAGGAAGCCCTGGGTGTCGCCGTCGGCGATGAAGCAGATGTCGTGGCTGTCGGGCTTCTTCGCCACCGCCAGGCCGCGACGGGCGGCCTCGGCGCGGATCTCCTCCTTGGTGGTGCGGGTGTCGCCCAGGGGGAACAGGGCGTGGGCGAGCTGCCGCTCGTCCAGCACGCCGAGCACGTAGCTCTGGTCCTTGGCCGCGTCGGCGGCGCGGTGCAGCTCGCGGGTGCCGTCCTCGCGGACGACGACGGTGGCGTAGTGGCCGGTGCACACCGCGTCGAAGCCCAGCGCCAGGGCCTTGTCCAGCAGCGCCGCGAACTTGATCTTCTCGTTGCAGCGCAGGCAGGGGTTGGGGGTGCGGCCGGCCTCGTACTCGGCGACGAAGTCGTCCACCACGTCGCGGCGGAAACGCTCGGCCAGGTCCCAGACGTAGAAGGGGATGCCGATGACGTCGGCGGCGCGGCGGGCGTCGCGGGAGTCCTCGACGGTGCAGCAGCCCCGTGCGCCGGTGCGGAAGGACTGCGGGTTGGCGGACAGGGCGAGGTGGACGCCGGTGACGTCGTGCCCCGCCTCGACCGCGCGGGCGGCGGCGACGGCGGAGTCGACGCCGCCGGACATGGCGGCGAGGACGCGGAGGCGGCGGGGTGCGGGCTGCGGCGCGTGCGGCGTGTCGGTCATAGCGCTCCCCAGGGTACGGCGCCGCCCGCGCCGGGGCGGGGCCGGATACCGGGCGGGGTACGGGCGCCGGGCACGGGCCGGGGCCGGGTGGAACCACGGGGCGGGTCCGGGCGTTGTTCGATCCGTGTACGAGAACGAGGTTCCCGGGCCCCGGGCGGGCGGCGGGGACGGCCGGCGGACGGGCGGGCGGCAGGCGGACGACCGGCAGCCCGGTCAGCAGCCGTCCGGTCACCGCGCCGGCCGGGGGCGCCGTCCCGCCGTCAGCCGCCGCGCGCTGCTGATCGGCGGCGCGGCGGCCGGGCTGGGCGCGGCAGGGCTGGCCGGCCGCGAGCAGCTGGCCCGGATGTGGTGGCAGGTGCCGGGGGTGAACCGGCCGCGCACCGAGGGCGAGGTGGACCACCCGGGCGCGGAGTGGATAGCGGCCTCCGGGGCGAACTGGCGGATGGCCGACCGGCCCTACGACTTCACCGTCGACCGGGTGGTGATCCATCTCATCCAGGGCGACTACGCCACCGCCGTGAAGGTCTTCCGGGATCCGGCGCACCGCGCCGCCACCCACTACGTGGTGCGGACCTCCGACGGACACGTGGCGCAGATGGTGCGGGAGCTGGACGTGGCGTACCACGCGGGCAACCGCTCGTACAACGAGCGCAGCATCGGCATCGAGCACGAGGGCCGGGTGGAGAACCCGGGCTCGGTGACCGACGCCACCTACCGGGCGTCGGCCGCGCTGACCGCCGGGATATGCGACCGGTACGGCTTCCCCCGGGACCGCGAGCACATCGTCGGCCACGTCGAGGTGCCCGGCACCGACCACACCGACCCCGGCCCGCACTGGGACTGGGACCGCTACATGGAGCTGGTCCGGGCCGTGCCGCCGGTGAAGCCGGGGGAATGAGCGGTGCCCACCCGCGCCCGGGCCTGCCCGAAGAGGCAGGACGCCGGGCAGGGACGGCCGCGGTGCGCCCGGCCGGGGAGCGGGCGGTGGCCATACTGGCCCGCATGGCGGATGACGGGTACGACGAGGAGATCGCCGTCCTGAGGGCGGCGCGCGACACCCTGGCCGGCTTCGACGCCGAGGGCGCCGGCGCCATCAGACGCGCCGGGGAGCTCGGCGCCGTCCGGGAGCAGCTGCGGCTGTGCGCCGCACGGCTGTCCGAGGACCCGGAGCTGAAGGACGTCCTGGAGCGGCTGCTCCTGACCGACAAGGCGCTGGCCTCGGCGCAGAAGGCGGGGCGCCGCCACCGGCGCATGCCCCTGACCCGCCCGCTGAGCCATGTCCGCTTCGCGTTTTCGCTCGGCTCCTCCCAGGGAGGGGTGATGTGGGTGCTGTCGAAGCTGACCGGTGAGCCGCTGCCCGAGTCGGGCTGCCCGGTGAAGCCCGCCCCGGCACCGGATGCGAAAGCGGAGGCGGCGCGGGACCGGGCACCGGACCCGTCCCGGGACTGAGCCGCCCGCCCCGCGCCCGCGCTCCGTGTCTCAGCCGCGCCCGGCGTGCCCGACGTACTCGCGCAGATGGCGGGCGGTCAGGGTGTCGCCCCGGTCGACCAGCTCCGCCGGGGTGCCGGTGAAGACGATCCGCCCGCCGTCGTGGCCGGCGCCCGGGCCGAGGTCGATCAGCCAGTCGGCGTGCGCCATCACGGCCTGGTGGTGCTCGATGACGACCACCGTGTTGCCGTCGTCCACCAGCCGGTCCAGCAGGGCCAGCAGCTGGTCCACGTCGGCCAGGTGCAGTCCGGTGGTCGGCTCGTCCAGCACGTAGGTGGTGCCCTTCCCGGCCATGTGCACGGCCAGTTTCAGCCGCTGCCGCTCGCCGCCGGAGAGGGTGTTGAGCGGCTGGCCCAGGCGCAGGTACTCCAGGCCGACGTCGACGAGCCGGCCGAGGACGGTGTGCGCCTGGCCGGTGGGGAAGAACGCGTGGGCCTCGGCCACCGACATCCCCAGCACCTCGCCGATGTTCTTGCCGCGCAGGGTGTAGGAGAGCACCTCGGGGATGAAGCGGCGGCCCTCGCACTGCTCGCACACCGAGGCCACCCCGGCCATCATGGCGAGGTCGGTGTAGACCAGCCCGATGCCGTTGCACCCCGGGCAGGCGCCCTCGGAGTTGGCGCTGAACAGCGCGGCCCGCACCCCGTTGGCCTTGGCGAAGGCGGTGCGGATCGGGTTCAGCAGCCCGGTGTAGGTGGCCGGGTTGCTGCGGCGCGAGCCGCGGATCGGCGACTGGTCGGCGACGACGACGCCCTCCCGGCCGGGCAGTGAGCCGTGGATCAGCGAACTCTTGCCGGAGCCGGCGACGCCGGTGACCACCGTCAGCACGCCCAGCGGGATCTCCACGCTGACGTTCCGCAGGTTGTGCAGGTCGGCGTCCTTGATCGCCAGATGTCCGCGCGGGGCGCGCACGCTCTCGCGCAGGCCCACCCGGTGTTCCAGGTAACGGCCGGTGAGGGTGCCGGAGGCGCGCAGTCCGGGTACGTCGCCGCTGTAGCAGACCTCTCCCCCGGCCTCACCGGCGCCCGGCCCCAGGTCGACGACATGGTCGGCGATCTCGACGACCTCGGGCTTGTGCTCGACGACCAGGACGGTGTTGCCCTTGTCGCGCAGCCGCAGCAGCAGGTCGTTCATCCGGCGGATGTCGTGCGGGTGGAGCCCGGTGGTCGGCTCGTCGAAGACGTAGGTGACGTCGGTCAGGCTGGAGCCCAGGTGCCGGACCATCTTCACCCGCTGGGCCTCGCCGCCCGACAGGCTGGCGGAGGTGCGGTCCAGGCTGAGGTAGCCCAGGCCCGTCTCGACCATGGAGTCCAGCAGCTGCCGCAGGTTCGCCAGCAGGGGCGCCACCGAGGGGTCCCCGATGCCGTGGACGAACTCGGCCAGATCGCTGATCTGCATCGCCGAGCACTCGGCGATGTTGCGTCCGCCGATCGTCGAGGAGAGCGCGGCGGGGTTGAGCCGGGTGCCGCCGCAGGCGCGGCAGTCGGCGAAGACCACGGCCCGGTCCACGAAGGCCCGGATGTGGGACTGCATGGAGTCCCGGTCCTTGGCGAGATAGGTGCGCCGGATCTTGGGGATCAGCCCCTCGTAGGTGAGGGTGCTCTTGTCCACCTTGATCTTGGTGGCGGGCTTGTGGAGGAGGTCCTCCCACTGGGCGGGGGTGAAGTCCCGCAGCGGGATGTCGGGGTCGAAGAGGCCGGAGCCGACGATGACCTGCCAGTACCAGGAGCCCACGCCGTACCCGGGCGCGGTGATCGCCCCGTCGTTCAGGGAGAGGTTCCGGTCCAGGAGCTGGTCGAGGTCCATGTCGGAGACCTGGCCCAGGCCCTCGCACTCGGGGCACATGCCCTCGGCGCTGTTGAAGCTGAAGGCGGTGGAGGGACCGATGTGCGGGGTGCCGAGCCGGCTGAAGACGATCCGCAGCATCGTGTGGGCGTCGGTGGCGGTGCCGACCGTGGAGCGGGAGTTGGTGCCCATCCGCTCCTGGTCGACGACGATGGCGGCGCTCAGGTTGTGCAGGCCGTCGACGTCGGGGCGGGCGGGGCTGGCCATGAACGACTGGATGAAGGCGGTGTACGTCTCGTTGATCAACCGCTGGGACTCCGCGGCGATGGTGCCGAAGACGAGCGAGGACTTGCCCGACCCGGAGACGCCGGTGAAGACCGTCAGACGGCGTTTGGGGACGTCGAGGGAGACGTTCTTGAGGTTGTTCTCCCGGGCGCCGCGGACCTGGATGGTGTCGTGGCGGTCGGCGGCGTGCGCCGGTGCGGGGACGGCGGGTTCGGTGGTCATACGGCTTCCCCCTGCGTTGGGTCACGGCGGCGGTCGGCTCCGCGCCAAAGAACTGCGTACAACGTACTCGCGACAGGGGTGCGGGGGTACCGCTTTTCGGCCACGGAGGTCACAGGGGTACGGCGGGCGCGGACGGGTCGGCCCGTGCGCACGGGCCGGGACTCGCGGTGAGCGCGGCGGCCGGACCGGTCCGGGTCAGCTCAGCCCGGCGCCGCGGGCCCGCTCCACCGCCGGGCCGATGGCCGCCGCCAGCGCGTCCACGTCCGCCTTGGTGGAGGTGTGGCCCAGCGAGAAGCGCAGGGTGCCGCGGGCGAGGTCCGGATCGGTGCCGGTGGCCAGCAGGACATGGCTGGGCTGGGCGACGCCGGCGGTGCAGGCCGAGCCCGTGGAGCACTCGATGCCCCGGGCGTCCAGCAGGAGCAGCAGCGAGTCGCCCTCGCAGCCGGGGAAGGCGAAGTGCGCGTTGGCGGGCAGCCGTCCGGCCGGGTCCGGGTCGCCGCCCAGGACGGCGTCCGGTACGGCCTCGGTCACGGCCGCGACCAGTACGTCCCGCAGGGCGCCGACCTCCCGGGCGAACTCCTCGCGGCGCTCGGCCGCCAGCCGCGCGGCGACCGCGAAGGCGGCGGTGGCGGGGACGTCCAGGGTGCCGGAGCGCACGTCGCGCTCCTGGCCGCCGCCGTGCAGCAGCGGCACGGGCGACCACTCGCGGCCCAGCAGCAGCGCCCCGATGCCGTACGGGCCGCCGATCTTGTGGCCGCTGACCGTCATCGCGGCCAGCCCGGAGGCGGCGAAGTCCACCGGGAGCTGGCCGACGGCCTGGACCGCGTCCGCGTGCAGCGGGACGCCGAACTCGGCCGCCGCGGCGGCGAGGGAGGCGACCGGCTGGACGGTGCCGATCTCGTTGTTGGCCCACATCACGGTGGCCAGCGCCACGTCCCCGGGGTGCCGCGCGATCGCCTCGCGCAGCGCCTCGGGGTGCACCCGCCCGTGTCCGTCGACCGGCAGCCACTCCACGGTGGCGCCCTCGTGGTCGGCGAGCCAGTGGACTGCGTCCAGCACCGCGTGGTGCTCGACGGGGCTGGCCAGTACGCGCGTGCGCGCCGGGTCGGCGGCGCGCCGCGCCCAGTACAGGCCCTTGACGGCGAGGTTGTCGGCCTCGGTGCCGCCGGAGGTGAGGACCACCTCGCTCGGCCGGGCCCCCAGCGCGGCGGCGAGCGTCTCGCGGGCCTCCTCGACGGTGCGCCGGGCCCGCCGCCCCGCCGCGTGGAGTGAGGAGGCGTTCCCGGTGAGGCCGAGCTGGGCGGTCATCGCCTGCACCGCCTCCGGAAGCATGGGAGTGGTGGCGGCGTGGTCGAGGTAGGCCATGGTTCCTTGATTCTACGAGCCGTCCGGGAGCGCACGAGAGCGAGGATCGGCCAGGCGGGCCGGTCCTCGCCCCTGGTCCCGGATCCGGCCGGGAAGAACGGCCCGCCCGGACGGCCGGTGTCCCGGCCGCGGAGGAGGAGGGGGCTCCGGACCGGCCGGTCCGGAGCCCCCTCCTCTTCCGTTCTTCCTGCGGCCGGGGCGCGGATTCCGGGAGGTCCCACGACGGTCCCCACCCGGTGGCGATCCGCCCCCGGCGGTTCCGGCCGGTCGGGCCGGTGCCGGACTACTTCTCGGGGATCTTGTGCTCGGCCTGGAACATCCAGTGGTGCTTCTCGAGCTCGGCGATCATCTCGATGAAGATGTCCTGGGTCACCGGGTCCGGCTCCTCGGTGACCACCATGCGCTCACGCATGCGGTTCACCACCGCGGCCAGGGCGCCGACCATGACCTCCACGGCCTTGTCGTCCTGGTGCCAGCCGCTCTCCACCCCGGTGATGCCGGTACCCGAGGCGACGGTGGCGGCGCGTCCGTCGGGAGCCAGGCCCAGCGCCGCGGCGCGCTCGGCGACGGTGTCGGAGTAGCTGCGCGCGGTCGCCACGACCTCGTCGAGCTGGAGGTGGATGGAGCGGAACCGCGGTCCGATCACCGTCCAGTGCACCTGCTTGGCCACCAGCGACAGGTCCACCAGGTCGACCAGCGCGCCCTGCAGCGCCTCACCGACGATCTTGAGGTCCTGGTCGGGCAGTGTGCTCTTCACGGCATACATCCGTTGACCACCTTCGCTTCCATGCGGGGAGTTCGCGGTGTTTGGTTGTTTTTAGCCCCTTTCCAGGCTACCCATGGGACGCCCCGCCACGCGCGGCCGCGTCCGGGTGGTTCCGGGGCACAGCGCACCCGCGTCCCGGGCGGCCCACACCGACGGATACCGCGGACGCCATCCGAGCCGGGTCCACAGCCGCTCCGTGGAGACGATGCCGTCGCCTGGGGGCGCCTCCCGGACGGAGTCCCGGGGGAGGGTCGGCGTCGGGGGCCGGGCCGCCGCGGCGCCCCGTCATGCCGTCCGGCGGCTCCAGGCCGTACAGCCGGTACCGCTCCACGGCGCTGACGGGGGCGTCGTCGGCGACGTTGTACGTGTGCCCGCCCACACCCGGTGCATGCGACAACGACCTCGGCGTCCGGCCGTCAAGCGGTTCGCGCACCCGGTGGCGGGATCGCCGGAGCCGGACCGTGCCGGAGCCGGACCGCGAGGTGCCGCTCACCCCGGGACGCGGCAGCGGCTGGTGATCCACGCCGCCCCGACCCGGGGCGGGCCGGATCAGGCCGGGGCGGATCAGGCCAGGGCGGCGCGGGCGAGCTGGCGGGACTGGGCGACCAGGCGGTCCCGGCTGTCCCAGACCTCGGCGTCCTCCTCCAGGAAGCCGCCGGACAGGTTGCGGGTGGTGATCGACACCCGCACCGGGCCGGGGGCCGGGCGGTGGCGGACGTGGACGGTCAGCTCCACGGTGGGCACCCAGCCCGACAGGCCCAGCTCAAAGGCGGTGGGCGGCAGGGCGTCCACGGCCAGCAGCAGGGAGAGCGGGTCGTGGTCACGGCCGTCGGCCAGCCCGAACCAGCCGCGCATCTCGCCGCGCCCGCTGGGGGCGCCCACCGCCCAGCCGACGGTGGCCGGGTCCAGCCGCAGGTCCACCTGGTGGGTGATGGGCGGGATCGCCGCCGGGTCCATGCCGTCCCGCGCCCCGAGGCAGCGCTCGTACGGCGGGATCGGCGGCGGCTCGGCGCTGGTGCGCACGTCGCCGGGGAGCGCGGCCAGGTCGCCGTAGCTCGCCAGGACGCGGATGCGCTCGACCTCCCGGCCGTCCTCGCCGGTCTGGACGAGGGAGGCGGTGCCGGTGGACAGGGTGCGGCCGGTGCGCACGGCACAGGTGCGCACGGCGGCCGGGCCGGGCAGGGAGGCGGTGAGGTAGTGCGCGGTGATGGTGAAGGGATCGGGGTGCGGCAGCGCGTCGCCGAGCGCCCGGCCGAGCAGGGCGAGGAGGTAGCCGCCGTTGACGGCGTGCCCGATGGTCCAGTCGGCGGAGAGGTGGGCGTCGTAGACGCCCTCCCCGCGCGGGGAGATGGCCGTGTCGCGGTCGAACGCGCTGACGCCGGTGGTTGCCTCGGTCATGGGAGTACACCGTACAGGCTGTTGTTACCGGCTGGTAGCCAGGGGGTGGCCACCGCCTCACACCCCGGGTACGTCCGGCGCGGCGCCCCGGCCGCGCGGCTGCCACGCCCGGGGGGCGCGCCAGTTGTACCGCAGCGCCAGCAGCCGCAGCACGAAGGCGAGGGCGGCCGACAGCCCGCTGGTCACCGGGGTGAGCTGCCCGGTGTGGATCAGCAGCGCCACCGCCGTCGCGCCGACGAGCGCCGGGACGGCGTAGACCTCGCGGTCCCGGCGCAGCAGCGAGGGCACCTCGTTGGCCAGCGTGTCCCGCAGCACCCCGCCGCCGGCGGCGGTGGCCAGGCCCATGGCCACCGAGGCCGCCGGGCCGAGCCCGTAGGCGTGCGCCTTGACGGTGCCGGTGACGCAGAACAGGCCCAGACCCGCCGCGTCGAAGACCATCACCGCCCGGTTGATCCGCTCCACCTGCGGGTGGAGGAAGAACACCAGCACCGTGGCGGCCAGCGGGGTCAGCAGATAGCCCAGGTCGGTGACGGCCGCCGGGGGCACGGCGCCGATCACCAGGTCCCGGAGCAGTCCGCCGCCCAGTCCGGTGGCCTCGGCGAGCACCGCCATGCCGACGACGTCCAGGTCCCTGCGGACGGCCAGCAGCGCGCCGGAGACCGCGAAGACGAAGATTCCGGCCAGGTCCAGCCAGTGCTGGACGGAGGAGGGGTCGAACAGGTTCACCCCCCGGTTGTAACAGGGGCGGGACGGGAAGCCGCACCGCCCCTCCCCCGTCGGCCGGGGAGGGGCGGTGCGGTGCCGTCCGGTGCCGGTCAGCCCGTCGTCTCGGCCGGGTGCTCCTTGCGCGGCGCCGGGACGAGGTGGGCGGCGTTCGCCGTGGGCCGGATCTTCCCCTCGGCGATCTCCTCGGCCCAGTGGCAGGCCACCTTGTGCCCGCCGCCCACGTCCCGCAGCTCGGGGCGGTCGGTGTCGCAGAGCCGGTCCTGCCTCCACGGGCAGCGGGTGTGGAAGCGGCAGCCCGCGGGCGGGTTCGCCGGGGAGGGCAGGTCACCGGTGAGCAGGATGCGCTCGCGGCCGTCCTCCACCGCGGGGTCGGGCACCGGCACGGCGGACATCAGGGCCCTGGTGTACGGGTGCCGGGGCTCGGCGTAGAGCAGGTCGCTGGGCGCCTCCTCCACCAGCGTCCCCAGGTACATCACCCCGACGACGTCGGAGATGTGGCGGACCACGGCGAGGTCGTGGGCGATGACCACGTAGGTCAGGCCCATGGACTCCTGGAGCTCCTCCAGCAGGTTGATCACCTGGGCCTGGATGGAGACGTCCAGCGCGGAGACCGGTTCGTCGCAGATGATCACGTCCGGTTCGAGCACCAGTGCCCGGGCGATCCCGATGCGCTGCCGCTGCCCGCCGGAGAACTCGTGCGGGTAGCGGGACAGGGCGTTGGCCGGCAGTCCGACCTTGGCCAGGATCTGCCGGATCCGCTCCCGGCGCTCCTCCTGGTTCGCGCCGATGCCGTGCGCGACCATGCCCTCGGTCAGGATCGACTCGATGTTCTGCCGGGGGTTGAGGCTGCCGAGGGGGTCCTGGAAGACCATCTGCAGCCGGCGGCGGTAGCGGCGCATCTCCTCGTCGGGCAGTTTCGCCAGGTCGGTGCCGTCGAAGACGACCTCGCCGCCGGTGATGTCCACCAGCCGCAGGATCGCCCGGCCCAGTGTGGTCTTGCCGCAGCCGGACTCGCCCACCAGGCCGTACGTCCGGCCGGGCTCGACGGACAGCGACACGCCGTCGACCGCGTAGACATGCCCGACGGTGCGGTCGAAGAGGACGCCCTTCTTCACCGGGAAGTGGACCTTCACACCGTTCAGTTCGAGCAGGCTCATGCCCTGGCTCCCTTCCCGGTCTTCCCGGTCTTCTCGGCGGTCTTCTCAGTGGCCTTCCCGGCCCCGTCGGCCGCCTCGTCCGTCCTGTCCTCCGCCGTGTCACCGGCCGGGTCACCGTCCGCCGTCCCGGCCGGGCCGGTCACCTCGGCCTCGTCGGCCGGGGTGCCCGCCACCGCGTGCTCGCGGAGCTCGGCGGCGCCCCGGGAGAGCACCGGGTTGACGCACCGCACCAGGTGTCCGGGCTCGCGCGGCTCACCCAGCGCCGGGGTGCCCGCCAGGCACTCCAGGGTGTAGTGGTCGCACCGGGGCGCGAAGGCGCAGCCGTCCGTCCAGGCGATCATGTCGTTGATGGAGCCGCGGATCGGCCGCAGCGGCTCGCCGCGCGGCGCGTCCAGCCGGGGGATGGAGCCCAGCAGCCCGTTGGTGTACGGGTGGGTGGGCGCCTCGAACAGCTCCCGGCGCGGGGCGGCCTCCACCGTCTTGCCCGCGTACAGCACGTTGACCTGGTCGCACAGTCCGGCGACCACGCCCAGGTCGTGGGTGATCATCAGCAGGGCGGTGCCCTGCTGATGGACCAGTTCCCCCAGCAGTTCCAGGATCTGCGCCTGGATCGTCACGTCCAGGGCGGTGGTCGGCTCGTCGGCGATCAGCAGCCGCGGGGCGCAGGCCACCGCCATCGCGATGAGCGCGCGCTGCCGCATGCCGCCGGAGAGCTGGTGCGGGTACTCCTTCAGCCGCCGGGTGGGGTCGGGGATGCCGACCCGGTCCAGCAGGTCGGCGGCCTCCTTGCGGGCGGCCTCGCCCTTCATGCCCCGGTGCCGGGCCAGGATCTCGGTGACCTGGACACCGATGGGCACCACCGGGTTCAGGGAGGACAGCGGGTCCTGGAAGATCATCGCCAGCTGGGAGCCGCGCAGGTCGCGCAGCCGCGCGCCGCTCAGGGTCAGCAGGTCGGTGCCCTCGAAGTCGGCCCGGCCGCCGATCCTCACCCCCCGCCGGGGCAGCAGGCCCATCAGGGCCAGCGAGGTGACGGACTTGCCGCAGCCCGACTCCCCGACCAGACCCACCACCTGGCCCTGGTCGACGTCGAAGGACACCCCCGACACGGCCCGCACCTCACGCCGGTCGCGGCCGGTGAAGGTGACGGTCAGTTCGTCCACGGAAAGCAGGGCCATGTGATCAACTCCGCAGTTTCGGGTCGAGGGCCTCACGCATCGCCTCGCCCAGCAGGGTGAAGCCGAGGGCGGTGATGATGATGCCCAGCGCCGGGTAGACCGCGAGCATCGGCGCACTGTCGAAGTAGTGCTGCGCCTGGGCGAGCATGACACCCCACTCCGGGATGGCGGCGTCCGGGTTGCCCAGCCCGAGGTAGGACAGCGCCGCGGCCTCGATGATGGCGGTGGCCAGGCTGAGGGTGCCCTGGACGATCACCGGGCTCAGCGAGTTGGGCAGGACTTGGCCGAGGGCGATGCGCCGCTTGCGCACGCCCAGCGCCCGGGCGGCCAGTACGTAGTCCGCGCTGCCCTGGGCGAGCATCGCGCCGCGCAGCAGCCGGGCGAAGACGGGGATCTGCACCACGCCCACCGCGATCATCACGGTGGTCAGGGACTGGCCCAGCATCGCCGCGACGGAGACCGCCAGCAGCAGCGAGGGCAGCGCCAGCATGATGTCGATGACGCGCATCACGACGGTGTCGATCCGGCGCCCCAGCTGGCCGCCGAGCACCAGGGCGGCACCGGAGACGCCGCCGACCAGGGCCCCGACGGTGAAGCCCAGCAGGGTGGCGACGACGCCGACCAGCAGGGTCTGGCGGGCCCCGACCAGCAGCCGGGAGAACTCGTCGCGCGCCAGGTGGTCCAGGCCCAGCCAGTTCTCGCCGCGCGGGCCCACGAAGACGTTCCTGTTGGGGAAGACCTCGCCGCGCCACAGCTGCGCGGTGGGGTCGTACGGGGCGACCCACGGGCCCACGACCGCCACCACCACGAACACGCCGATGATCACCGCGCCGATGACGGCCATCTTGCTGGCCCGCAGCCGGCGCCAGGCCTCGGTCCACAGACCGGCGCCCGTGGAGGTCTCGGTGGCGGCGGTGAGCTCCGCGAGCCGGTCGATCTTTTCGGTCCTGACGCTCATCAGTGCACCCGCACTCTCGGGTCGATGAGGCTGTAGGCGAGGTCGACCAGCAGGTTGATGACCACGTAGGCAGCCGCGATGAACATGATGAAGCCCACCAGCACGGGGTAGTCGCGCTCGTCGATGGCCGTCTTGATGAAGGAGCCGATGCCGCCGAAGGCGAAGACCGACTCGGTGAGCACCGCCCCCGACAGCAGGCCGCCGGTGAGCAGGCCGACGGCGGTGATCACCGGCAGCAGCGCGTTGCGCATCACATGGCGGCCGCGCACCACCGACGGGCGCAGGCCCTTGGACTCGGCGGTGCGGACGTAGTCCTCGCCGAGCACCTCCAGGACGCTGGCCCGGGTCATGCGGGTGATGATGGCCAGCGGGATCGAGGAGAGCGCGAGCGCCGGCAGCACCAGGTGCATGATCGCGTCCCAGGAGGCGTCGAACTCGCCGGTGAGGATGCCGTCCAGCACGTAGAAGCCGGTGACCTCGGTGGCGTCGATCCCGGTGGTCTGCCGTCCGAAGCTGGGGAACCAGCCGAGCTGGACGGCGAAGAGCGCCTTGAGGATGAACGCCAGGAAGAAGACCGGGATGCAGATGCCCAGCAGGGAGCCGGAGACCGCGGTCACGTCCAGCCAGCTGCCGCGCCGGCGGGCGGCGAAGTAACCCAGCGGCACTCCGACGGCGACGGCGATGAGCATGGCGGCGATTCCCAGCTCCACGGTGGCGGGGAACGCCCGGGTGAACTCGTCCCACACCGGCTGCCCGGTCTGGGTCGAGGTGCCCAGGTCCAGCTCGAACAGCCGCTTGAGGAAGCGGCCGTACTGGACCCACACCGGCTGGTCCAGGCCGAGTGCCTCCTCGATGCGCGCCTTGTCGGCCGCGGTGGCCCGTTCGCCGAGCATGGCGGCGGCGGGTCCGCCGGGCAGTTGGTTCAGCCAGACGAACAGCAGAACCGACAGGCCCAGCAGGGTGGGAATGAGTTGCAGCAGTCTTCGTACGACGAGACGCAACACCCCGCGATGCCCCTTTCCACTTCCTTGTTTTCCCGGTGTTCCCGGTGTTTCCGGTGTCCCGGGTGTTCTCGTACTCGCAGTCAGGTCCGCCCGGCCACTTCGGGTGCGGGTGGCCGGGCGGACCTGCGCGATCTTGCGGTTACTTGAAGGAGACCTCGGCGAAGTTCTCCTGCGTCAGCGGGGAGACCTTCGGCGGGTTGACGTTCTTGGCGAACGCGATGGCGGGCGGGGACGAGGAGACCGGGACGCCCGGCAGGTAGTCCATGATGACCTCGTTGGCCTTCTTGTACAGCTCGACCCGCTTGGCCTGGTCCGGCTCGGACTCGGCGGCCTTCATCGCCTTGAAGACCTTGTCGTCGCGGAAGCCCCACTGCTTGTCGTAGCCGCCGAACCAGGTGCCGATGAAGTTGTAGGCGTCGTTGAAGTCACCGGTCCAGCCCAGCATGTGCAGGTCGCAGGAGCCGTTCTCGGTGGCGTCGAGGTAGGTCGGGGCCCACTTCATCGGCTTGGGGGTGACCTTGACGCCGGCCTTCTCCAGGTCGGTCTTCATCAGCTCGAACAGGTCCGCCGGGGCGGGCATGTAGGGGCGGGTGACCTCGGTCGGGTAGCAGAAGTCGACCGCGAGGTTCTCCTCGCCGGCCTTCTCCAGCAGGCCCTTGGCCTTGGCGGTGTCGAACGGGTACGTGGTGACCTTGTCCGAGTAGCCGTCGACGGTGTCCGGCATGAACTGCGTGGCCGTCACGCCGCCCTCGGGCAGCTGGGTCTTGACGATGTTGTCCCGGTCGATCGCGTGCGCGATGGCCTGGCGGACCTCCTTCTTCTGCAGGGACTTGTTCGCCTCCTGCGAGAAGCCCACGTAGAAGATGTTGAACACACCGCGGACCGGGACCTGGTAGCCCTCCTTCTCCAGGGTCGCCACGTCCGAGGGCGCCACCAGGTCGTAGCCGTCGATGTTGCCCGCCTGCAGGGCCTGGCGGCGGGCGGACTCGTCGGCGATGGTGCGGAAGACCAGCTTCTCGACCCCGGCCTTGTCGCCCCAGTAGTCGTCGAAGCGCTCCAGGGTGACTTCCTTGTTGCCCTTGTCCCAGTCGGTGATCCTGAACGGCCCGGTGCCGGCGACGGTGCCGGCCTCCTGGCTGTACTTGGGGTAGCTGATGGCGTCGTCCTCGCCGGTCGCCTGCTGCTTCTTGTAGGCGTCGATGGCCTTCGGCGAGTGGATGGCGAGCGCCTGGAGGGAGAAGCCGCCCGGCAGGTTGGCGGTGGCCTCGTTCACCTCGATGACGGCGGTGAGCTCGTCCTGGGCGGTGCAGCTCTTGTAGTTGGCCTCGGGGGCGTCCTCGGCCTCGTTCTTGGCGAAGCCGCCCATGATGGTCTGCCAGTAGTACGAGACCGCGCTGTTCTGGTACGTACCGGTCCAGTTGAACCAGTGGTCGTAGTTCTTGCACACGACCTCGGCGGTGAGCTTCTCGCCGTCGTGGAACTTCACGTCCTTGCGGAGGTTGAAGGTCCACTTGGTGCCGGTCTCGTCGCTCTCCCACGACTCCGCGAGACCGCCGACCAGCTCGCTGCCGCCCGGCTCGTGCTCGATGAGCGCCTCGAACGCCTGGCGGGTCACCCGGAAGGTCTCACCGTCACTCGCCAGTGCCGGGTCCAGGGAGCTCGGATCGCCGGCGGCGCCGAAGACGAAGGTGTCTCCGCCTCCGCCGTCGTCCTTGCCTCGTTCGCTGGAGCATCCAGTGGCGATCACACCAACCGCGAGGGCGGCCGCGATCGTCTGGACGACCCGGGAACTGGGTATGCGCATGTTCCACCTCGGGGTCGGTGACGGTCAGACTGCAGGTCGGCCCGAACAGTACCCGCGTTAAACCTCCGGTGTGAACTGTCCGCATGTCGGTGATACCGAGCCGAGACCTGCCACCCCGAAAGGGCAACGGCCCAGGCCAGCAAGGGCAACATCGGGGAAACTTCCGGGTCGTTCGCGGTGCCGCCCGGACCTCGCCGGACACATCGCACGGGCCGTCCGGGGACGGCCGGGACGTGCGGGAAGCCGCGGTGCCGTGCCCGCCGGGCCCCGGGGGGCACGGCGGATCCCGGCGGTCTCAGCTGGGCCGCGGGTAGCCGTAACCGTACCCCGGGGCCCCCGCGGGCGCGGTACCCCCGTGTGCGTCACGGTCGAAGAAAGGCCGGGAATTGGCCCGCAGCCACATGGCGACCGGGTCGTACTCGTCCGACATCGCCACCGTGGAGACCGCCAGCCCGTCCGGCACCGCGGCCACCGACTGCTGCATCATCGACCGCACCGACTCCACGGCCTGCGGGCCGCCGTCGTACAGGTCGAGCCCGATCACCAGATACGGTGCGCCCAGCGCGGGCTGCACCCAGGCCCGGCGCAGGGTGCGCACGGCGGGGGTGCGGTGGGCGTTCTGGACGAGCTGGGCGTAGAAGTGCGGGACGTCCACGGTCGGTTCGCTGATGCGCAGCGGCCCGGCGGGCAGCCGGTCCAGGCCGCCCGCGATCCGCCGCAGATCCAGCCAGGGAATGCCGAGGCCGCCGCCGGGCGCGTGCGGATCGAGCCACAGCCCCCAGCGGTCCGGGAAGAGGGCGGCGGCGATCTCGCGCCCGCCGACGACCTCGTGCGCCCTGGTCCAGCCGGAGGCGGCCAGCTCCTGCTCGGAGGTCACACAGGGCGCGTAGCCGTGCCCGGCGACCTCCATGTTCCCGTACTGGGCGTCGGGCGAGCCGGCCCGGCCGTGCCAGAGCAGCATCCACACCCGGCCTTCCGCGAGGGCGTGCAGCAGCGCTTCGTAGGTGTCGTACCGCCCGGGTGTCACCTGCCGCAGCAGTTGCTCAACGCTTCCACCCGCGCTCACGTGGGCCGCCCCTTTTGTCGCATCTTCTCGCACTCCGTGCCGTGCCTTGCGCGCCGGGCCGCGCACGCGTCCCGCCCCGACATCCAACCAGCTTACGGTCCATGCCGGACAGGGGCGGGGCTACTCGGCCGCGCCCGGGTACGGGTACTCAGTGGGCACTCGGGCCGCGGGGGCGGTCCGGGCAGGGCGGGACGGGCTCAGTACACCTGCCCGTCGCGCGAGTAGAAGGGCCGTACGCACTGGCGCAGCCAGTCCACGACCGGGTCCCGGGCGGCGTCCAGCAGCACCATCTGCACCGGCCAGCGCACCGGCTCCCGGCCCAGCGCGCGGCCCAGCGCGTCGTGCGCCGCCGCCCGGGCCTCCCCGTCCGGCGGGTCCAGTTCCACCCCGACGAACAGCGCGGGCGGGTCGCCCTCGACGCTGGCCAGGCCGCGGCGCGCGGTGCGCACCCGCGGCAGCACCGCGAACTCCCCGGCCGCCGCGGCCAGGAAGTCCACCGGCTCCTCCTGCCAGTCGGGCTCGAAGAGCCGCACCCGGGCCCCGCTCACCACGCCCGGCACCCCGGCGGCGCCGCCCTCGCGGCACAGCTCCGCCACGGCCGGCGGCGGCAGGGGCGCGCCGACGGTGCCCTCGGGGTTGATCACGATGCCGACCTGCGGCGGCAGGCCGCGGGCGAACTCCCTCGCCGGCGCGACGGCGAAGGACAGATGGGCACCGGCGCCCTGCAGGAACTGCTGCTCGGAGCTGAAGACGGGGACGTACGGCGCCCCGTCGAACTGGATCGTCGGCAGGTCGAGGTTCGGGCTGTCCGGGCCGCCGCCCTCGGGCAGCGGCACCCACACGCTGCTGCGGCCGAGCACCTCCAGCAGCCGGGCGCCGGCGCCGGGGACGCCGACCGAGGCGGCGAGGGTCTCCTCCAGCTCGTTGCCGGGCCAGCCGCCGCCGTGTCCCGGTCCGTAGTGCTGCGGGATGGTCATGCGAAAACCCTATCGGCAACCCGTCCGGCGCGGACCCCGGATCCGCCTCCCGGGCGCCCGCCTACTCGAAGGCCATGCCGCGCAGCGCCCCCGCCGCACCCCGGTCCAGCAGCACCGACGACACACAGCCCCGCGGCAGCCGTCCCGCCGCCGCGTCCGCCACCAGCCGCCGTACCGCCCGCCGGTGCCGGGCGAAGGCGTACGCCGACACCCCGCGTCCCCGCTGCGCCTGCCCGGCCAGCGCCTCGTCCGGTGAGACGTCCAGCAGCACCAGGTGCAGGGCCCGCCCGCGCCGCCGCGCGTCCGCCGCCAGCCAGTGGCGCACCCAGCCCTGGGTGCCGCAGTCGTGCACCACGACGCTGCCGCCGGAGGCCAGCGCCCGCCACAGCGCCAGGTAGTGCGCGGCCCGGACCAGGGGCCGGTAGGCGCCGTACGGCAGCCGGGCGGGCAGCCGCCGCTCCCAGCGCTCCCGCATGTCCTGGGAGTCGATCCGGACCACCGTCTCGTTGGCGGCCACCACCCGCCGGATCAGGGTGGACTTGCCGCTGCCGGGCAGTCCGGAGACGACCACCCGGTCCCCGGCGGGGAAGCGCAGCACCCGCACCGCCGCCGTCCCCCGCAGGTCCCGCCCGCTCGGCAGCACGGATGCGACGGGGTGCCGGGGCTCCGCCCCGCTGTGTGCCGCACAGGCACTCTCCGGACTGCTCACTCGTGGTACGCCCTCCCCGATCCGGCCACGTGCCCGCGGCATCCCCCCAGAGCGTGTCAAGAAGGATGACGGCGGACAAGGCCGTTACCCACCGTGGACGCGCCCGACACCTTCCGGAGCGGTTCGGGTCCGCGCCGGTGGGGGCACCCGGGGGCGTGCGATGATGAGCGCGCCAACTGCATACCGGCCGTTCGAGCACGCGCGGGAGAGTTCCCGTGGACCCGCTGGTCACAGCGGTCCCACGGGGCGCCGAAGGAGCAAGTCCTCCCTTGAATCTCTCAGGCCCCGATACCGCGCGGGCGAGGCAGATCTGAAAAGCGGGCGCCCCCTTGCCTCCGGTATCGCTTGCCGGTCCCGCTCCCGGGACGCCCCACCCACGGTGCAAGCCGCGGTCCGCCCGTGCGGGCTCGTGGCGAACCTCTCAGGTTCCGATGACAGATGGGGAGGGCATGTCCCCCGCCCGCGCGCGGGACCTGTCCGAAGGAACCCGTACCGGACCCGTGTACGGAGCCGACCCCGCCACCTCGCCCGGGAGCCGAACCATGAGCGATTCCCCCCGTTCCCCCCAGCCGCCCCGCCGCGTCCCCCTCGACGCCGTCCACCGCGCCCTGGGCGCCACCATGACGGACTTCGCGGGCTGGGAGATGCCGCTGCGCTACGGCAGCGAGCGCGACGAGCACACCGCGGTGCGCACCCGCGCCGGACTGTTCGACCTCAGCCACATGGGCGAGATCGCCGTCACCGGCCCGCAGGCCGGCGAGCTGCTGGACGGCGCCCTGGTCGGCCGGCTGTCCGCCGTCCCCGTCGGCCGGGCCCGCTACACCATGATCTGCGACATGGGCGGCGGCATCCTCGACGACCTGATCGTCTACCGCCTGGCGGAGGACGGGTACCTGGTCGTGGCCAACGCAGCCAACGCGCAGACCGTCCTGGACGCCCTGGCCGAGCGGCACGGCGAGCTCGGCCTCCCGGATGCGGCCGTCCGCGACGACCGCGACGCCTACGCCCTCCTCGCCGTGCAGGGTCCCGCCTCCCAGGACATCCTGGCGAAGCTCACCGACGCCGACCTGGCCGGCCTGAAGTACTACGCCGGGCTGCGCGGCACCGTCGCGGGCGCCGGCGCCCTGATCGCCCGTACCGGCTACACCGGCGAGGACGGCTTCGAGCTGTTCGTCTCCCCCGGGGACGCCGAGCCGCTGTGGCGGGCGCTGACCGAGGCCGGGGCGCCGGCGGGCCTGGTGCCGTGCGGGCTGTCCTGCCGCGACACGCTCCGGCTGGAGGCGGGCATGCCGCTGTACGGGCACGAGCTGACCCGGGAGACCACCCCCTTCGACGCGGGCCTGGGCCGGGTGGTGAAGCTCGACAAGCCCGGCGACTTCACCGGCCGCGCCGCCCTGGAGGCCGCCGCGCGCCGCGCCGAACAGGATCCGCCGCGGAGGCTGGTCGGCCTCGTCGCCGCCGGCCGGCGGGTGCCGCGCGCCGGATACCCGGTGGTGGACGCCGCCGGGACGGTGATCGGCGAGGTCACCTCCGGCGCCCCCTCCCCCACCCTGGGCAGGCCGATCGCGATGGCCTACGTGGACGCCGGCCACGCCGCGCCCGGCACGCCGGGTGTGCACGTGGACATCCGCGGTACGCATGAGCCGTACGAGGTCGTCGCGCTGCCCTTCTACCGGCGCGAGCGCTGACCGGCCCCGTTCCCGCACCCCGTCCCGCGCCCGCCGTCCCAGCCGGCGAGACCGTTCCCCGTCCACCATCCCCCATCAGGAGAATCACGCCATGAGCAACCCCCAGCAGCTGCGCTACAGCAAGGAGCACGAGTGGCTGTCGGCCGTCGAGGACGGCGTCGCCACGGTCGGCATCACCGGGCACGCCGCGGAGGCGCTCGGCGACGTCGTCTACGTCCAGCTCCCCGAGGTGGGCGCCACGGTCACCGCGGGCGAACCCTGCGGCGAGCTGGAGTCGACCAAGTCGGTCAGCGACCTGTACGCGCCGGTCACCGGAGAGATCACCGAGGTCAACCAGGACGTGGTGGACGATCCGGCGCTGGTGAACTCCGCCCCCTACGAGGGCGGCTGGCTGTTCCGGGTGAGGATCTCGCAGGAGCCGGAGGACCTGCTCACGGCCGACGAGTACACCGCCTTCACCAGCGAGTGACCCGCACCCACGCCGTCCAGCACACCACGAGCGGAAAGATCCGATGTCGCTTCTGAACAGTTCCCTGCACGAGGTCGATCCCGACGTCGCCGCCGCCGTCGACGCCGAGCTGCGCCGCCAGCAGTCCACCCTGGAGATGATCGCGTCGGAGAACTTCGCTCCGGTCGCCGCCCTCCAGGCCCAGGGCTCGGTCCTCACCAACAAGTACGCCGAGGGCTACCCCGGCCGCCGCTACTACGGCGGCTGCGAGCACGTCGACGTCATCGAGGACATCGCCCGCGACCGGGTGAAGGCCCTCTTCGGCGCCGAGGCGGCGAACGTCCAGCCGCACTCGGGCGCCCAGGCCAACGCCGCGGCGATGTTCGCCCTGCTGGAGCCGGGCGACACCATCATGGGCCTGGACCTGGCCCACGGCGGGCACCTCACCCACGGGATGCGGATCAACTTCTCCGGCAAGCTCTACAACGTCGTCCCCTACCACGTGGACGCCGCCGACGGCCTGGTGGACATGGCGGAGGTGGAGCGGCTGGCGCGCGAGCACCGGCCGAGGCTGATCGTCGCGGGCTGGTCGGCGTACCCCCGGCAGCTCGACTTCGCGGCGTTCCGGCGGATCGCCGACGAGGTGGGCGCGCTGCTGATGGTGGACATGGCGCACTTCGCCGGGCTGGTCGCCGCCGGGCTCCACCCGAACCCGGTGCCGTACGCGGACGTGGTCACCACCACGACCCACAAGACGCTGGGCGGCCCGCGCGGCGGGGTGATCCTGTCGAAGCAGGAGCACGCCAAGAAGATCAACTCGGCGGTCTTCCCCGGTCAGCAGGGCGGCCCGCTGGAGCATGTCATCGCGGCGAAGGCCGTCGCCTTCAAGATCGCGGCCTCGGAGGAGTTCAGGGACCGCCAGCGCCGCACCCTGGAGGGCGCGAGGCTGCTGGCCGAGCGGCTGATGCGGCCGGACGCCGCCGAGGCGGGCGTGTCCGTGCTCTCCGGCGGCACCGACGTGCACCTGGTCCTGGTGGACCTGCGGGACAGCGAGCTGGACGGGCGGCAGGCCGAGGACCGGCTGCACTCCGTCGGGATCACCGTCAACCGCAACGCCATCCCGAACGACCCGCGCCCGCCGATGGTCACCTCCGGCCTGCGGATCGGCACCCCGGCGCTGGCCACCCGCGGTTTCGGGGCGGAGGACTTCCGGGAGGTCGCGGACATCGTCGCCGAGGCGCTCAAGCCGTCGTTCGACGAGGACACCGCCAAGCGGCTGGCCGTCCGGGTCTCGGCCCTGGCCGACAGGCACCCGCTCTACCCGGAGCTGTAAACCCCCTCCGGGCACCCTTCGCGGGTGCGCCGCCCGACCGGCGGCGCACCCGCACCCGCACCCGCGCACCCGCGGGGTCCCCTCGCCCGCCCACCCGGCAGGGCACGCACCACGCGCAGACGAAGGAGTCCGCCACCGTGGCCATTTCCGTCTTCGACCTGTTCTCCGTCGGCATCGGCCCATCCAGCTCCCACACCGTGGGACCGATGCGGGCCGCCCGGATGTTCGTACGGCGGCTGGCCCGGGAGGGCGTCCTGCCCCGTACCGCCGCGCTCCGCGCCGAGCTGTACGGCTCGCTGGGCGCCACCGGCCACGGCCACGGCACCCCGAAGGCGGTGGTGCTGGGGCTGGAGGGCCACTCGCCGCGCACGGTGGACGTGGACACGGCGGACGAGCGGGTGGCGGCCGTACGCGACGCGGGCCGGCTGCGCCTGCTCGCCGCCTCCGGCGGGGACGGCGGGGACGGCGGGGACGGCGGGGACACCCCGGAAACCGCCCACGAGATCCCCTTCGACCTCTCCCGCGACCTGGTGCTGCACCGCCGCCGCTCCCTGCCGTACCACGCCAACGGCATGACGCTGGCCGCGTACGACGCCTCCGGTGCGGCGCTGCTGGAGAAGACGTACTACTCGGTGGGCGGCGGCTTCGTGGTGGACGAGGACGCGGCCGGCGCCGGCCGGATCAAGCCGGACGACACCGCGCTGCCGTACCCCTTCCGCACCGGCGACGAGCTGCTGCGCACCGCCCGTGAGACGGGCCTGTCGATCCCGGCGCTGATGCTGGAGAACGAGAGGACCTGGCGGAGCGAGGCGGAGATCCGCGCGGAGCTGCTGGAGATCTGGCGGGTGATGCGCGAGTGCGTCGCCCGCGGCCTGTCCCGGGAGGGCGTCCTGCCCGGCGGTCTGAAGGTCCGCCGCCGGGCCGCCGCCTCGGCCCGCAAGCTGCGCGCGGAGGGCGGCGCGGCGGCGCTGGCGATGGAGTGGGTGACGCTCTACGCGATGGCCGTCAACGAGGAGAACGCGGCGGGCGGCCGGGTCGTCACCGCCCCCACCAACGGCGCGGCGGGCATCATCCCGGCCGTGCTGCACTACGCGATGGAGTTCGTGCCCGGCTGGTCCGAGGACACGGCGGTCCGCTTCCTGCTCACGGCGGGCGCGATCGGGCTGCTGTTCAAGGAGAACGCCTCCATCTCCGGCGCCGAGGTCGGCTGTCAGGGCGAGGTCGGCTCGGCCTGCTCCATGGCCGCCGGCGGCCTGGCCGAGATCCTGGGAGGCTCCCCGGAGCAGGTGGAGAACGCCGCCGAGATCGGCATCGAGCACAATCTGGGCCTGACCTGCGACCCGGTGGGCGGCCTGGTCCAGATTCCCTGCATCGAGCGGAACGGCATGGCGGCGGTCAAGGCGATCACCGCCGCCCGGATGTCCCTGCGCGGCGACGGCCGCCACCACGTCTCGCTGGACAAGGCCATCAAGACGATGAAGGAGACGGGCGCCGACATGAAGGTCAAGTACAAGGAGACCGCCCGCGGCGGACTGGCGGTCAACGTGGTGGAGTGCTGAGAAGGTCACTCCGGCCTGCGGTTCCCACTCCCCCAGGACTGCCGGTTCCTTTCTCGGCCACGCGCCGGGAAGTCCCCGGGAAGTACCTGGAGAACCCCGGGGAGAGGCCGACCGGGAACGCCCGCAAGGGCCTGGCCGGCTCCGATCCCTCAGGGGCGGCCGCGCGACGTGCCCCCGGCGTACCGTGATCGGCCCGCACGCGCCCGCCGAGTGCTCGGCGTGCACGGTCGGCGCCCCCTGATGCCTCCCATCGGCCGACGAAGCCGCGTGACAGCGCTGCGAGCGTAGTACTTCTTATGCCCCCATAATCCGGGGCTGGCTCCGCGGAGTTCGCGATCGGAGCATGGTCTGCGGGTTCACCGCGAACCCGGAGAGGAAGGGAAATGCCCGAGATGACCATGGCGGCTCAGTCGCCTGACGAGCAGGTACGCGCGCGATTCCTTGCCTGGCGCGACGCGTTCGTGTCGAAAGATGTCGACGCGATCATGTCCTTCTACGCGCCCGAAGGGTTCACGGCCTTCGATCTCATGCCGCCGTTCGAGTTCAGCGGCGGCGAGATGTGGCGGCGCAACTGGGAGACTTTCTACGCCGCATTCGACGGGCCGCCCGGCCTCGAGATCGCGGATCTGCTGGTCTACGCCCACGGAGAGCTTGCCGTCGCCCGCTGCGCTGCGCGCCTGACCGGCACGATGTACGGCCGGCCGATGGACTCCTGGGTGCGCACGACCAACTGCTTCCGGCTGGTCGACGGAGAGTGGCTCATGATCCACGACCATGTCTCGTGGCCGGTCGACTTCGCCACGGGCAAGGCGCTGACGGACCTGACCCCGACGGGAGCGCAGGGGTGACGGAGAAGCGCGTCCCAGCCGGACGCGAACCGGTGTCCGGCCCCGTGGCCGAGGAGATTCTCGACGGCATCGCCGCGTCATTCGTCGCTCCCCTTCGCTCACCGGTCCTGTGGACACCTGCCGATGTCGGCCTCGAGTACGAGGACGTCACGTTCCCGTCTGCCGACGGGGTACCGCTCGAAGGGTGGTTCGTCCCCGCGAACAGCGACCGGCTCGTCGTTCTGAACCACCCCATGGGGTTCAGCCGCGCGGGCCAGCCCACCCGTCTGGAGCCGTGGCAGTCCATATGGGGGCCGAGCGGGAACACGATGGACGTCAACTTCATCCCCGACTACGCCGTCCTCCACGAAGCCGGCTACAACGTGCTGACCTATGATCTGCGCAACTTCGGATTGAGTGGAGCGGCCAACGGCGGAGCCGTCACCAGCGGCCTCCTCGAGGCACGGGACGTCCTGGGGTCTCTGCGCTACGTCCGGGAGCGACGCGACACCGCGACCATGAGCACCGCGCTGTTCAGCCGCTGCCTCGGAGCGAACTCGACGTTCGCGGCGATGCGCTCTCACCCGGCAGCGTTCCGGGCGATCACGTGCCTCGTCGCCTGCCAGCCGGTCTCGGACGTGGTCATCATGAGCCGCCTGCTGGACATCGTCGGTGTCGGTCGTGAACGCCTGCCCGATCTCGACCGCCGTGTCGCGATCGGGACATCCCTGCCGTTCGCAATGCGCCCGGACGCCTCATGGGCAAAGTACGTGGACATTCCCACGTATCTCTATGCCGTACGGAACGACTCGCTGACCGAACCCCAGGACATCGAGTCGATGTTCTCCGCCCTCAACACCGAGGACAAGGTCTTGCACTGGGTCGAGGGCACCACGAGACGCTGGGACGGCTATCTCGAGTTCCAAAGGCGCCCCGAGGCCATCCTCGACTGGCTCGAGGGGCACATGAAGGGATGAGCGGCGGCGGAAGCCGGCATGACACCCTGGGTTGCACCATGGACGACTTCCGCACCAACGAGCTGGGTGCCTTCCTGAGGGCGCGCCGAGAGCAACTCTCGCCGGCGGACCTCCCTGGGGGTGCACGTCCTTCGCGGCGTCGCACCCCGGGGGTTCGTCGCTCAGAGATCGCGGCACTCGCCGACATCAGTGTCGAGTGGCTCACCCGTCTCGAACAAGGAAGAGGCGGCCGGCCCTCGATGCGAGTTCTGGATGCCGTCTGCGATGCGCTTCAGGTCCGTCCCGAGGAGAGGGAGCACGCCTTTCTCCTGGCCTATGGAAGCGCCGCCACCGCCCTCGAAGAGCCTGACGCAGCCACGCGTGCCCGGCTGCAGCAGCTCGTCGACCAGCTGGCCCCGTGGCCGGCATACGTAAAGTCGTCGTGCTGGGACGTTGTCGTCTGGAATGCGGACGCCGCCCGCGCGCTGAGCGACTACTCGGTTCTCGCTCCCCAGGACCGGAATGTGCTGCGCATCCTCTTCCTCGCCCCCGAATCACGCGACCGGATCGATGACTGGGGCACCGAGGCACAACTTGCCGTCGCCACCTTCCGGGCGGAACTGGCGCGCTGGGGCGGCCACTCACCGCGTGCGATGGCCCTGGTCAAGGAACTTGCCGACGCCTCCCCGGAGTTCCGCCGTTTCTGGCAACTCAACACCGTCGGCTACCTGGGTGACAGGGAGAAGACGTTCCTGCTTCGCGACGGCACCTCGGCAACGATGCGTTATGAGTCCCTCGGCCTCGATGCCAACCGCGGCCTCAGCCTCGTGGTCTACACCCCTGTCCCCGCCGAAGACTGACTCGGCAGCGTCCGCCTGCCCTGCCCTGCCCAGCCGGACGCCGGGGACGAGGAGGACCGAGGCCCTGCGCCGGGTGCGGGACACCACCTCCGCCGAGGACGCCTCGCGGCTCCGGAACGGCAACGCATGCCGCATCGGGCCCACACAGAGATATCCGGAAACCGTCCGGAAGTTTCGACAACGTTGACATGGATCTTGCTCTCCGAACCACGGTGCTGAGCAACCCACTTCATAACCGACCACTCGGGACACAGCTCTGAACAGGATCAACGTCTCCCGTGTGAACCTCCGCTGCACGGCCAGATTTCCGCAATGTTTCCGGAACCGTTGACAGCTTGACGGAGGCAGGTCAAAACTGTCGGCGTCGGCAGGCCCGCAACCCCCTGCCGACGCCCAGGTCACGGGACATGACCTGGCCTTCCGGTCGTCGGCCGTGGCGACCGTTTCACCCCCACCGTCGTCGTACGGCATCGGTGTGCGGCGGCCTTCCCCACTCAGGCCGCCGAGAGCCCCACCGGGCCGTACACGTTGCCCGGCAGCACTGCCGGCCCTCAGGAAAGAGGAGGCACGCACGTGAACGACGCACACCCCCACCAGGAGAGACAGGCACCGGGCCGTACCGGACTGCTCTCCAGGAGCCGCCGGTTCGGCCGCATCAAGCTGCTGGTCAGCAGCATCTGCGCCGTACTGGCCGCGGCCCTGGCGTTCTCCCCCGGCACCGCCCACGCCCAGACCATCACCTCGAACCAGACCGGCAACCACGGCGGGTACTTCTACTCGTTCTGGACCGACGCCCCCGGAACGGTCTCCGCGACCATGGGCAACGGCGGCAACTACTCCACCACGTGGAGCAACACCGGGAACTTCGTCATCGGCAAGGGCTGGAGCACCGGTGGACGCCGCACCGTCACCTACTCGGGGAGCTTCAACCCGTCCGGCAACGCGTACCTGACGCTCTACGGCTGGTCCAGGAACCCGCTCGTCGAGTACTACATCGTCGACAACTGGGGCACCTACCGGCCCACCGGGACCTTCAAGGGCACGGTCACCACTGACGGCGGTACGTACGACATCTACGAGACCACCCGTACCAACGCCCCCTCCATCGAGGGCGACGGCAGGACCTTCAAGCAGTTCTGGAGCGTGCGGCAGCAGAAGCGGACCGGCGGCACCATCACCACCGGCAACCACTTCGACGCCTGGGCCCGGGCCGGAATGCAGCTGGGCAGCCACGACTACATGATCATGGCGACCGAGGGCTACCAGAGCAGCGGCAGCTCCAACATCACGCTGGGCTCCTCCGGCGGTGGCGGCGGCACCGGCGGCGGCGGCAACACCGGCGGCGGTGGCACCGGCGGCGGCGGTGGCGGCGGCTGCTCCGCGACCCTGTCCGCGGGCGACAAGTGGAACGACCGGTACAACCTCAACGTCTCGGTCTCCGGCTCCAGCAACTGGACCGTGACGATGAACGTCCCCTCCCCCGCCACGATCATCTCCACCTGGAACGTCACCGCCACCTGGCCGAGCAGCCAGGTGATGACCGCCAGGCCCAACGGCAACGGCAACAACTTCGGCGTCACCATTCAGCACAACGGCAACTGGACCTGGCCGACGGTCTCCTGTAGCGCCGGCTAGCTCACGCGACACCTGACGCACCGCATCGCACCCGTGGCGCGGCGGCCCTCCGGCCGCCGCGCCACAGCGCTGTCGGCCGGCGGGTACCGGGCAGGTCCGCCGTGCCGGGACCGGACCGGTCCCGGCACGTGCTCACTAGCATGGCCGGGTGGGCACATCGAGGCTTCCCGCCGAGGCGCGGCAGCGGCGCAGATCCGAGTTGCGCGAGTTCCTGCGGTCGCGGCGGGCCCGGCTGACTCCTGCGGACGTGGGCATGCCCGACAGCGGGAACCGCCGTACACCGGGGCTGCGCCGGGAGGAGGTGGCGGTGCTCGCCGGGGTCGGGGTGTCCTGGTACACCTGGCTCGAGCAGGGACGGGACATCAACGTGTCCGCCGACGTCCTGGACGCCGTCGCGCGCGTGCTGCGGCTCGGCCCCGCCGAGCGCGAGCACCTGTACCTCCTCGCCGGTCTCAACCCCCCGCCACCGGCGCCGTCCCGGCAGCACGTCCCGGACGAGCTGCGGCGGCTGATCGACGGCTGGCTGCCGAGGCCCGCGTACGTCATGGACCGGCACTGGAACACCGTGGTGCTCAACCGTGCCGCACGGCTGGCGTTCCAGTGCACCGAGCACGACCACAACTGCCTGGTCAGTTTCTTCACCAACGCCCGCTACCGCGCCGTGCTCAAGCACTGGCGGAACGCGGCGCGAGAGGTCGTCGGCCAGTTCCGGGCGGACGCCGCCCGTTACCCGGAGGACCCCGAGTTCGGCCGGCTGGCCTCCGACCTGTGCGCCGTCAGCCCCGACTTCGCCGGGATATGGGCGGAGCTCCCCGTGGGCGGTTCCACCCACGGCACCAAGGCACTGGAGCTCCCCGGGCTGGGGACACTGACCTTCGAGTACACGGCGCTGCCCCTGCCCGAACTGCCCGGCCACCGCCTGCTGCTGCACACCCCCGCTCCCGGGACGGGGACGGAGGCCCGGCTGGCGGAGCTGCTGGCGGCGCCGGAACCTTCGGCCCTCCGGACCCCCGAGGGCCCGAAGGTGGTGGTGCCGGACCCAGGTTCGGCCGACACTGCCGGACCCGCCCCCGCCGCCCGACGATCGTCGGCATGAAGCGATTCACCGACAAGACGGTTCTGATCACCGGCGGCACCAGCGGCATCGGGTTCTCGACCGCGCGCAGGTTCCTCGACGAAGGCGCGTACGCCGTCATCACCGGCCGCGACCAGGCCCGCCTGGACTCGGCCGTCACCCGTCTGGGCGCCGACCCGGAGCGGGTCCTCGCCGTCCGCGCCGACGCCGGCGTCCAGGCCGACCTCGACCTGCTCATGCGGCGGACCGAGGACTGGCGCGGCACCCTGGACGTGGTCTTCGCCAACGCGGGCGTGGCGGTCTTCAAGCCGGGCGACGAGCTGACCGAGGCGGACTTCGACCACACCGTCGGCACCAACTTCAAGGGGGTGTTCTTCACCGTCACCAGAGCCCTGCCGCTGATGCGGGAAGGCGGCGCCATCGTCGTCAACGCCTCCTGGACCCTCCACCGCGGCCTCTCCGCGGCCTCGGTCTACGCCGCCGGCAAGGCCGCCGTGCACAACCTCGCCCGTACGCTCGGAACCGACCTCGCGGCGCGCGGCATCCGCGTCAACTCCGTCAGTCCCGGCTACATCGACACCGAGATGTACCGGAGCGTCATCACCGACCCCGGTGCGGAGGCCCGCATCACGGCCGAGGTGCCGCTCGGCTCGCTCGGCCACCCGGACGACGTCGCCGCGGCCGTCGCCTTCCTGGCCTCGGACGACGCGTCGTACATCACCGGGCAGGACCTCGTCGTCGACGGAGGGCTCGTGGCGTCGGCGCCCGCCAGGCTGCAGGGCTGACACACCGGCTGGGCGGGGGCCGCTCCCCGCCCACCCGGCGTCCGCGGCGCTCGGGAAAGCGTGCTGCGGCGTACGCCGCCCAGCACCAGCGCGAGGTCGCACACGTCATCGGCTCCCACGCAGTTGGTGGCCACGCCCCGGACCGGTCGCGCCGGTCGCGGTGGGTCTCCGCCTGCCCGGCCGTTCTCCGCGCCGCAGGGAAGCACGGAAGCCGACAGGCACTGACGGTTACCCTGTGTCCGGCAGTCAGCACACCGGGGGGTTCCATGGCCGACGACTTCGGCGGCAGGCTCCGCACGCTCCTCGCCGAGCGGGAACTGAGCCTGCGGGCCGCCGCCCGTTCTCTCGGCTACGACGTCACCCGCCTGTCCCGCGTCGCCGACGGCAGGCGGCAGCCGTCGCTGCGGCTGGCATCGGCCCTGGACGAACTCCTGGGCGCCGAAGGGAGTCTGGTCTCCTCGGCAGGACCGAGGCGGCTTCCTCCCCCCGCCGGGGATTCCTCCGGGGCCGGGGCCGGGGCCGCGTCGGTGCGGGCCGGTTTCCTGCCTCTCCTCGACCACGCCGACCGCCACGGCGGGGACACCGTGGCGACGGCGGCCGTCCAGGTCTGGCGCGGCGCGCGACGCGGGCTCGACGCCGGAGCGGTCCCCGGGAAGGAGCGGCGCCCTTGTCTGGCAACGGTGGCCGAGGCCGCCGAGAGCGCGGGGTGGCTGCTCTTCGACGCCGGCAGGTGGGAGGAGGCGCGCGGGGCCTTCCTGGAGTCCCACCTGCTGGCCCGGCTGGCGGGGGACCGGCCGATGCAGTGGTTCGCCCTGGACATGCTCGCCATGCTGGCCGTGGACTCGGCCCGGCCGGACGAGGCACTGCGCATCGCGGACGAGTTGCTGTCCCGGTCCCGCGTACCGCCGCGCGTCGCGCTGCTGGCCCGGATGCGGCGCGGCCGTGCCCTGGCCGCGATGGGGGACAAGCGGCGGGCCCTGGCCAGTCTCGGCGCCGCGCGGAGCGGTCTCCAGGAGTCGGTCGGCCGCCGTGACCCGGCATGGACGTGGTGGGCCGACGAACGCGAGGTGACCGGCCACCTGGGGCAGGCCCTCATCGACCTGGGCGACCCCGGGAAGGCGATCCCCCACCTCCGGCACGCCCACGCCAGGGCGCTGGACCAGCAGTCCGGCGAGGAGGGCCGGAGCGCCATGCACTACCGCGTGGAGCTGCTGCGCGGGTGTGCGGCCGCCCGCGCCTGGGCCGAGGTCGAGGAGGAACTCCAGGCGCTCTCCCCGCTGCTGGGCACCATCGGCTCGGGGCGGAACCGCCGTATGCTGCGGGGCGCGCTGCACTCCCTCGCCCGGACCTCCGGCGTCCCCTCCCGGATCTCCGCCCTCGCGGCGGAGACGGCCCGCGCCGCGGCGGGGTAGCGGCCGCTCCCGCAGATCGTCCGGTACACGACCTTCGGTGGCGCCGGCTCCCGCCCTACCCTGCTGCCGGGGACCGCTCCCCGCGACCAGGGAGCGGGCTGCCCGTGACCAGCGACCGAACGGGAGGGGAGCCGTTGTGACGGACGCCATGGACACCACGAGCGCCAAGGCCGCCGGGGCCGCCGGGGCCGCCGGGGCCGCCGGGGATGACGCGCTGTCCCGCGTCGACGCGACCGTGCCGCACTCGGCCCGGATCTGGAACTACTGGCTGGGCGGCAAGGACAACTACGAGGTCGACCGGATCGAGGGCGACCGCTACCGGGAGACCTTCCCCGGCATCGTGGACATGGCCCGCTCCTCGCGCGGCTTCCTCGTCCGGGCCGTGACGCACCTGGCCGGCGAGGTGGGCGTCCGGCAGTTCCTGGACATCGGCACCGGGCTGCCGACCTCGGACAACACCCACGAGGTCGCCCAGCGCGCCGCGCCCGGCGCCCGGATCGTCTACGTCGACAACGACCCCCTCGTCCTGGCCCACGCCCGCGCCCTGCTCACCTCCACCCCCGAGGGCGCCACCGACTACGTGGACGCCGACCTGCGGGACACCGGCCGCATCCTGGCCGAGGCCGCCCGCACCCTGGACCTCGGCCGGCCCGTCGCGCTGATGCTGATGGGCGTTCTCGGCCACCTCGCCGACTACGGTGAGGCCCGGTCGGTCGTGCGGCGGCTGCTGGACGCCCTGCCGCCGGGCAGCCACCTGGTGCTCTACGACGGCACCGACACCGACGAGGCGCTGGCCGCCGCCCAGCGGCACTACGACGAGGGCGGCTCGCTGCCGTACCGGCTGCGCAGCCCGGAGCAGATCGCCGGCTTCTTCGACGGTCTGGAGCTGCTGGCGCCCGGTGTGGTGTCCACTTCCCGCTGGCGGCCGGGGACCGGTGGGGTGCCGGACGAGGTGAAGACCTTCGGCGGGGTGGGGCGCAAGCCGTAGCGGCGGGGAGGCGGCCGGTCAGCCGGGTGACAGGTGGCGTTCCAGCCAGTCGGCCGTCACCCGCCGGAACAGGCGGCGGTTCTCGGCGCGCAGGAACTCGTGGCCCTCGTCCCGCAGCGTCAGCAGTTCGGCGGGCACGCCGTGCTCCCGGGCCGCCCGGACGAACCGCTCGGACTCGCCGGGCGGCACATTGGTGTCGTGCTCGCCGTGGACGGCGAGCACCGGCGCCCGCAGCGCGTCGATCCGGCTCATCGGCGACAGGGCGCGCAGCAGTGCGCGGTCCCGCTCGGGATGGCCGTACTTGTGGACGGCGGACTGGGCGATCCACGGCTCGGTGCCCGCGAAGAAGGCCGCGAAGTCGGACATGCCGCACACCGCGACGCCGGTGCGGAACAGGTCCGGGTGCCACACCAGGGCGGCCATCGTCAGATAGCCGCCGTAGGAGCGGCCCATGACGGCCAGCCGGGACGGGTCGGCGGGACCCTCCGCCACGGCGTGCGCGGCGCAGTCGGCGACGTCGTCGATGGCGGCGAACCGCCCCGCGCCCAGGTCGGCGTCGGTGAAGGTGCGGCCGTGCCCGGCGGAGCCGCGCACGTCGGGGGCGAAGACGTCCAGGCCGCGGCCGAGTATCTCGTGGTAGAGCGGGTTGAGAACCGGCCGCTCCTGCTCCTCCGGACCGCCGTGCAGATGGATCACACAGGGCGCCGGCTCGGTGGGAGCGCGGCCCGGCGCCCGGTAGTACCAGCCGTGCAGCGGCAGGCCGTCACGGGCCGCCGGCCGCAGCGGTACGGGTTTCACGGGCGAGCGGGGCGGCGGTACGGCGTCCTCGTCGCGGGAGGACCAGGCGGTGCGCAGCGGGGAGCCGTCCCGCGGCAGCCACCACACGCCCGGGCGGCGCCGCGATCCGGACAGGGCCAGCAGCCAGCCGCCGGGACCGGCCGGGGCGATCCGGGTGACCACCTCGTGCGGCAGCGGTACGGGGCGGGGCGGCCCGGCGGCGGGCCCGGTTCCGGGCGCGGGTGCGGGCGCGGGGACGGCGGCGGAGGCGGGTACGGTCCCGGGCAGCGGCACGGTCTCCAGCTCGCTCGCGCCGCGCACGTTCCAGGCGAGCTGGGCGGTGCGCCGGTCGCGGCCGAGGGCGAGGTGCTCCAGTTCGCACCCCGCGCGCTCGGCCGCGACGGCCGTGCCCACCGGTGCCCCGTCCGCGTCCAGGGCGACGGCGAGCAGGGCGGCGTACTCGCGGGCGTTGTCGCTGCGCAGCCACACCGTGCGGCCGCCCGGGCCGAAGCCGCCGATCCACGGATCGCCGTCGGCGACCGGGAGGACGCAGGCGGTGCGCAGGTCGGCCGGCCGCACCACCAGGGCCTCGCGCCGACCGCGCGGGCCGCGCCGCAGCAGCGCCAGCCGTCCGTCGTCGTCGAGGTCGCACACCCGCAGGGTGGCGGCGCCGTGCTCGACGGCCAGCAGGGCGGGGGCCGAGCCGCCCTCGGGGTCGACGAGGTAGGCGGCCAGTTCGCCGTCGGGGCCGGAGGAGCGGGCAGGACCGCCGGAGCCGACCGGGCCGCTCGCCGGTGCGGGACCGCCCAGCAGCACGGCGCGTCCGCCGCGGCCGGCCCAGCCGGGCGGGCGGGAGGCGGCGGGGCCGGTCCCGTCGGGCGGGTGGGCCGGGGAGTCCGGCGGGGCGGCGACGGTGACGGCCAGCGCGGAGCCGTCGGGCCGCCAGCGGCCCAGGTACGCGGAGCTGCCGGGCTCGGCGCCCGCGAGGACCCGGCGTCCGCTGCCGTCGGGGCGCACGCACAGCACCCGGGTGTGCTCGCCGCCGCCGGGCGCGGTGGTGTACGCGATCCAGCGGCCGTCGGGCGACCAGGAGACCTCCTTGACGGGGTCGGGGTCGGAGTCGAGCAGACGCGCCTCCCCGTCTCCGGCGGGGGCGCCGGCCGGGCCGGTCCACAGCTGCGGTACGCCGCCGCGGTCGCAGACGAAGGCGGCCCGGTCGCCGCCGGGGTCCGCCGAGGGGTACCAGCAGCCGTGCGCGGTCAGCCGGTCCGGGACGCCGCGCGGCCCGGCGGCGTCGGGCAGCGGTACGGGTTCCGGGGCGGGGACCGCGGTGCGGCGCGCGTCCGCGTACGGGTCGTACGGGCCGCGCGCGCCCGGGAGGCCGGTCAGCGTATTCCGTGTGTCTGCAGCCATATCTCCAGCAAAGCGATCTGCCACAGGGCGTTCGCCCCGCGCCGGGTGCGGTGTTCGTCGGGCGCCGCGAGCAGTTCGGCGACGTACTCCTCCCGGAACACGCCGCGCTCCCTGGCCTCGGGGGCCGACAGTGCCTCGCGTACCCGTTCCAGCACCGGCCCCGCCATGCGGGTGATCGCGGGGACCGGGAAGTAGCCCTTGGGCCGGTCGACGACCTCGGCGGGCAGGACCTTGCGGCCGGCGGCCTTCAGGACGCCCTTGCCGCCGTCGGCCAGCTTCGGTCCGGGCGGGCAGGCGGCGGCCAGCTCGACCAGCTCGTGGTCGAGGAAGGGCACCCGGGCCTCCAGACCCCAGTCCATCGTCATGTTGTCCACCCGTTTGACCGGGTCGTCGGGCATCAGGACGTGGGTGTCCAGGCGCAGCGTCGCGTCCAGCGCGGTCTCGGCGCCGGGGGCGGCCATGTGGTCGCGGACGAACCCGCCGGAGACGTCGTGGCCGGGGAGCAGGGCGGGCCGCAGGATCCGGGCGAGAACGGTGTGCGGACGGTCCGCGTAGGCCTCGTTGTACGCCTCGGCCGCGCGCTCGCGCGGTGCCGCGGCGATGTCCGGGTACCAGTGGTAGCCGGCGAACACCTCGTCGGCGCCCTGGCCGCTCTGGACGACCCGGACCTCCTTGGCCACCTGCTCCGACAGCAGGTGGAAGGCGACCACGTCATGGCTGGTCATCGGCTCGCTCATGGCCGCGATCGCATCGTCCAGGGCAGTGGAGACCCGGTCGGAGGGGACCATGAGCTGGTGGTGGTCGGTGGCGAAGTGCCGGGCCACCAGGTCCGAGTAGGCGAACTCGTCGCCCTCCTGGCCGCCCTCGGCCTCGAAGCCCACGCTGAACGTGGCCAGGTCCCGCTGCCCCTCCTCGGCCAGCAGCGCGACGATGAGGCTGGAGTCCAGTCCGCCGGAGAGCAGCACGCCGACGGGTACGTCCGCCACCATCCGCCGCCGCACCGCCGTGCGCAGCGCGCCCAGCACGGCGTCGCGCCAGTCGTCGGCGGTCAGGTCCGCGTGCTCGGGGCGGCGGGTGTAGGAGGGCTGCCAGTAGCAGTGGTCGCGGTGGGTGCCGTCCGGCTCGATCACGCGCACGGTGGCCGGGGGCAGCTTGCGCACGCCCGTCAGGACGGTGCGGGGCGCGGGCACCGTCGCGTGCCAGCTCAGGTAGTGGTGCAGGGCGACGGGGTCGAGGGAGGTGTCCACGTCGCCGGCCGCCAGCAGCGCGGGCAGGGAGGAGGCGAAGCGCAGCCGGCCGGGCGCGGGCGCCAGGTACAGCGGCTTGATGCCCAGCCGGTCGCGGCCGAGCACCACCCGGCCGGTGGTCTGCTCCACGACGGCGAAGGCGAACATGCCGTGCAGGCGGTCGACGAAGCCGGTGCCCCACTGCCGGTACGCCTTGAGGAGCACCTCGGTGTCGGAGGTGGAGAAGAAGCGGTGGCCCTTGTCCCGCAGCTCGTCGCGGAGCTCCCGGTAGTTGTAGATGCAGCCGTTGAAGACCCCGGTGAGCCGTTCCCCGGGGTCGGTCATCGGCTGCGCGCCGGTGTCCGAGAGGTCGATGATGCTGAGCCTGCGGTGCCCCAGCGCCACGGGGCCCTGGGACCACAGGCCCCGGCCGTCGGGGCCGCGGGGCGCGAGCCGGTCGGTCATGCGCTCGACGGCCGCGACGTCGGGCCGTGAGCCGTCGAAGCGGATCTCCCCGCTGAGTCCGCACATCAGGCGGCACCTCCCCGCGGCACACCGCCGGCGGTGCCCGGCGGCGGTGCCGGGGAGGGGCACTGGCGGATCCTGGTCGGGGCGGCGCTGCTGGACATGGCGGAACTGCTCTCCCGGTTCGTCGTACACCTCTGGGGCGCGGGGCCGCGGGGGCGGCCCCGCGGCCCCGGCCGGTACGCCGGGCCACCACCCGGGAGCGGGTGACGGACCGGCGGCACGCTGTGCCATCCGGATGCCCGGCATGTACCCGTTCATTCCGTATGGCGCTTCGTGTCACCGGCGCCTCACGGAGCGTCGGCACCGGGGAATACCCACGGGGCGGCGCGTGAACGGCCCCCGCCCGCGCGTCAGGCCGTGGTGCCGCCACCGGGCACGGGTCCGGCGGGGACCCGCTGTCCCGCCGCCCACAGCTCGCCCAGCCGGGTGAGGTGGCCGCGCATGTACTCCTCGGCGGCGGGGGCGTCGCCGTCGAGCATCAGGTCGAGCAGGGTCAGGTGCTCCTGGGCGGACTCCTCCAGCGGGCCGGGACCGGTGAGGGCGGCCAGGCCGTGCAGGCGGGAGCGTCTGCGCAGGTCACCGACCGTCTCGGCGAGGCGGGGATTGCCCGACAGGGCGAGCAGGCCGAGATGGAAGCGGTGGTCGGCCTCCAGATAGGCGACCGGGTCACCGGCCCGGGCGGCGGCCACGGTCTCCTCGGCCGCCGGCCGCAGCGCCTCCAGCCGCCCGGGGGTGGCCGCGGCCGTCACCCGGCCGACGGTCGGCACTTCCAGCAGGACGCGGATCTCCGTGAAGTCCGCCAGATCGCGCCCGGTGGTCTCGGCGACCCGGAAGCCCTTGTTGCGCACCGTCTCCACCAGCCCCTCGCGCACCAGGTCCAGCATGGCCTCGCGCACCGGGGTGGCGGAGACGCCGTACTCGGCGGCGAGGGCGGGGGCGGAGTAGACGGTGCCGGGCCGCAGCCGCCCCTCGGTCAGCGCGGCGCGGAGGGCGGCGGCCACCTGGTCGCGCAGGGGCTCGTGGACGGTGACGGGTCTGCGGGGTCTGGGGAGTCCGGAGTCGCTCATGCGGGGGCCTTTCCTGCCTGCTGCCGACAGCGTAGGCCGTCCGGTCAGCGGCGGGTCCGCCCGAGGAGGGCCACCCGGTACTCGCCGGGTGTGACGCCGGACTCCGCGCGGAAGGCCGGGGGACCGCTCTCGGCGCTCCGGCACTCGGGCGGAGCGGTGGTCGGGGGCGGCCACCGGGTGACGTGCGCGCCCGGCCGGACGCCGGGCAGCCGGGCGCGCGGAGACGCCGCCGCGGCCGGCCGCCCCCGCGCTCGTCCCCGCGGCACTTGGCCGAACCGTCGGGGACTGCTCCTGGGAGGGCCCGGCGAGCGGGCCCGTGCGGATCCCGTACGGGACTCAGCGACGCGGCTTGGTCTCGTAGCGGGGGCCGAGGTCGGGGCTGTCACCGGCCTGGACCTCGCTGGCCAGCTTGTGGACGGCCACCAGGTCGTGCAGCAGTTCCCTGGTCTCCTCCTGCGGCAGGCCGGTGACCCGGGAGACGTCCTGGAGGTGGACGGGCTCGCCGGGGTGCTTCTGCTCCTCGCCGGCCAGGGCGCGGAAGACCTTCTCGTGCTCCTCGCCGTACTCCGGCGTGCCGCGACCGGTGAAGTCGCGCCCCGTGACGGGCTCCGCGGCCTGGTCACGGCTCCTGGCCTCGCGCGCGGTGCGTGAGTGGTGCTTGCCGCGGTCCCGGGTCTCCAGCCGCTCCTCGTGGGTGATGGTGGAACGGCCGGGGAGGTGGGTGCGCTGCTTGGACGCGCCGCTGGTGGTGCCCCGCTCACTGGGCTGCTCACCGGCCCGCTCGGCCTCCCGGGCCGCCGCGCGCTTCTGTTCCTCGTTGCCCTCGACCTTCTTGCTCACCATGGAAGTCCTCCTTACGTCCGCTGTTCGTCCGCCCGGCCTGGGAGAAGGGCGGTTCAGCGGTCCAGTTCGTCCTGCACGGGGGGCTTGTCCGCGTCCCGCAGGTGCTGCGAGAGGCCGGGTTTGCCGCCCTTGCGGGCCTGCTGGGCGCGCTGCGCGGCGCTGTGCCCGAGGTCGGAGTCCGGGTCGACGCGGACCGAGCGCGCCACCTCGTCACGGTTGGCGTACCGGTCGGGCGGGATGCCGCGCAGCGCCTTCAGCGCCTCCTCGGAGGCACCCCCGGTCCGGGCGGCCCGCAGCAGGTCGTCCTTGCCCGCCGGGAAGTCGACGTCCTTCAGCGTGCCGAGGATCTCTTGTACGTCCGTGTGAGCCATGTTGGGCGGGTGCCCTGCCACCGGAGAACGAAAACCGCAAATCGGATGGGTGTGGAGGAAAGGCCGGACCGTCCGGCCGGGTGTCCACAGGACCGCTTCCGCCCCGCTCCTCCTGCACTACTCTCGGCGTCCGCGCTACGGGCACCATCGAGCACAGGGGGTTCCACCATGGCCGTCGACCATGTCAAGAGGCCGGATTCCGGCGGCGGTTCCGGCGGTGGCCCCGGCCCGGCCATCGGCCTGGAGCGGGTGCGGACGACCGCGCCGGGTCTGGTGAACCTCTACAAGCAGGCCGCCGTCAGCCTGGAGAAGCACCGGCTGACGGGCGAGCGCGCCGCGGTCCACCTGGTGCTGGACCGGTCCGGTTCGATGCGTCCGTACTACCGCGACGGCAGCGTGCAGCACCTGGCCGAGCAGGTGCTCGGGCTGGCGGCGCACCTGGACGACGACGGGCGGGTGCCAGTGGTCTTCTTCAGCACCGATGTGGACGGGGCCGCCGAGGTGTCGCTGGACGACTACGCCGGCCGGGTCGGCGCGCTCCACGACTCGCTGGGGCACATGGGCCGTACGAACTACCACCTGGCGATGGAGGCGGTGATCGAGCACCACCGGGAGAGCGGCGCGGACACCCCGGCACTGGTGGTCTTCCAGACCGACGGCGGCCCCTCGTCGCGGGCGGCGGCCGAGCGAGTGCTGTGCGAGGCCGCGCGGCTGCCGCTGTTCTGGCAGTTCATCGGCTTCGGCGAGGACGAGTTCCGCTTCCTGCGGAAGCTGGACGAACTGCCCGTGCCCGCGAAGCGGGTGGTGGACAACGCCGGGTTCTTCGCGGCCGGGCCCGACCCGCGCGCCGTGTCCGACGCGGTGCTGTACGACCGGCTGACCGGCGAGTTCCCCGACTGGCTGCGGGCCGCCCGGGCCGCCGGCATCGTGCGCTGAGCGCGCGGCGGACGGCGGTGGCGGGGCGGCCCGGTACGGCACCCTGCCTCAGGCCGGCGTCGTGACGCCCTGCCTCAGGCCGACGTCGTGGCCTTCCGGCGGGCCAGCCAGAACTCCTCGAAGGAGAGCAGGCCGTCGCCGTTGGCGTCGTGCTGGTCGATCAGGGTCTGGGCCAGGCCCGCGGTGATGTGGTGGTCCCCCAGCTCGCTCATCACCTGGTGGAACTCCGCCGCCGTGATCAGTCCGTCCCCGTTCAGGTCGAACCGGTCGAAAACCCTGCGCGCGGCTTCGAGATCGGCCATCTTTTGCTGCTCCTCCCCTGGTGCGGTCATGTCGCGCACACCCTAACCGGCCGCACCAGGGGCCTCACACGGCACATCCGTAACAGCAGTGCTTCAGTACATCACGCGCCACACCAGTACCGAGCGTGCCGGGAGCTCCACCACCTCACCCGCCGGGTGCACGGTGCCCGGCTCGGTCTCCTGGTCCTCCCGCGAGGTGTCCACGACCAGCTCGTACGCCTGCCCCCAGGGCGGGGAGGGCAGCCGGAAGCTCCCGTCCTCCCCCTCGGCGTGGAGGACGACCAGGAAGCTGTCGTCGGTGACCGGCTCGCCCCTCGCGTCGCGCTGCGGGATGTCCCGGCCGGACAGGTACATCCCCAAGGTGGCGCCGGGCGCGTGCCAGTCCGCCCCGGTCATCTCCTCGCCCTCACCATTGAACCAGGCCAGGTCGCGCAGCCCCTCGGGACCGTGCGCCCGCCCCGAGAAGAAGGCCCGCCGCCGCAGCACCGGGTGGTTCCGGCGCAGCGCGATCAGCCGGGCGGTCAGGTCGCACAGCGCCCGCCAGCCGGGCTCGGTGAGCAGCGACCAGTCCACCCAGCCGGTCTCGTTGTCCTGGCAGTAGGCGTTGTTGTTGCCGCCCTGGGTGCGGCCCATCTCGTCGCCGGCCACCAGCATCGGCACCCCGGTGGACAGCAGCAGGGTGGTCAGCAGGTTGCGGAGCTGGCGGCGCCGCAGGGCGGTGATCTCCGGGTCGTCGGTCTCGCCCTCCGTGCCGCAGTTCCACGACCGGTTGTCGTTCGTGCCGTCGCGGTTGCCCTCCCCGTTGGCCTCGTTGTGCTTGCGCTCGTAGCTGACCAGGTCGCGCAGGGTGAAGCCGTCGTGGGCGGTGACGAAGTTGACCGACGCGTACGGCCGCCGCCCGCCCCAGGCGTACAGGTCGCTGGAGCCCGACAGCCGGTAGCCCAGGTCGCGCACGTCCGGCAGGGCGCCGCGCCAGAAGTCCCGGACGGTGTCGCGGTAGCGGTCGTTCCACTCCGTCCACAGCGGCGGGAAGGCGCCGACCTGGTAACCGCCCGCGCCGACGTCCCAGGGCTCGGCGATCAGCTTCACCCGGCGCAGCACCGGGTCCTGGGCAATGACGGCCAGGAACGGCGAGAGCATGTCCACGTCGTGCATGGCGCGGGCCAGCGCGGCGGCCAGGTCGAAGCGGAAGCCGTCCACGCCCATCTCCTGCACCCAGTAGCGCAGCGAGTCGGTGATCAGCCGCAGCACCTGGGGCTGGACGACGTGCAGGGTGTTGCCGCAGCCGGTGTAGTCGGCGTAGCGGCGCGGGTCGTCGGCCAGCCGGTAGTAGCCGCGGTTGTCGATGCCGCGCAGGGAGAGCGTGGGACCCGTCTCGTTGCCCTCGGCGGTGTGGTTGTAGACCACGTCGAGGATGACCTCGATCCCGGCGTCGTGCAGTGCCCGCACCATCCGGCGGAACTCCCCCACCTGCTGGCCGCGGGTGCCGGAGGCGGCGTAGGCGGCGTGCGGCGCGAAGTAGCCGATGGAGTTGTAGCCCCAGTGGTTGCGCAGGCCCCGGCGCAGCAGATGGTCCTCGTGCGCGAACTGGTGCACCGGCAGCAGTTCGACCGCCGTCACCCCCAGCCGGGTGAGATGCTCGACCGCGGCCGGGTGGGCGAGTCCGGCGTAGGTGCCGCGCAGTTCGGGCGGGATGTCCGGGTGGCGCATCGTGAAGCCGCGCACATGCAGCTCGTAGATCACCGAGTCGGCCCAGGGGACCTTGGGACGGCGGTCGTCGATCCACTCGTCGCCGGCGTCGGCGCCCGCGCCCAGGGCCGACTCGACGACGACGCCCTTGGGGACGTACGGCGCCGAGTCGTGCTCGTCGCGCACGGTGTCGGCCAGCTGGCGCTGCGGCCAGCCGCGGACATGGCCGTAGACCTCGGGCGGCAGGGCGTACTCGCCGTCCACCGCCCGGGCGTAGGGGTCGAGCAGCAGCTTGGCCGGATTCCAGCGGGCGCCGGTCCACGGGTCCCAGCGACCGTGCACCCGGTAGCCGTAGCGCTGCCCGGGCAGGACACCGGGCACGAAGCCGTGCCAGATCTCGTGGGTGTGCTCGGTCAGCGGGCAGCGCGTCTCGTTGCCCGCCTCGTCGAAGAGGCAGACCTCGACGGCCTCGGCGCCCGCCGACCACAGCGCGAAGTTGGTGCCCGGCACCCCGCCGGGACCGATGTGGTGGCGGGCCCCGAGCGGCTGGGGGCTGCCGGGCCAGACGGTAGCGGACGGCGGCCGGTGACCGTTCGGCCGCGGCCACTCCGTTCCGTCGTACGCCGACTCCCAGCGGCTCTGCTGTTCGGGTGCGCTCGACACGTCCGACACGTTCTGCCTCCGGCGGCTCGCGGTTCGGACGGACACCGGGCCGGGAGGGCCCGGTGTCCGGGTCGGTCTTGCAGGAGTGTGCCCGGTGGGACCGCCGGCCTCACCCCCGTGATCGATCGTGACCGGTCCGCGGCTCCGGCCGGGTGAGGGGGCCCGGCGCCGAGGCGGCGGACCGCACCGCGTTAACGCCGACTAACCTGCCCCCCATGACTGTGACTCTCGAGGCCGACGGCGGCGTCGGCACCATCCGGCTCGACCGCCCGCCCATGAACGCGCTGGACATCGCCACCCAGGACCGGCTGCGGGAGCTGGCCGCGGAGGCGACGCACCGCGACGACGTACGGGCCGTGGTGCTCTACGGCGGGGAGAAGGTGTTCGCGGCGGGCGCGGACATCAAGGAGATGCGCGAGATGGACCACGCGGCGATGGTGGCCCGCTCCCGCGGTCTCCAGGACGCCTTCACCGCCGTGGCCCGCATCCCCAAACCGGTGGTGGCCGCGGTGACCGGCTACGCGCTGGGCGGCGGCTGCGAGCTGGCGCTGTGCGCCGACTACCGGATCGCCGCCGAGGACGCGAAGCTCGGCCAGCCCGAGATCCTGCTCGGACTGATCCCGGGCGCGGGCGGCACCCAGCGGCTGGCCCGGCTGGTCGGTCCGTCGAAGGCCAAGGACCTGATCTTCACCGGCCGCCAGGTGAAGGCCCCGGAGGCCCTGGCGCTCGGCCTGGTGGACGAGGTGGTGCCGGCCGCGGAGGTCCACGAACGGGCCCGTGCCTGGGCGGCGCGGCTGGCCGCCGGTCCGGCCATCGCGCTGCGCGCGGCCAAGGAGTGCGTGGACGCGGGGCTGGAGACGGACATCGACACCGGGCTGGCGATCGAGCGGAGCTGGTTCGCCGGACTGTTCGCGACCGAGGACCGGGAGACCGGCATGCGCAGCTTCGTCGAGGAGGGGCCGGGCAGGGCGAAGTTCCGCTGAGCCGGGCCGGTCGAAGGCCCGGGCACGGCACGGGACACGGCACCGGACACGGGGGCGGGCCCCGGGTGGAGCGCGGAGGCGCGGAACGGCGCGCGAGCCGTTTCGCGCCTCGCTCCGGTGCGCCGGAGGGGGGTGCGAGACCCGCCGCGCTCCACCAGATGCCCGGCCGGTGGACGGATTCCCGCGGTACGGCCTCGCGGCGGGCGTTCCGGAGCCATCATGAGAGCCATGGCGGGAGTCGACGGGGCGTGTACGGGACCTACCGGATCGTCGTCCGCACCGGCGCCCGTGCCCGCTGCGGCGGGCACGGCGGACCCGGGGCTCCCCGCCGCCCCGGACGAGCCCGGCGACCCGGCCACCGGGGAGGTGCGGCTGCCCAACCGCCCCGAGTCCGCGCGCACCGCGCGCCGGCTCGCCCGCTCCGTCCTGCTGGCCCGCTGGGGGCTGCCCGTCCCGCTCGCCGAGGACACCGTGCTGCTCGTCTCCGAACTGGTCGGCAACGCCGTACGGCACACCGGTGCCCAGACCCTCGGGCTGCGGATGCGACGGCAGCGCGGCCGGATCCGGGTCGAGGTCCGTGACCCCTCGCGCGGGCTGCCGTGCCTGCTGCCCGTCCGGGAGCTGGACATCAGCGGCCGCGGGCTGTTCCTGGTGGAGCGGCTCTCCGACCGGTGGGGCGTGAACCTGCTGCCGTACGGCAAGACGACCTGGTTCGAGATGCGGACCGAGGAGCACTGACCGGGGGCGTCGGCCGGTGTCAGCGGCCGGCCGCGTACCGCTGGGTACCCGCCCGGCGCCGCCGGTCGTTGCACAGCAGGCACCGGCCCCAGCCGGGGGGCAGCGGATCCTCCTTGTCCCCGTACAGCGGGTCGATCGCGCCACGCGGATGCTCGCGGCAGCCCGTACCGCCCCGGTCCCCCTCCAGCGCCCGGGCCGCCTCCAGCGCCCGGCGCAGCGCGTCCACCAGCTCGGCCGTCTGGTCCGCCGGGGGCGCGTCGTCCAGCCCGAAGGCGATGTCGGAGGCGGTGTGCAACGCGGTCTGCAGCTCCCGCACCTCCGCCCGGCGTGCCTGAGCCGCCTGTCCTGTCTGACCTGTCTGACTCATACGCCGCAGCGTAGGTGCCCGCACCGACATCCGGCCCGCGGTCCGGCGCGGGTCCCACGAAGGGGGCCGCCGCGGCCCCTCGACGGAAAACCGCGTGTGCTCCGTCAGTGGCGAACCGTAGTCTCACTCCTGATGTCTGCCGTCGCCACCGATCCCCCGCATCCCGGTTCCCCCCGCTCAGGTCCTCCCCCGGCCGCCGGTCCCCGCGAGCCCGCCGCGGGTCCCGGGCCCGCCGGGGACGCCGGCCGCTCCGCCGTACGCTCCCTGCTGCGGCTGTGGCCCCATGTGCGTCCCGTGCGGGCGCGGCTGTTCACGGCGGCGTTCGTCGCGATCGTCGCCTCCTGCCTGGGCCTGGTCATTCCGCTGATCCTGAAGTGGATCGTGGACGGCCCCATCGCCGGCCGCGACACCGGCGGGGTGTGGCTGGGCGGCGCCCTGCTGCTGGCCGTCGGCGTGCTGGAGGCCCTGCTGTTCGGGCTGCGGCGATGGCTGGTGGCCCGCCCGCTGGCCGGGGTGGAGGCGGCGATGCGCGCCGACCTGTTCCGGCACCTGCAGCGGCTGCCGGTCGCCTTCCACGACCGCTGGGCGAGCGGGCAACTGCTCTCCCGGGCCACGGCCGACCTGCACCTGCTGCGGCTGTTCCTGGCCTTCCCGCTCACCTTCCTGCTGGTCAACGCCACCACCATCCTGGTGGGCTGCGCCGTGCTGCTGGCCCAGGAGTGGACGCTGGGGCTGGTGCTGCTGGCGCCCGTGGCGCCGCTGGTGGTGCTGTGCTCGGTCTTCGAGACGCGGTACGCGCTGGCGGCGCGCCGGGCACAGGACCAGGTCGGCGATCTGACCACGGTCGTCGAGGAGTCGGTCCTCGGCATCCGGATCATCAAGGGCTTCGGGCGCCACCACAGCCAGGCCCGCGCCTTCCGGGAGCTCTCCCGGCGGCTGCTGGGCACCGAGCTGCACAAGGCGCGGCTGCTGGCGGGCATCTGGGCGGTGATCATGACGCTGCCGGAGCTGGCCATCGGCGCCGCCCTGGTGTGGGGGACGGTCCAGGTGGCCGACGGGGAGCTGTCGGCGGGCACCCTGGTCGCCTTCCTCACCACCGCGCTGGCGCTGCGCTGGCCGGTGGAGTCGATCGGCTTCCTGCTCGCCATGAGCAACGAGGCGGCCACCGCGGCCGACCGCTACTTCGAGGTGCTGGACGAGCCGGTGCCGCCGGACGTGCTCACCACCGGTGTTCCGGCGCCCGGTCCCGCTCCCGGGGCCCCGGCGGCGGGAGCCGCCCGGGCGGGCGGCCTCCGCTTCGAGCGGGTCGTCTTCCGGTATCCGGACGCGCCGCCGGACACCCCGCCCGTCCTGGACGGCGTCGACCTGCGCGTCCGGCCCGGTGAGACGATGGCGCTGGTCGGCGCCACCGGCAGCGGCAAGACCACGCTCACCGCCCTGATCCCCCGGCTGTACGAGGTCACTTCCGGCCGGATCACCCTCGACGGCCGGGACATCGCGGCGCTCCCCCGCGACGAGCTGCGCTCGCTGGTGGCCGTGGCCTTCGAGGAGCCCACCCTGTTCTCCGCCTCGGTGCGGGAGAACGTCCTCATGAGCGCCTCCTCGGCGGAGGCGCCCGGGGACGCCGACCTGGCGCGGGCCCTGCGGGTCGCCCGGGCCGAGGAGTTCGTGTCCGCGCTGCCGCAGGGGGCGGACACGCAGGTCGGCGAGCAGGGGCTGAGCCTGTCCGGCGGCCAGCGGCAGCGGCTGGCGCTGGCCCGCGCCGTCGTGGGCCGCCCCCGCTTCCTCGTGCTGGACGATCCGCTCTCCGCGCTCGACGTCCGCACCGAGGCCCTGGTGGAGGCGGCCCTGCGCGAGGTGCTGGCCGGCACCACCGCCCTGGTGGTCGCGCACCGGCCCTCCACCGTGCTGCTGGCCGACCGGGTGGCGCTGCTGTCGCGGGGCCGGATCGCGGCCGTCGGCACCCATCAGGAGCTGCTGCGCACCAGCGCCGAGTACCGCCGTCTGATGTCCGGCGCGGACCATTCTGACCGGGGGAACCACGAGGAGGGACGATGACCGCGACCGTCACCGGGCCGCCCCCCGAGGGGGAGGGCGCCCCGGAGGCCCCGGAGGACGAGCGGGGCGGCGGGGTCGCCGCGCCACCGGCACCGGCACCGGACGGGCCGGACGGCCGGACGGACGCGTTCGACCGCGACGTCCTGCCCGCACCGCGGGGCGCCTCGCGCCGGCTGCTCGGCTCACTGCTGCGCCCGCACCGGCCGTGGGTGGCCGTGGCCGCCGTGCTGCTGCTCCTGCAGCAGGCCGCCGTGCAGGCCGGACCGCTGCTGGTGGCGTACGCCATCGACCGGGCCGTGCCCGCCCTGCGCGACGGCGACCGCGGCCCGCTGCTGGCCGTCGCGGCGGGGTACGCGCTGTGCGCGCTGTCCGCCGGCGCGCTGCAGTACGCCTTCGTCCGCGCCGCCGCACGGATCAACCAGCGCGTCCTGCTGGAGCTGCGGAGCCGGATCCACCGGCACGCCCAGGCCCTCGGCGTGGACTTCCACGACCGCTACACCTCCGGCCGGCTGATCTCCCGCGCCACCACCGACGTCGAGGCGCTGCGCGAGCTGCTGGACGAGGGGCTGCAGGAGCTGCTGGGCGTGATCCTGTCGGTGGTCTACATCTGCGCGATGCTGCTCTGGCTGGACCTCGGGCTGGGCGGCGCGGCGGTGTTCTCCTTCGTGCCGCTGCTGATGATCGTGCAGAACTTCCGGCGCCGCTCGAAGCGCGTCCACAGCCGGAAGTCCACGGCCACGGCGGCGCTCATCGTGCGGTTCACGGAGACGGTGAACGGTATCCGCCCGGTGCAGGCGTTCCGCCGCGAGCGGGCGGGCGAGAAGGAGTTCGGCCGGCTCAACGACCGGCATCTGCGGCTCAACGGCGACGCCATCCTGGAGATGGCCCGCTATGTGGTCTCCTCCCGGCTGGTCGCCAACACCGCGCTGGCCGCCATCGTGCTCTGGGGCGCGCACCGGGTGGCGTCCGGCTCGCTGGAGCTGGGCGTGCTGGCCGCGGCGGCGCTGTACCTGCGGCGGCTGTACGACCCGATCGACCGGCTGGGGATGTTCCTCAACTCCTACCAGTCCGCGGCGGCCTCCCTGGAGAAGATCGCCGGACTGCTCGCCCAGCGCCCCTCCGTCCCCGAACCGGTCCGCCCGCGGCCGCTGCCGGAGCTCTCCGGAGGCGGGCCGGGCCGGGCGGCGGTGTTCGAGGGGGTGCGCTTCGCCTACCGCACCGGCGGCGAGGTCCTGCCCCGTTTCGACCTGGAGATCCCGGCCGGGCAGACGGTCGCGGTGGTGGGCGCCACGGGCGCGGGCAAGTCCACACTCGCCAAACTGCTCGCCCGCTTCTACGACCCCACCGCGGGCCGGGTGCTGCTGGACGGGGTGGACCTGCGGGAACTGGCCACCCCCGAGCTGCGGCGCGGGGTGGTGATGGTGACCCAGGAGGCGTTCCTGTTCTCCGGCACGGTCGCGGAGAACATCGCGATCGGCCGCCCGGACGCCTCCCGGGAGGAGATCGAGCGGGCGGCGCGGGCGATCGGCGCCCATGAGTTCATCGCCGCCCTCCCCGAGGGCTACGACACCGACGTGCGCAAGCGCGGCGGGCGCATCTCCGCCGGTCAGCGCCAGCTGGTCGGCTTCGCCCGGGCCCTGCTGGCCGACCCGGCCGTGCTCATCCTGGACGAGGCGACCAGTTCGCTGGACATCCCCGGTGAACGCGCGGTGCAGCGGGCCATGCACACGGTGCTGCGCGGCCGTACGGCGCTGGTGATCGCCCACCGGTTGTCGACGGTGGAGATCGCCGACCGGGTGCTGGTCATGGCGGAGGGCCGGGTGGTGGAGGACGGCCCGCCGGGCGAGCTGATCACCGGTACCGGCCGCTTCGCCGAACTGCACCGGGCCTGGCGCGGCAGCCTGGTCTGACCGGGACGGGCCTGCACCGGGCCCGTCCCGGGGCCGGACCCGCTGCCCCTCCGGAGCGGAACGGCCCGCCGGACACGGCGCCGGGCCCGGTGGGCCGCCGCACGGCAGCGGCCCGGGGCCGTCGCGGACGGCGCCTCCGGCGCCTGTGCCGCCTTCCGTTTCCCCCGTGCCGGCGCTCCGGCGCGCACGGCGCCCCTCGTCACCGGCTCATCGCGCGTCATCTTCGCGTAAACGGTTATGTTCCGGCCATTTTCTTGATCTGCTCCTGACATACACCCCGCCGCGGTGCCACTCTCCACGCTGTGCGCGCTTCTCGTCACCCGCGCGCACACGAGACGCTCACACCTCACATCCCCCCGCTTCGCAGCGCTCTCCAGAGGGAGTCCAGCGTGATACGCAGATCCACCCCCCGCACCCGCACCACCACCGCCGCCGGTGTGCTCGCCACCGCGTCGGCCCTGCTGGCGGTCGGTCTGGCCGGCCAGACCGCCACCGCCGCCCCCGGGGCCACCGCGGCCAGGCCCGACCCGGGGGCGCTCTCCGCCGAGCTCTCCCCCGCCCAGCGCGCCGGGTTACTCAGGGCCGCCGAGGCCGACACCGCCGCCACCGCCCGGGACCTGGGACTCGGCGGCAAGGAGGAACTGAAGGTCCGCGACATCGTCAAGAACGCCGACGGGACCGTCCACACCCGCTACGAGCGCACCTACGCGGGACTGCCCGTGATCGGCGGCGACCTGGTCGTCGAGGAGTCCCCGGAGGGCGAGGTCAGGGAGGTCACCAGGGCCACCCCGGCGAAGCTCTCCCTGCCGTCGACCGAGGCCCCGGAGAAGCACCGTCCGAAGACCGCCGGGGCCGACGGCGGCACCGCGCCCCGCAAGATCGTCTGGGCCGCCGACGGCACGCCGGTGCTCGCCTGGGAGCGGGTCGTCGACGGCGTCCAGAAGGACGGCACCCCCAGCGAGCTGCACATCGTCACCGACGCGCGGACCGGTGAGAAACTCGCCGAGTACCAGGGCGTGCACACCGGCACCGGCGAGAGCATGTACTCCGGGCGGATTCCCCTCACCACCGGCTCCGCGGACGGCCGTTACACCCTCCAGGACGGCGAGCGCGGCGGCCACCTCACCTACGACCTGGCCGGGAAGACCACCGGCACCGGCAGCCTCTTCACCGACGACGACGACCTGTGGGGCGACGGCTCGCCGTACGACTCCCAGACCGCCGCCGTCGACGCCCACCACGGCGCGGCCCAGACCTGGGACTACTACAAGCAGGTGCACGGCCGCGACGGCGTCCGCGGCGACGGCACCGCCCCGTACAGCCGGGTCCACTACGGCGTCAACTACGTCAACGCGTTCTGGTCGGACGACTGCTTCTGCATGACCTACGGCGACGGGGCGGGCGACACCAGGCCCCTGACCTCGCTCGACGTGGCCGCCCACGAGATGACACACGGTCTCACCTCCCACAGCGCCGGGCTGCTGTACCGGGGTGAGTCGGGCGGTCTGAACGAGGCGACCTCCGACATCTTCGCCGCCGCCGTGGAGTTCCGGGCGAAGAACCCCCAGGACCCGGGCGACTACCTGCTGGGCGAGAAGGTCGACATCTTCGGCGACGGCTCCCCGCTGCGTCACATGGACCGGCCGAGCAAGGACGGCCGTTCCCGGGACTACTGGTCCCCCAGCCTCGCCGACGAGGACGTGCACTTCTCCTCGGGCGTGGCCAACCACTTCTTCTACCTGCTCAGCGAGGGCAGCGGCGCCAAGACGATCAACGGGGTGGCGTACGACTCCCCGACCTACGACGGCAAGCCGGTGACCGGCGTCGGGATCGAGGCCGCGGAGCGGATCTGGTTCAAGGCGCTCACCGAGAAGATGACGTCCACCACCGACTACGCGGACGCGCGCGCGGCGACGCTGTCCGCCGCGGCCGACCTGTTCGGGGCCGGCAGCGAGCAGTACGAGGCGGTCGCCCACGCCTGGGGGGCGGTCAACGTCGGCCCCCGGCCCGGCGCCGCGGACGGCGGCACCGCGCAGGGCGTCGCCTTCGAGAGCACCGAGGCCCTCGCGATCCCCGACCCGGGCACCGTGGAGTCCGCGATCACCGTCGACCGGAAGGGGAGCGCGACCGCGGTGACGCAGGTGGGCGTGGACATCACCCACTCCTTCCGCGGTGATCTGCGCGTCGAGCTGGTCGCGCCGGACGGGACGGTCTTCCGGCTGAAGAACAGCAGCCTGTCGGACTCCGGCAAGAACCTCCGGCGCACCTACGAGGTGGACGCCGCCGGCAAGACCGCCGAGGGCGTCTGGACGCTGCGGGTGACCGACGCCCACAAGTCCGACTCCGGCACCCTCAACGGGTGGAAGCTGGTCTTCTGACCGGGCCCCGGCCCACTTTCCGTCGGACCACGCGCCGGGCCCCACACCGGTGCCTCCGCGAGGGAGCCGCGCCGGCCCGGCGCGGCTCCCTCCTGGCTTCAGGCCCTTCGGTCCGCCCGGCCCGGAACCCCGGGCCGGGCGGACGCGTCAGCGCAGCAGCACCCCGGCGGCCTCCCTGGCCTGGAGGTCGTCCGGGGGCAGGGCGACCAGGCCCAGTTCGGCCGGGCCGGCCAGCAGCGGATGCGCGGGCAGGACGCGGACGGTGTAACCGAACGGGCCGGGGCGGTCCAGCGCGAGCAGCCCCTCGTACAGCCGGCCGCCGTCCTCCGCGGGTTCGCCGGAGGCCTTGAGCGGCACCCGGACGGCGTCCGCGGCCGAGATGGTGTCCGCGGCGTCCACCCGTCCGGCCACCGCCTGCACCTCCACATCGCCCGGCGCCAGGTCGCCCAGCAGCACCCGTACCCGCAGCGCCAGCTTGCCGCCCAGCTCGACGGACCCGGCCACCGACTCCACATGGTCGACGGCCACCCGCGGCCAGCCGGCCCGCACCCGGGCCTTCCACTCGGCCAGCCGCTCCGCGGCGGCGGTGTCCATCGCCCGGTGGGCACGGGCGGCGGGGGTGTAGAGCCGCTCGACGTACTCGCGCACCATCCGGTCGGCGGGCAGCTTCGGGCCCAGCCGGGTGAGCGTCTGCCGGACCATCCCGATCCACCGCTCCGGCAGAGCGTCCCCGGCCGTCCCGCGCTCGTAGAAGCACGGCGCGACCTGCTCCTCCAGCAGCCCGTAGAGCGCGGCGGCCTCCATGGCGTCGCGCCGCTCCCGGTCGGCGGGGCTGTCGCCGAGCGGGATTCCCTCTCCTCCGGCTCCTCCAGCAGCCCCGCTTCCCCCCGCGGCGTCGTCGGCCGTGGGGATGGCCCAGCCGAAGTCCGGCTCGTACCACTCGTCCCACCAGCCGTCCAGCACCGAGAGGTTGAGGCCGCCGTTGAGCGCCGCCTTCATCCCGGAGGTGCCGCACGCCTCCAGCGGGCGCAGCGGGTTGTTGAGCCACACGTCGCAGCCGGTGTAGAGGTGCTGCGCCATGCCCATGCCGTAGTCGGGCAGGAAGACGATCCGGTGCCGCACCCGGGGGTCGTCGGCGAACCGCACCAGCTCCTGGATCAGCCGCTTGCCGCCCTCGTCGGCCGGGTGGGCCTTGCCCGCGACCACGAACTGGACCGGCCGCTCGGGGTGCAGCAGCAGCCGGGTGAACCGTTCGCGGTCGCGCAGCATCAGCGTCAGCCGCTTGTAGGCCGGAACGCGCCGCGCGAATCCGACGGTGAGCACGTCCGGGTCGAACACCCCGTCGATCCAGCCCAGTTCGGCGGGGGACGCGCCGCGCTGCCGCCAGGAGTCGTACAGCCGCCGCCGCACCTCCTGGACCAGTTGCCCGCGCAGGGTGCGGCGCAGCTCCCACAGCTCGGCGTCCCCCGCGCCGGGATCCAGCCGGCGCATCTCGGGGGCGGTCCAGGTGGGGGCGTGGACGCCGTTGGTGACGGAGGCGATGGGCACCTCCCCGGCGTCGAAGCCGGGCCACAGGCCGCGGAACATCTCCCGGCTGACCGAGCCGTGCAGGGTGGAGACGCCGTTGGCGCGCTGGGCCAGCCGCAGACCCATGACCGCCATGTTGAACACGCCGCCGTCGCCGCCCGGATAGGTCTCGGTGCCCAGCTGGAGCACCTGCTCGGCGGCCACCCCGGGCAGCTCGCCGTCCTCCCCGAAGTGGCGGGCCACCAGCTCGCGGTCGAAGCGGTCGATCCCGGCGGGGACGGGGGTGTGGGTGGTGAACAGCGTCCCGGCGCGCACGGCCTCCACCGCGGCCTCGAAGGGCGCGCCGCGCTCGCCCAGCTCCCGGATGCGCTCCAGGCCGAGGAAGCCGGCGTGCCCCTCGTTGGTGTGGAACACCTCCGGTTCGGGGTGACCGGTGATCCGGCAGTACGCGCGCACCGCCCGCACCCCGCCGATGCCCAGCAGCATCTCCTGGAGCAGCCGGTGCTCGCTGCCCCCGCCGTAGAGCCGGTCGGTGACGTCGCGTTCGCGCGGGGCGTTCTCCTCCACCCCGGAGTCCAGCAGCAGCAGCGGCACCCGGCCGACCTTCGCCAGCCACACCTGGGCGTGCAGCGTCCGCCCGCCCGGCAGCCGCAGCGCCGGGCGGACCGGGGTGCCGTCCGGCTCGCACAGCGGCTCCAGGGGCATCTCGTCCGGGTCCAGGACGGGGTAGTGCTCCTGCTGCCAGCCGTCCCGGGACAGGCTCTGCCGGAAGTAGCCGTGCCGGTACAGCAGGCCGACGCCGATGAGCGGGGCGCCGAGGTCGCTGGCGGCCTTGAGGTGGTCGCCGGCGAGGATGCCGAGCCCGCCGGAGTACTGGGGCAGGGCGGCGGTGATGCCGAACTCCGGGGAGAAGTAGGCGACGGCGGCGGGCAGCTCGCCCTCCGCGCGCTGGTACCAGCGCGGTTCGGTCAGGTAGTCGTGCAGGTCACCGGCGGCGGCGGAGAGCCGTCGCAGGAAGCCGGGGTCCTCGGCCAGCTCGTTCAGCCGCCGGGCGGACACGGCCCCCAGCAGCCGTACCGGGTCGCCGCCCGCGTCGCGCCAGCCGTCGGGGTCGGCGGAGCGGAACAGCTCTCTGGTCTCGGGGTGCCAGGACCAGCGCAGGTTGCGCGCGAGGTCGCTGAGGGGTCGTAGGGGCTCCGGAAGGACGGGACGGACAGAGAATCGACGAATGGCCTTCACACCTCGACGGTAGCGGGCCCGGCACCCTTTTCGCCCGGTAAACCGGAGTCCGCCGCCGATCCGGCTCATGCACGCATATGACCACACGGAGTGTCACTTTGCGTTCATGTTTCCGGCACTCGGTGCCGTGGTATACGGGCTCGAACGGGCTGTCCGAAGCGTGCGCGGCGAGCGGGTTGCGACCGTGTGACGGGGACGTTCCCCGGTGCGCTGTTACGTACCGGTAGTTCACACGGGTCCGGCTTTCCCCCCGCTCCGCCTGGGCAGGTTCTTTTCCTGCGGCCCTTTCGGGGCACTCCGAAACGAGAAGCGTCACGCCACCCGAGTGAAAGCGGACAGGAGCGGCCATGCCCGCGACCCGTCAGCGGTCTGTGGAACAGATAGAAAGTACGAAACCACCCGTAACGCCATCAGGGGATCCCATGATCGGTCGCATTCCCGTACTGGATGTCCACCCGCTCGTCGACTGTGGACGCCGTCCGGCGAAGGCGGTGGCCGGTGAGACCTTCCAGGTCTCGGCCACCGTCTTCCGTGAGGGGCACGACGCGGTCGGCGCGAACGTGGTGCTGCGCGATCCGGGCGGACGGCCCGGCCCGTGGACCCCGATGCGGGAGCTGGCGCCCGGCACCGACCGCTGGGGCGCCGAGGTGACCCCCGACGCGGAGGGCCGGTGGACCTACACCGTCGAGGCCTGGGGCGACCCGGTCACCACCTGGCGGCACCACGCAGGAATCAAGGTCCCGGCCGGCATCGACGCCGAACTGACCCTCGCCGAGGGAGCCGCCCTGCACGAGCGGGCCGCGGCCGGCGTGCCCGAGGACGCCGACGGCGGGGCCCGGGCCGCCGTGCTGGCCGCGGCCGACGCCCTGCGCGACACCTCCCGCCCGGTCGCCGCTCGGCTGGCGGCGGCCCTGACGCCCGAGGTGACGGCCGTGCTGGACCGGTATCCGCTGCGCGAGCCGGTCACCGCCACCCGCCCGCTGCCGCTGCTGGTGGAGCGCAGGAGGGCGCTGTTCGGCTCGTGGTACGAGTTCTTCCCGCGCTCGGAGGGCGCGGTCGTGAAGGAGGGCGAGCCGCCCGTGTCCGGCACCCTGCGCACGGCCGCCGAGCGGCTGCCCGCGGTCGCGGACATGGGCTTCGACGTGGTCTACCTGCCGCCGGTCCACCCCATCGGCGAGTCGTTCCGCAAGGGGCCCAACAACTCCCTCACCGCCGGCCCCCACGACGTCGGCAGCCCCTGGGCCATCGGCTCGTCCGCCGGCGGCCACGACGCGATCCACCCCGACCTGGGCACCTTCGAGGACTTCGACCACTTCGTGGCCCGCGCCCGCGAGCTGAACCTGGAGGTCGCCCTGGACTTCGCCCTCCAGTGCTCCCCGGACCACCCGTGGGTCAAGGAGCACCCGGAGTGGTTCCACCACCGCGCCGACGGCTCCATCGCCTACGCCGAGAACCCGCCGAAGAAGTACCAGGACATCTATCCGATCGCCTTCGACGCGGACATGGACGGCATCGTCGAGGAGACCCTCCGCCTGCTGCGGCTGTGGATGTCCCACGGGGTGCGGATCTTCCGGGTGGACAACCCGCACACCAAACCGGTCGTCTTCTGGGAGAAGGTGATCGCCGAGATCAACCGGACCGACCCGGACGTGATCTTCCTCGCCGAGGCGTTCACCCGTCCCGCGATGATGCACACCCTGGCGAAGGTCGGCTTCCAGCAGTCGTACACATACTTCACCTGGCGCAACGGCAGGGACGAGCTGACCGACTACCTGATCGAGCTGACCGGGGACGCCGCCTCCTACATGCGGCCCAACTTCTTCGTCAACACCCCCGACATCCTCAACGAGTACCTCCAGCACGGCGGACGGCACGCCTTCGAGATCCGGGCGGTGCTCGCCGCGACCCTCTCCCCCACCTGGGGCGTCTACTCCGGTTACGAGCTGTGCGAGAACACCCCGGTACGGCCGGGCAGCGAGGAGTACCTCGACTCCGAGAAGTACCAGCTCCGTCCGCGCGACTGGGCGGCGGCCGAGCGGGCGGGCACCACCATCGCCCCGCTGATCACCGCGCTGAACGGACTGCGCCGCCGCCACCCGGCGCTGCAGCAGCTGCGCAACCTGCGCTTCCACCACTCCGACAATCCATCGATCATCGCCTACTCGAAGCGCGGTACGCGCCCCTACGCCGACACGGTTCTCACGGTGGTCAACCTCGATCCCCACCACACCCACGAGGCCACGGTCTCGTTGAACCTGCCGGAACTCGGCCTCGCCCCCGCCCAGGAGAGCGGCGCCGAGCCCTTCCCGGTGCGCGACGAGCTCACCGGCGAGACCTATCACTGGGGCAGGGACAACTATGTGCGCCTGGAGCCGGGCCGTGCCGCGGCGCCCGCGCACATCCTCACCCTGCGACCGTCCTCACCGACCGGAGGGTCACCCACACCATGACCGTCAACGAACCCGTCATCGACACGTTCGAGGACACGCCCGCCAAGGACCGCGACCCCGACTGGTTCAAACGGGCCGTCTTCTACGAGGTACTGGTCCGCTCCTTCCAGGACAGCAACGGCGACGGCATCGGCGACCTGAAGGGCCTCACCGCCAGACTCGACTACCTCCAGTGGCTGGGCGTGGACTGCCTCTGGCTGCCCCCGTTCTTCAAGTCCCCGCTGAAGGACGGCGGGTACGACGTGGCCGACTACGCCTCGGTGCTGCCGGAGTTCGGCGACCTCGCCGACTTCGTGGAGTTCGTCGACGCCGCCCACCAGCGCGGCATGCGGGTCATCATCGACATGGTCATGAACCACACCAGCGACCAGCACCCCTGGTTCCAGGAGTCGCGGCGCGACCCCGACGGCCCGTACGGCGACTACTACGTCTGGGCCGACGACGACAAGCAGTACGCGGACGCCCGCATCATCTTCGTCGACACCGAGGCGTCCAACTGGACCTTCGACCCGGTGCGCAAGCAGTACTACTGGCACCGGTTCTTCTCCCACCAGCCGGACCTGAACTACGAGAACCCGCAGGTGCAGGAGGAGATGATCTCCGCCCTGCGGTTCTGGCTGGACCTGGGCATCGACGGCTTCCGGCTGGACGCGGTCCCCTACCTCTACGCGGAGGAGGGCACCAACTGCGAGAACCTGCCGGCCACCCACGAGTTCCTCAAGCGGGTGCGTGCCGAGATCGACGCCCACTACCCCGACACGGTGCTGCTGGCCGAGGCCAACCAGTGGCCCGAGGACGTCGTCGACTACTTCGGCGACTACTCCAAGGGCGGCGACGAGTGCCACATGGCGTTCCACTTCCCCGTCATGCCGCGCATCTTCATGGCGGTGCGGCGCGAGTCGCGCTACCCGGTCTCCGAGATCCTGGCCAAGACCCCCGCGATCCCCTCGGGCTGCCAGTGGGGCATCTTCCTGCGCAACCACGACGAGCTGACCCTGGAGATGGTCACCGACGAGGAGCGCGACTACATGTACGCGGAGTACGCCAAGGACCCGCGCATGCGCGCCAACATCGGCATCCGGCGCCGGCTCGCCACCCTGCTGGACAACGACCGCAACCAGATCGAGCTGTTCACCGCCCTGCTGCTGTCCCTGCCCGGCTCGCCGATCCTGTACTACGGCGACGAGATCGGCATGGGCGACAACATCTGGCTGGGCGACCGGGACGCGGTGCGCACCCCGATGCAGTGGACGCCCGACCGCAACGCGGGCTTCTCCTCCTGCGATCCCGGCCGGCTCTTCCTGCCCGCCATCATGGACCCGGTCTACGGCTACCAGGTGACCAACGTCGAGGCGGCCATGAGCAGCCCCTCGTCGCTGCTGCACTGGACCCGCCGGATGATCGAGATCCGCAAGCAGAACCCGGCCTTCGGGCTGGGCTCGTACACCGAGCTGCCCTCGTCCAATCCCGCCGTGCTCGCCTTCCTGCGCGAGTACGAGGACGATCTCGTGCTGTGCGTGCACAACTTCTCCCGCTTCCCCCAGCCCACCGAACTGGACCTGCAGGCCTTCAGCGGGCGCCATCCGGTGGAGCTGATCGGCGGGGTGCGCTTCCCCCCGGTGGGTGAGCTGCCGTACCTGCTGACCCTGGCGGGGCACGGCTTCTACTGGTTCCGGCTGCGGAAGCAGGCCTGACGGCGGGCGGAGTACGGGCCGCACGGCGGTGCACCGGCCCGGGGAAAACCCGTGTCACGGGTTAGTCCCGGGCCGGTGTGGGCACGATTGCCAACACCGAAGACACCACCAACGGCGCGGGTCGGCCGAGTTCGTGCCCCCCCGATGTCCTCGATACCGCCTCGGAAGTTCACTAGCCCGCTCGGTGGGTACTCCCCGACACGTCCCGCACCGCCGGACACCCACAGCCGCAATCCGGGACACTCTGCCGTACCTTTCGTGTGCCCGGGGAAAGGACGTCATGTCGGACAGCTCCTCGCCCCGCGCCGCCGTCGTCGCCACGCGCGAGTCCGGGGGCGCGGCGCTGCTGCGTTCGCTCACGCCGCTGCTCACCGAGTGGCTTCCGCGGCAGCGCTGGTTCGCCGGGAAGGGGCGGCCCGTCAGCGGCTTCACCCTGGTCGCCGCCACCGAGCTGCTGCCGTGCGCGAGCGGGGCCGCGCCCGGTCTGCTCCATCTGCTCGTACGGGCCCAGCAGCCCGGCGGCCCCGAGCAGACCCACCCGGTCCCCGCCGACTGCTACCAGCTGCTGCTCGGGGTGCGCCCCGCCCTGCCGCCGCCGCTGGCCGGTTCCCTGATCGGTCATCCCGCCGACGGGCCGCTGCGCGGCCGCACGGTGTACGAGGCGCTGCACGACCCGCGGCTGGCCGCCGTCCTGCTGGAGCGGCTGCGCTCCCCCGGCCGGCTCGGCCCGCTGCGGTTCCAGCGCGAACGCGGCACCGTCATCCCCACCGGGCTCCCGCCGAGGCCGCTGAGCGTGGAGCAGTCGAACTCCTCCGTGGTCTACGGCGACCGGTACATCCTCAAGCTGTTCCGCCGGGTCAGCCCCGGTGTCAACCCCGACCTGGAGCTGCCGCTGGCCCTGGCCCGGGCGGGCTCGGACCGGGTGCCCGCGCCGGCCGCCTGGTTCGAGGCGCGGCCCGGCGGCGAGACGGGCGACCCGATGACGCTGGGGGTGCTCCAGCCCTTCCTGCCGGGCACCAGTGACGGCTGGCAGCTCGCGCTGCGCTCGCTGGCGGTCCGCGGCGACTTCACCGGTGCCGCCCGGGCCCTGGGCAAGGCGGTCGCCGAGGTGCACACCACCCTGGCGGAAGCGCTGCCGGTGATCGCGCTGCGCCGCCGCCAGCTGGAGTTCATCGCCTCCGGCATGAACGAGCGGCTGGAGGCCGCGGCCGCCTCCGTACCCGCCCTGCGCCCGTACCAGGGGCAGCTGCGCTCCGTCTTCGACGCCGTGGCCGACCTCGGCCGCAGCGGCCGGTCCTGGTCCGCCCAGCGCATCCACGGCGACCTCCATCTGGGCCAGGCGCTGTGCGCGGGGGACACCGACCGGTGGTCGGTCATCGACTTCGAGGGCGAGCCCGCCCGTCCGATCTCCGAGCGGCGCCGTCCGCAGCCGGTGGTGCGGGACATCGCGGGCATACTGCGCTCGTTCGACTACGCGGCCTGCCAGCACGCCCGGGCCTCCTCCGGAGACGCCGGGTGGGCGCGCGAGTGGGCCGAGAAGAATCGTGACGCCTACTGCTCCGGTTACGCGAACGCCGCCGGCTCCGACCCGCGCGACGAGGACGTACTGCTGCGCGCCTACGAGACGGACAAGGCCGTCTACGAAGTCCTGTACGAGGCCAGGCACCGCCCCGCCTGGCTCGCCATCCCGATGTCCGCCATTCACCGCCTCGCGGACACCTGAACGACTCTGCGCACCAGGAGGCATCTTCCGTGACCCCCCGTCCTGACAGCCGACCGCTGCCCGACGCCTCCCCCCCGGCCGCCCGCGCCGGGAACGAAGGCGCCGCCGCGTCCCCGGACGCCGCCGGCCCGGCGGACGCGGCCGGGGCGGCGCGGCCCGCCGCGAAGAAGGCCGTCAAGAAGGCCACCGCCAAGAAGACCGCGGCGAAGAAGGCACCCGCCAAGACCACGGCCGCCGCGAAGAAGACCGCGGCCAAGAAGACGGCCAAGGACACGGCGGAGAAGACCGCCGCCAAGGCCGCGGCGAAGACCACCAAGAAGGCCACCGTCAAGAAGACGGCCGCCGAGAAGACCGCCGCCAAGAAGACCGCGGTGAAGAAGACGGCGGCCAAGAAGGCACCCGCCAGGAAGGCGGCCGGGAAGGCGCCCGGACCGGTCGCCGTGCGGCAGACCGAGCCGCTCAAGGACCACGCCCCCAACTGGCCCGACGCCCGCACCCCCGCCCCTGCCGCCGCCCCCGCCGCCGCAGGCCCCGCCGACGGCACCGGTACGGCGCCCGCCCTGGACCCCGGCGAGCGGCAGCGGCTGCTCCACGGCACCCACCACGACCCCCACACGGTGCTCGGCGCGCACCGGGTGGGCGACGGGCTGCTGCTGCGCACCCTGCGCCCGTACGCCCGCGCGGTCACCGTCCTGGTCGAGGGGATGCGGGCCGAGCTGCACGACGACGGCGACGGGCTGTTCTCGGGGGTGCTCCCCCTGACCGTGCGCGACGCCCTCCCGGCGTACCGGCTGCTGGTGCGCTACGGCGAGGCACCCGGCGAGGACGAGATCGAGACCGAGGACCCGTACCGCTTCCTGCCCACCATCGGCGAGCTGGACCTGCACCTGATCGGCGAGGGCCGCCACGAGGAGTTGTGGCGGGCGCTGGGCGCCCGCCCCATGACCGTCGACGGGGTGCCCGGCACCCGCTTCACCGTCTGGGCGCCGAACGCGCTGGGCGTACGGGTCGCCGGGGACTTCAACTACTGGGACGGGACGGTCTTCCCGATGCGCTCGCTGGGCGGCAGCGGCGTGTGGGAGGTGTTCCTGCCCGGTGTCGGCCCGGGCGCGCTGTACAAGTTCGACATCACCCGCCCGGACGGCACCCACACCCTGCGCGCCGACCCGATGGCCCGCCGCACCGAGAAACCGCCCGCGACCGCCTCGGTGGTGGAGGAGTCGGAGTACGTCTGGCAGGACGCGCAGTGGCTGGCGCGCCGCGCCGAGCTGGCCCCGCACCGGGCGCCGGTGTCGGTCTACGAGGTGCACCTGCCGTCCTGGCGCCCCGGACTGACCTACCGCGAGCTGGCCGAGCAGCTCCCGGCGTACGTGAAGGAGCTGGGCTTCACCCATGTGGAGCTGATGCCCGTCGCCGAGCACCCCTTCGGCGGCTCCTGGGGCTACCAGGTCACCGGCTTCTACGCGCCCACCGCCCGGATGGGCACCCCGGACGACTTCCGGTATCTGGTCGACCGCCTCCACCAGGAGGGCATCGGCGTCCTGATGGACTGGGTGCCCGCGCACTTCCCCAAGGACGAGTGGGCGCTGGCCCGCTTCGACGGCACCGCCCTGTACGAGCACTCCGACCCGGCCCGCGCCGAGCACCCCGACTGGGGGACGCTGGAGTTCAACTTCGGCCGTACCGAGGTGCGCAACTTCCTGGTGGCCAACGCGGTCTACTGGTGCGAGGAGTTCCACATCGACGGGCTGCGGGTGGACGCCGTCGCCTCGATGCTCTACCTCGACTACTCGCGCGAGTCCGGCCAGTGGACGCCCAACGTGTACGGCGGCCGGGAGAACCTGGAGGCGGTCTCCTTCCTGCAGGAGATGAACGCCACCGTCTACCGGCGCTGCCCCGGTGTGATCACCGCCGCCGAGGAGTCCACCGCCTGGGACGGCGTCACCCGCGCCACCCACCACACCGGGCCGGGCGGTTTCGGCGGTCTGGGCTTCGGCTTCAAGTGGAACATGGGCTGGATGCACGACTCCCTGGAGTACATGGCCAAGGAGCCGGTCCACCGCAAGTACCACCACAACGAGATGACGTTCTCCATGGTGTACGCCTACTCGGAGAACTACATCCTGCCCATCTCCCACGACGAGGTGGTGCACGGCAAGGGGTCGCTGGTGTCGAAGATGCCGGGCGACTGGTGGCAGCAGCGGGCCGGCCACCGGGCGTACCTGGGCTTCATGTGGTCCCACCCGGGCAAGCAACTGCTGTTCATGGGCCAGGAGTTCGCCCAGGGCGCGGAGTGGTCCGAGGTGCACGGCCCGGACTGGTGGCTGCTGGACCCGGCGTACTCCGCGGCGGGCGACCACCAGGGGGTGCGCGAACTGGTCCGCGACCTCAACCACGTCTACACCGCCACCCCCGCGCTGTGGGAGCGGGACACCGAGCCGGCGGGCTTCTCCTGGATCGAGGGGAACGCGGCCGAGGACAACGTCTTCGCCTTCCTGCGGTACGCCGCCGACGGCACCCCGCTGGTCGCCGTGTCCAACTTCTCCCCGGTGGTCCGCACCGACTACCGGATCGGCGTCCCGGCCGAGGTGCCGGCCTGGCGCGAGATCCTCAACACCGACGCGGCGCGGTACGGCGGCAGCGGCGTGGGCAACCCCGAGCCGCTGAAGACCGACGCATCCGCCCCGGCCCACGGCCGTCCGGCGGGCATCGCCCCGACCCTGCCCCCGCTGGCGACGATCTGGCTCGTCCCGGCCTGAGGCCGGGACGGACACGCGGTCCCGTTCCCTCTCCCGGAGGCGGGAACGGGACCGCCCGGGCCCCGGGCGGGGCGGGCGCGCAGCCGGCGGGACGGCTCAGAAGACCGCCTCGGTCTCGTCCATCCGGTCCTGCGGCACCGTCTTCAGCTCGGCCACCGCGTCCGCCAGCGGCACCATCGTGATCTCGTTGCCGCGCAGGGCCGTCATCCTGCCGAAGTCGCCGCGGTGGGCGGCCTCCACGGCGTGCCAGCCGAAGCGGGTGGCCAGTACCCGGTCGTACGCGGTGGGAGTGCCGCCGCGCTGGACGTGGCCGAGGATGACCGGCCGGGCCTCCTTGCCCAGCCGGTGCTCCAGCTCGACGGCGAGCCGGTTGCCGATGCCGGTGAAGCGCTCGTGGCCGTACTGGTCGATCTGCCCCTTCTCGTAGGACATCGAGCCCTCGGCCGGGCGGGCGCCCTCCGCCACGCAGATCACCGCGAACTTCTTGCCGCGCGCGAACCGCTCCTGGACCATCTTGCACAGGTCGTCGATCTGGAAGGGCCGCTCGGGCACGCAGATGCCGTGCGCGCCGCTCGCCATCCCGGCCTCCAGCGCGATCCAGCCCGCGTGCCGCCCCATGACCTCCACGACCATCACGCGCTGGTGGGACTCGGCAGTGGTCTTCAGCCGGTCGATGGCCTCGGTGGCCACGGTGACGGCGGTGTCGAAGCCGAAGGTGCGGTCGGTGGCGGAGATGTCGTTGTCGATCGTCTTGGGCACGCCGACCACCGGCAGCCCGGCGTCGGCCAGCATCCGGGCGGCGGTCAGGGTGCCCTCGCCGCCGATCGGGATGAGCGCGTCGAGCCCGAGGCGCTCCAGCAGCTCCTCGGAGTTCTGGCAGGCCTCGCGCAGCCGGCCGCGCTCCAGCCGGGCCGAGCCGAGGATGGTGCCGCCGCGGGCCAGGATGCCGGAGACGGAGTTGATGTCGAGCGGCCGGTGACGGCCGTCGAGCAGGCCCTTGAAGCCGTCCTCGAAGCCGATGACTTCGTCGTTCCGGTCGACCACGGCGCGGTGCACGACCGAACGGATCACGGCGTTCAGACCGGGGCAGTCGCCGCCTGCGGTGAGGACTCCGATGCGCATGGGGATCGTTTCTCCTGCTCGCTGCTGGTTCGGGTGCGCCACGCCGATTGTTTCACGCCCTGAACACATTCCGGCCGCCCGTCTCACATCTCGTTCGGTGCGCGACGTCACCGGGCCCGGCGGTAAGGTCGACGGTGGGTTGGAGCCGAACCGGAGGGTGTCCGGGGCAGGACGCGCCGGACTCGCCTGGTGAGGACGCGTTCCCGGCCCTTCTCCGCGGCGGTTCCGGCGCGGCGGACACGGGTACGCGACCGGGGACGGCCCCCCGGGCCCGGTGAACGCGAGACGTAGGGAGAACGCACGTGGCGCGCGGCGTGTACGTGACCGGCATCGGCCGCGGTGACGGCCGGCAGGTCGTGGAGCTGGGGGTCATGGAACTCCTGTCCCGCCGGATCGGCCGGGTCGGCGTCTTCCGCCCGTTCGCCCACGACGGCCCCGATCCCATCTACGACCTGCTGCGCAGCCGCTACCGGCTGTCCCAGCCGCCGGGCACGGTGATGGGCCTGGGCTACGACGAGGCCGCCGCCGTGCTGGCCGACAAGGGCACCGACGAGCTGGTCTCCCTCCTGGTGGACCGCTTCCACACCGTCTCACGCGGCTACGAGGCCGTCCTCGTGCTGGGCACCGACTTCGCCGACACCGGGCTGCCCGCCGAGCTGGCCCTCAACGCCCGGCTGGCCAACGAGTTCGGCACCCCGGTGCTGCCCGTGGTGGCCGGGGCGGGGCAGGACGAGGACTCGCTGACCGCCGAGGTCCGCAACGCCCACCACGCGTACGCCTCGCTGGGCTGCGAGGTGATCGCGATGATCGCCAACCGGGTCCCCGGCGCGTTCGCCCACCGGGCCGCCCGCACCCTGGGCGGGCAGCTCCCGGTGCCGGTGTACGCCCTGCCGGAGGAGCCCGCGCTGGCCGCCCCGACCGTCTCCCAGGTCGCCGAGGCCCTGGGCGCGGAGGTCCTCCAGGCGGACCCGGACGGGCTGGCCCGTGACGTGCGCGGTTTCGTCTTCGGCGGCGCCACGCTGCCGACCTTCCTGCCCGCCCTCACCGAGGGCTGTCTGGTCCTCACCCCCGGGGACCGCGCCGACCTCGTCGTCGGCGCGCTCGCCGCGCACTCCGCCGGCTCCCCGGCCATCGCCGCGGTGCTGCTCACCACCGACCGGCGGCCCGGCGAGGAGACGATGGCGCTGGCCGCCCGGCTCTCCCCGGGCACCCCGGTGCTGGCGGTGTCCGAGGGCTCGTTCCCGACCGCGGCCCGGCTGACCACCCTGGAGGGCAGGCTCACCACGGCCACCCCGCGCAAGGCCGAGATCGCGCTGGGCCTGTTCGAGAACGAGGTGGACACCGGCCGGCTCAGCGAACGGCTCTCGGTGGCCCGCGGCGACCGGGTCACCCCGATGATGTTCGAGCACGAGCTGATCGAGCGCGCCCGCTCCGACCGCCGCCACATCGTCCTGCCGGAGGGGACCGAGGAGCGGGTGCTGCGGGCGGCGGAGGTGCTGCTGCGGCGGGGCGTGTGCGATCTGACCCTGCTGGGCCGGGAGGGCGGGGTCCGCCGCCGCACCGCCGACCTGGGCATCGACCTGGGGCTGCTGGGCCACGACGAGCTCCCGGAGGGGACGGGCGCCTGGGCCCGGGTGGTGGACCCGGAGACCTCGCCGCTGCGCGAGCGCTTCGCCGAGCTGTACGCGAAGCTCCGCGCCCACAAGGGCGTCACCTACGAGCTGGCCTGGGACCTGGTGTCCGACGTGACGTACTTCGGCACCCTGATGGTCCAGGAGGGGCTGGCCGACGGCATGGTCTCGGGCGCGGCGCACTCCACGGCGGCGACCCTGCGGCCCGCCTTCGAGATCATCCGCACCCGGCCGGACGCCGCGATCGTCTCCTCGGTGTTCTTCATGTGCCTGGCCGAGAAGGTGCTGGTCTACGGCGACTGCGCGGTCAACCCCGACCCGGACGCCGAACAGCTCGCCGACATCGCCGTCCAGTCGGCCACGACCGCCGCCCAGTTCGGGGTGGAGCCCCGGATCGCGCTGCTGTCGTACTCCACCGGCACCTCCGGCTCCGGGGCGGACGTGGACAAGGTGCGGCGGGCCACCGAGCTGGTGCGGGAGCGCCGCCCGGACCTGCTGGCGGAGGGGCCGATCCAGTACGACGCCGCGGTGGAGCCGTCGGTCGCGGCGACCAAGCTGCCGGGCTCCAGCGTCGCCGGGCGGGCCACCGTGCTGGTCTTCCCCGACCTCAACACCGGCAACAACACCTACAAGGCCGTCCAGCGCTCGGCCGGCGCCGTGGCGGTCGGGCCGGTCCTGCAGGGGCTGCGCAAGCCGGTCAACGACCTCTCGCGCGGCGCCCTGGTGCCCGACATCGTCACCACCGTGGCGATCACCGCCGTCCAGGCGCAGCAGAACCGGCGGGAGCGGGGCGCGCCGCCGCCCGGCGGCCCGGAGGAGCGGCCGGGCGGGGCGAGCGGGACGGCGGTGCTCCGGTGAGAGGCACCCGGGTCCTCGTCCTGAACTCCGGCTCCTCATCGGTGAAGTACCAGCTCCTCGACATGGCCGACCACTCCCGGCCGGCCGCCGGCATCGTCGAGCGGATCGGGGAGCGCACCTCGTACCTGCGGCACACCCCGGCCGGCGGCGCGCCCCGGGAACGCGAGGAGGCCGTCGCCGACCACGGCGCGGCACTGGAGGCCGTCGCCGCGGAACTGGCCCGCGACGGCCTCGGTCTGGACTCCCCCGAACTGGCCGCGATCGGCCACCGCGTGGTGCACGGCGGCCGGCGGTTCACCGCGCCGACCGTGATCGACGACGAGGTGCTGGCCGAGATCGAGCGGCTGGTGCCCGTCGCGCCGCTGCACAACCCGGCCAACCTCGCCGGTATCCGCACCGCCCTGGGACTGGCCCCGGGGCTGCCGCAGGTGGCGGTCTTCGACACCGCCTTCCACACCACGATGCCGGAGTACGCCGCCCGGTACGCCATCGACCCCGCCGTCGCCGACGCGCACCGGGTGCGCCGCTACGGCTTCCACGGCACCTCGCACGCGTACGTCTCGCGCCGCACCGCCGAGCTGCTGGGCCGCGAGCCGTCCGAGGTGAACGTCATCGTGCTGCACCTGGGCAACGGCGCCTCGGCCTCGGCGGTGGCGGGCGGGCGGTGCGTGGACACCTCCATGGGGCTCACCCCGCTGGAGGGCCTGGTGATGGGCACCCGGTCCGGCGACATCGACCCGGCGGTGGTCTTCCACCTGGCGCGGGTCGCCGGGATGTCGGTCGACGAGATCGACACCCTGCTGAACAAGCGCAGCGGTCTGCTGGGGCTGTGCGGGGACAACGACATGCGGGAGGTCCTGCGCCGGATGGACTCCGGCGCAGAGGACGCCGGGGACACCGGGGACACCGGGGACACCGAAAGCGCAGCCTCCGCGAAGCTGGCCTTCGACATCTACATCCACCGGCTGCGCAAGTACATCGGCGCCTACTTCGCCGTGCTCGGCCGGGTGGACGCGGTCGCCTTCACCGCCGGGGTCGGGGAGAACGCCGCCCCGGTGCGCCGCGCCGCCGTCGCCGGGCTGGAGGGGCTGGGCCCGGTGGTGGACCCGGAGCTGAACGAGGCGCGCGGCGGCGGGCCGCGGCTGATCTCCCCGGCGTCCGCGCGGGTCGCGGTGGCCGTCGTGCCGACGGACGAGGAGCTGGAGATCGCCACCCAGACGTATGCGCTGGTCACCGGTGCCGCCGCGAGACCGGGGTGATCCGGCTCACCCCCTGGAACGTTTTGCCACTGAACAAAAGATAGGATCGCCCCCATGCGCCGTTCCAAAATCGTCTGCACCCTGGGTCCCGCCGTGGATTCCTACGAGCAGCTCAAAACGCTGATCGAAGCCGGCATGAACGTGGCCCGCTTCAACATGAGCCACGGAAGCCACCCGGAGCACGAGGAGCGGTACCACCGACTCCGCAAGGCCGCCCAGGAGACCGGACGGGCGATCGGCGTCCTCGCCGACCTCCAGGGTCCCAAGATCCGCCTGGAGACCTTCGCCGACGGGCCGGTGGAGCTGGTCCGCGGGGACGAGTTCACCATCACCACCGAGGACGTCCCCGGCGACCGGACCATCTGCGGCACCACCTACAAGGGGCTGCCCGCCGACGTCTCCAAGGGCGAGGCGATCCTGATCAACGACGGCAACGTCGCCCTCCAGGTCATCGACGTGGAGGGTCCGCGGGTGCGCTGCATCGTCATCGAGGGCGGTGTGATCTCCGACCACAAGGGCATCAACCTGCCCGGTGTGGCGGTCAACGTCCCGGCCCTGTCGGAGAAGGACGTCGAGGACCTGAGGTTCGCGCTGGAACTGGGCTGCGACATGGTGGCGCTGTCCTTCGTCCGGGACGCCGCCGACGTCCGCGACGTGCACCGGGTGATGGACGAGGTCGGCCGCCGGGTCCCGGTGATCGCCAAGGTGGAGAAGCCGCAGGCCGTCGAGAACATGGAGGACGTCGTCCTCGCGTTCGACGGCGTGATGGTCGCCCGCGGCGACCTGGCGGTGGAGTACCCGCTGGAGAAGGTCCCGATGGTGCAGAAGCGGCTCATCGAGATGTGCCGCCGCAACGCCAAGCCGGTGATCGTGGCGACCCAGATGATGGAGTCGATGATCACCAACTCCCGGCCCACCCGCGCCGAGGCCTCGGACGTGGCCAACGCGATCCTGGACGGCACGGACGCGGTGATGCTCTCGGCGGAGTCCTCCGTCGGCCAGTATCCGATCGAGACCGTCAAGACGATGTCGAGGATCGTCCAGGCCGCCGAGGAGGAGCTGCTCTCCCGCGGCCTCCAGCCGCTGGTACCCGGCAAGAAGCCGCGCACCCAGGGCGGTTCGGTGGCCCGCGCGGCATGCGAGATGGCGGACTTCCTCAACGGCAAGGCGCTGATCGCCTTCACCAAGTCCGGCGACACCGCCCGGCGGCTGTCCCGCTACCGGGCCGCCCAGCCGATCCTGGCCTTCACCACCGAGCCGTCCACCGCCTGTCAGCTCGCGCTCAGCTGGGGCGTGGAGACCTTCGTGGTACCGCACGTCGACCACACCGACGAGATGGTCGACCTGGTGGACGCCGAACTGCTCAAGCTCCAGCGGTACAACCCCGGCGACACCATGGTCATGACGGCCGGTTCGCCGCCCGGCGTCCCCGGCACCACCAACATGGTGCTGGTGCACCACCTGGGCAACGAGGAGCGCTGACGGCGGTCCCGCGAGAGCACGGGAACGGCGGCGGCCCGCGTACCACCTCCCCGGTACGCGGGCCGCCGCCGTTCCGCCGGTCTGCCGCCGTGTCGGCCTGCCGGCGCCCGGTCAGCCCTCGTTGTACAGGTGCATGCCCGGGATGTGCAGGGTGCCGCCGAACTGGCCGGCCTGTGTCACCGACACCTCGGTGAAGAACACCTCGGGGACGTTCAGCGGCGGCGGGGACTCGGGGCTGAAGGTGATCGGGATCAGTCCGAACAGCTTGCCCTTCAGCTCCTCGGTGTACATGGTCACCGTGCCGTTGCGGATGGTGGACGTGCTGCCCCTGGCCGCCTGGACGTGCCCGGCGGTGCCGCCGGGGCCCTCGACGATCTGGTGCAGGTCCCGGATGTCGACCGCGGAGGCGGTGAACTTCAGGACGTTCTTGACCTTGCCGCCGTAGGTGCGGACCTTGACGATGCCGTGGTAGTCGAGTCCGTGCAGCGTCAGGAGACTGGTCTCCAGCCGCCACGGGGCGTCGGGCAGCAGGGCCTCGGTCCGCTCCTCCTCGGCGTCCGCCAGCGCCTGGGCGTCGTAGGCGGGGCAGGGGAAGGGCTCCTTGCCGGAGGCGTCCTTGCCGGTCTCGTCGTCCTTCTCGGCGTCCTCGGTGGTCTTCGCGTCCTCGGTGGTCTTCTCGGCGGCCTCGCCGGCCCCGGCGGCGTCCTCCGCCGCTTCCTGCACGGCCTTCACGGCCTTCTCGGCGTCCTCGGCGGCCTTCCGCGCCTTCCCGGCGGCCTCCTCCAGTTCCTCACCGGCCTTCTCGGCGGCCTCCTTCGCCGGGGTGTCGGAGGTACCGGCGGACGGCTCCGGCGAGCCGGACGGGGCGGCCCCGGCCTCCGGGGTCTCCTGCCGCTCGCTCCGGTCGTCCGGGGTGAGCAGGCCCTTGAGGGCGTCACCCAGCCCCAGGGGGTCCAGCGGGTTCCGCTCCTGTTCCGCCTCGGCCGCGCCGGCCGCCTCGTCGGTCTCCTGCGCGGTCCCGGACGGCTCCGGTCCGGGCTCCGGCGCGGTGGTGGCGGTCTCCGGTGCGCGCTTGCGCGCCTCCCCGGAGCCGGTGTCCTGGTTCCCGGAGTCGTCCTCGCCGGTTCCGGCGGCCGGGGACTCCCGCGGCGCGGGGATCCTCCCGGGCTCGGCGGCCTTCTCGGTCCGCTCCGGCTTCTCCCGGTCCTCCTCCTGCTCCCGCTCCTGCTCCGCCTCCTTGTCGGGCGCGGACACGCACGGCCCGTCCTGGAAGGGGTTCTTCGGCAGCGGCTTGGCGCCGGCGAGCTGCGGGGTGAGGCCCATGCCCATGAGCACGGCGGTGGGCATGGCCGCCAGGGCCACCGCCTTGCCCGCGGGGACGTGCAGCCGGGTCAGCAGCGGCTTCCTCGGCGCGGCGTGCCGCGGTCCGGTCCTCGTACGCCGGGACGCCCCGGCGCCGGTGGCGCCTTCACTGTCCCCCTGGTCTCCCCGGCGCGCCTCGTCAGGCGTCACGGTGCACCCCGTTCTGTCCGTTCTCGGCCCCGGCGGGGTCCGGGCCCGTGCCGGGAGAGGTGCCCGGGCCGGCCGTTCCGTCAGCCGGGGACCGCTCCTCCTTGGCGGGCACCCAGGAGAGGCCCATGGCTCCGCCGACCAGGGCCAGCAGGAAACCGACGAAGAAGCCTCCGAGGTTGGAGACCACCAGGGAGACCAGCCCCAGCAGGATGGCGGCGACCCCGGCGAAGACCCGGGAGTGCGGCTGGAACCACATGGTCAGGCCCAGCACGATCAGCAGCACTCCGATGATCAGCGACCCGGAGCCCGTGGTGGTGGCCAGCCGGAAGGACAACTGGTCCAGGCCGGGATCGGCGTATGGGATGTAGATGATGGGTATGCCGCCCAGCAGCGTCAGCAGTCCCGCCCAGAAGGGGCGCTGCCAGCGCCACATGCGGAACGACTGCCGCCAGTGGCTGATGCGTTCACGCGCTCCCGGCGACTCGGCACTCATCGAAAACAGCTCCCTCGGGCTGAACTGTCACAAAGATCAATGGCACTGCGGGGAGCCGGGGGACCGAACGGCGTACGGTCCCCCGCCTCCCGGCGTTCAGTGCGTCAGAAGCACTCGTTCTTGCCCTTGGCGACCTTCATCGAAAGGCCGGAGAGCTCGAAGGTGCCGGCGCTGGTGGCCCAGGACGTCTGCTTGACATCGGTGAGCACGGCCTTGTCGGCCTCCTGCGCGAAGGAGCCCGGCGCGTGCTTGCGCACGGTCTCCTCGACCTTGGGGCCCTTGGACGCGGCACCGGCCGCGACACCGATGTTGATGTTGGTGAACGTCGCGTCGGCGTCGAGCTGGTCGAGGTCGATGTAGAGGTTCTTCGCCTTCACGACCTTGCCGTTGTTGCCCGCGGTGAGCTTCAGCGAGACATCGCCGAAGAGCGGCACGGGCACCACGACGGACTGGCACAGGCCCCGCAGGTCGGCGTCCTTGAACGCCGAGACCGCGACGGGGATGGTCTTGCCGTCGTGCGTGGTGTTGACCGTGCCGTACTGAACGAACCCTTCGCCGTCCAGCCGGTCAACAGAGACCTTCGCCTGCTGGCCGGAGATGCTGAACGACGCGGCGAGCGCCCCCTGTGCGAGGGCGACCCCGACCGCTGCCGTGGCGGCAACGCTCGGGACCATGACAACGGCGAACCGCTTCCATCTGGTCCCGCCACGAGCCACAGACTCCATGACTTTCCTCCTTCTCGGACGTACATCTCCGGCCCGGGTGTGGCCCGGACGGGATGGGAGAAGTGCTACGTCCTCGGGAGGGAAAGCGCCGGCCGACGGACGAGTGGGTCTCCCCAAGCCTCCGAAGCACCGGCGATCACCCCCGAGCGACAACCACGTGACCGCGCTCCCGCGCGGTCTGCCGGACAGGCTCCGCCTCGCGGCGGAGACCCCCCTGTCCACGACCGGCGCCGAGGCGCCGGCCCACCCGGTGGGGACCCGTTGCCCGCCGGTGCCCGGGTGTGGTGTGCCGGGGCTGCGAGCGATGGACCGAGCGTGGCCGATCGTGCTGCATGAGACGCCGCGGCACAAGGGGTGTCGTTACTTGCGAGTAACGAGCGGATGACGGGAGTGCCTCCCAGGGCGGCGGAACGGACACGGAGGGTCGCCGGACGGCCCGCCTGAAATGCGGACACAGCCGGAACAAGCCGAAGAGAAGCACAGGAGGGCCTTACTGCAAGTAACAGCAGCCGCGACTGCCAAGTTTTGGCAAAGTCGCGGCCGCTGTTTGTCTTCATGTCAGCAAGTGGCGACCCTCTGGAATGGGCAGGTCAGAACAGCACCCGGGCGAGGGCGCCGCGCGCCGCGACCACCCTCGGGTCTTCGGCGCCCACCACCTCGAAGAGTTCCAGGAGGTGTACGCGCGCGGCGTCCCGGTCCTCGCCCGCGGTCCGCCTGACCGCCTCCACCAGCCGGCCGAAGGCGTCCTCCACATGTCCGCCCACCAGGTCCAGGTCGGCCGCCCGGATCTGGGCCCGCACATCGGCCGGAGCGTCCGCGGCCTCCTTGCGCACCCGCGCCGCGTCCAGCCCCTGCACGCGCTGCAGCAGCTCCGCCTGGGACAGCCCCAGCTTGGCCTCCGTGTTGCCCGGGTCACCGGCAAGCACGTTCCGGTACGCCTGTACGGCACCGCCCAGATCACCCGCGTCCAGCGCCGAGTGGGCGGCGGCCAGCGCCGGGTCCTCCGGCTCGCGGGGCTCGGCGGCCCGCTCCTCGTCCGCACCGTCCGCGACGGACACCCCGGTCAGGCCGAAGCGCTGCTCGGCGACCTGGACCAGCTGGTCCAGCACCTCGCGGACCTGCTGCTCGGGCGCGGCACCCTGGAACAGCGGCAGCGCCTGGCCCGCCACCACCGCGAAGACCGCGGGGATGCCCTGCACCCCGAACTGCTGGAAGAGCATCTGGTTGCGGTCCACGTCGATCTTCGCCAGCACGAGCCGCCCGGCGTACTCCCGCACCAGCCGCTCCAGCAGCGGGCCGAGCTGCTTGCACGGCTCGCACCACTCGGCCCAGAAGTCGATGACGACCGGGACCTCGGTGGAGCGCTGGAGCACCTCCCTCTCGAAGTCCGCCTCGTCTACGTCGGTCACCAGAGAGGGCACCGAGGCGTCCGGGGCGGCGCCGGCGCCGCCCTGCTGCCCGGCGGCCCGGGCCCTGGCCCTGGCCTCCTCCGCTTTCTGCTTGGCCTCTCCGGCCGCCTTCACCGCGGCGAGGTCGACCACTCCGCTCATGGACATGTTCCGTGGCTGCATGAGACCAGTTTCCCCCGTCCGCGGACCGTTCCGTACAGCATGGCGCGAGTCGGCACCGGGTCCCCACCCGGCGCCCGTGGCTGTCGCCCGGCGACCGCCGTCTCCGGGCTTTTTACGCTACGGGCCGTAGCGTATCTCACGGACACCGCTAGAGTCTGCGGTCATGGCCGGTTCTCCGCACCGTACGGGCAGGCCGCGCAGCGCCGCGGCCGACCGCGCGATCCTCGACGCCACCCGCTCGGCACTGGTGGAACTGGGGTGGGGCAGGCTGACGATGGGGGACGTGGCCGTCCGCGCGAAGGTGGCCAAAACGACGCTCTACCGGCGCTGGGCCAACAAGAACGATCTGGTCGTGGACGCGGTGGCCGTCCTCTTCGACAATCTGCGGCTGCCCGACCGCGGCAGTCTGCGGGCCGACGTGGAGGGCGTCGTCCTGTCCTTCGCCGAACTGCTGGAGCGTCCGGAGACGAAGGCCTCGCTGATGGCGGTGGTCGCCGAGGCCACCCGTGACGAGACGCTGCGCGGCCGGATCCGCACCGCGATCGTGGACCGCCAGAAGCGCCTGGTCGTCGAGGGCCGCCGCCGCGCCCAGGCCCGCGGCGAGCTGCCCGGTGACCCGCCGGGCCCGGCGGGCGCCGCCGAGGCGGCCCGGGCGGTGGACCTGGTCTTCGACGTGATCGCGGGCGCGGTCGTCCACCGCTGCCTGGTCAGCGCGGAGCGGGTCACCCCCGCGTGGGCCCGCGCCCTGACCACCCTGCTGCTCCAGGGCCTGGCGGCCCCTCAGCCGCCCGCCGGGGACCGGGCGGCGGTCCCGGCGGACCCGGCGGACGGGGAGCGGGATCAGAAGCCGGCGGGCTCGGTGTAGACGCCCCACTCCTCGCGGAGCACCCCGCAGATCTCGCCCAGCGTGGCCTCGGCGCGCACCGCCCGAAGCATCGGCTCGATCATGTTCCCCCCGTCCCGGGCGGCGGCCAGCATCCCGTCCAGGGCGGTACGCACGCGCGCGTCGTCGCGCCCGGCCTTCCGCTCGGCCAGCACCCGCACCTGCTCGCGCTCGACCTCGTGGCTGACCCGCAGGATCTCCAGGTCGCCGGTGACCGAACCGGTGTGGCAGTTGACACCGACGATCTTCTTCTCGCCCTTCTCCAGCGCCTGCTGGTACCGGAAGGCGGCCTCGGCGATCTCGCCGGTGAACCAGCCGTCCTCGATGCCCCGCAGGATGCCCGAGGTCATCGGGCCGACGGGATGGTTCCCGTCGGGCACGGCGCGCCGGCCGCGCTCCCTGATCTCCTCGAAGATCCGCTCCGCGTCCGCCTCGATCCGGTCGGTCAGCGCCTCGACGTACCAGGAGCCGCCCAGCGGGTCGGCGACATTGGCGACGCCCGTCTCCTCCATCAGCACCTGCTGGGTGCGCAGCGCGATCTCGGCGGCCCGCTCGCTGGGCAGCGCGAGGGTCTCGTCCAGGGCGTTGGTGTGCAGCGAGTTGGTGCCGCCCAGCACCGCGGCCAGCGCCTCCACGGCGGTGCGCACCACGTTGTTGTACGGCTGCTGCGCGGTGAGCGAGACGCCCGCGGTCTGGGTGTGGAAGCGCAGCCACTGCGCCTTCTCGCTCCGCGCGCCGTACACGTCCCGCATCCAGCGCGCCCAGATGCGCCGGGCGGCGCGGAACTTGGCGATCTCCTCGAAGAAGTCGACGTGCGCGTCGAAGAAGAACGACAGGCCCGGCGCGAAGACGTCCACGTCCAGACCACGGGAGAGGCCCAGCTCCACGTAGCCGAAACCGTCGGCGAGGGTGTACGCCAGCTCCTGCGCGGCCGTGGAGCCCGCCTCGCGGATGTGGTAGCCGGAGACCGACAGCGGCTTGTACGCCGGGATGTCGCGCGCGCAGTACTCCATCAGGTCGCCGATCAGCCGCAGATGCGGCTCGGGCGGGAACAGCCACTCCTTCTGCGCGATGTACTCCTTGAAGATGTCCGTCTGGAGCGTGCCGTTGAGGACGGCCGGGTCGACGCCCTGGCGCTCGGCGGCCACCAGGTACATGCAGAACACCGGCACCGCCGGGCCGCTGATCGTCATGGAGGTGGTGACCCCGCCCAGCGGGATGTCCCGGAAGAGGACCTCCATGTCGGCGGCCGAGTCGATCGCCACGCCGCAGTGGCCGACCTCGCCCAGCGAGCGCGGGTCGTCGGAGTCGCGGCCCATCAGGGTCGGCATGTCGAAGGCGACCGACAGCCCGCCGCCGCCCGCCTGGAGGATCATCTTGTAGCGCTCGTTGGTCTGCTCGGCGTTGCCGAAGCCCGCGAACTGGCGGATGGTCCAGGTCCGGCCGCGGTAGCCGGTGGGGTGCAGGCCGCGGGTGAAGGGGTACTCCCCCGGCCAGCCGATCCGCTCGAACCCCTCGACGGTGTCGCCGGGGGCGGGACCGTACACGGGCTCCACGGGGTCCCCGGAGAACGTGGTGAAGTCGGCCTCCCGCTTGTGCGCGGCGTCGTACCGGGCCTGCCAGCGTCGGCGGCCCTCTGCGATGGCGTCAGCGTCCATGCCCACAAATTTACTAGGACGTCCAAGTAATTGTCGACGGAAAGCCGCCCGGCGCGGTGACGCGTCCGGGCGGCCTTCCGTACGGCAGGACGGCGCGGGGTGCCCGTCAGGCCCGGGCGGGGGCCGTGCCCTCGTCCACGACCAGCGGCTCGACCTGGCGCGACAGCCTGCGCTCGACGAAGAAGGCGGCGGTGGGGATCGTGCCCGCGAGCAGCACCCAGAGCAGCCTGGGGACCGGCAGTTTCGCCTTGAGGCCCAGATCGAAGGCGAAGACCAGGTACAGCACGTACAGCCAGCCATGGGCGAGGCTGACGACGTAGGTGAAGCCCTCGGCGCCGTCCACCTCCAGCAGATACTTGCCGATCATGCCGAGGGTCAGCAGGATCAGCAGCACACCGGTGACGTACGCCATCACCCGGTAGCGGGTCAGCACGCTCTTCTTCATGCCCACGAGCGTAACCGCCCGGTTCCGGCGCCCCGCCCGGGGCCCGCCTCAGTCCTCCCGGAAGTCGCCCGCCGCCACCCGCAACGGGCGCAGCAGCGCGAAGATCTCGCCGCACTCCTCGGCGTCGTACGCCCCGAGCCCGAAGTCCATGGCCATCAGGTCACGGGTGGCCGCCTCGCAGACCTCCCGGCCCCGGTCGGTGATGGAGGCCAGCGTGCCGCGGCCGTCGTTGGGATTGGGACGCTTGGCGACCAGGCCCGACCGCACCAGGCGGTCGATGGTGTTGGTCACGGAGGTGGGGTGCACCATCAGCCGCTCGCCGATCTTCGACATCGGCAGCTCGCCCTTCTTGGAGAAGGTCAGCAGGACCAGGGCCTCGTAGCGGGCGAAGGTCAGTCCGTAGGGTTTGACGACCGCGTCGACCTCGGCGAGCAGGATCTGGTGCGCGCGCATGATCGAGGTGATCGCGGCCATCGAGGGCACGGACCCCCAACGCTGCTTCCACAGGTCGTCGGCGCGGGCGATCGGGTCGAACGACAGACTGAGCGGCTTCGGCACGGCTACGACCATACCGGCCGGTCACATCGTGGTCAGCTCCGTTCCGGTCCCCGGTCACCGCGGACGGACCCGGGAAGCGGCACGGGCTCGGGTACGGGGTGCCGCCGCACGGCGCGGACCACCAGGAGCACGCACACCGCGCCCAGCGCCCCCGCCCCGGCGACCACCCGGTGCGGCGGCACGAACTCGGCCACCAGCCCGCCCGCGGCCATGCCCAGCCCCTGGACCGACATCAGCCCCGCGGACAGCACGGTCATCGCCCGGCCGCGCAGTTCCCGCGGCACGGCGTCCAGGTACCAGCGGTCCAGTCCCAGGGTGTACGCCGCCCCCAGCCCGGCCAGGAAGAGGGCCGCCAGCGCCGGGAGGAGCCCCGGACGCAGCGCGTAGACCAGCAGTGGCAGCGGCACCAGCACGGCCAGCGGCAGCACCAGCCGCTCCCGGGCCGCCGGCCCCAGCAGCCCGCCGGCCGCCACCTCGGCCGCGACCGCCCCCACCGGCAGCGCGGCCAGCAGCAGTCCCGTGCCGACCGCTCCGGCACCGATGTGCTCGGCGTACGGCGCGGCCAGCGCCTCCGGCACCACCATGAAGGCCGCCGGCACCCAGCACAGCGCGAGCAGGGCCCGCACCCGCCGGTCGGCCAGCAGGACCCGGGTGCCGCCGGCCGTCCGCTCCCGGGCCAGCGGACCGCGCTCCCGGGTGCCGAGCCGGAGGATCACCGCGGAGAGGAGGAAACCCGCCGCGGTGAGCAGCAGCGCGGTGCGCGGCGCCACCACGGCCAGCAGCAGCCCGCCCGCGGCGAAGCCGGCGATCTGGGCGGCCTGGGCGACGATCCGGATCAGGGAGCGGCCCAGGACGAAGGCGTCCCCGTGCAGGATCTCCCCCAGGCTCGCCGCCCGCACCCCGGTGAACAGCGGCGCCACGAACGCCGCCGCCGCACGGAGCGCCAGCAGCGCCGCGGGCGGCAGACCGGGCAGCACCATGGCGGCGACGCACCCGGCGGAGAACAGATCGCACACCACCAGGGTCCGCCGGGCCGGGAACCGGTCGGCGAGCGGGGCGAGCACGGCGCCGCCGACCGCGTACGGCAGGAGCCCGAGCGCGAAGGCGAGCGCGGTCAGCAGGGTGGAGCCGGTCTCCCGGAACACCAGCACCGACAGGGCGAGCTGGGCGACGACGGTGCCCAGCAGCGACAGCACATGGGCGGCGAAGACGGCCCGGAACTCGCGCACGGCGAACACGGCGCGGTATCCGGCGCGCCCGGGGGTGCCGGGATCGGCGGGCTTCCGGGAAGTGGACGGCATGCCCGGCAGCCTGCGCGGCGCGGTCGGGACGGCCTAGTCTTTCGGCTCAGGCCGAATCACCCGAGCCCGTACGGAGGTGGCGCATGCCGGTCCAGCTGCGGCTCGGCGAGGCCGATCTGCTGCGCTGCCGCTTCGCGGTCTCACCGCTGTGGGAGACCCAGGGGGCCGCCCGCGCCCTGGCGCACCCGGGCCCCTACCACCTGCCGTGGCTGCGCCGGAGCGCGCCGGCGGCGGCGGGCCTGGGGCTGGAGCCGCTGTGGCTGCTGATGCCGGCCAGGGGGTACACCCCGGACTTCCTGTGCCCGCCGCCCGCCGGCGGGCCGGTCCCCTCCTTCGCGGCGGAGCTCGCCCGGGTGCGGGCCACCGACCCCGTCACCGCCCGCGCGGAGATCGCACGCTCACTGGCCGGGGTGCCGGGCGCGGCGGACAGCCCGGCCGGCCGGGACTTGCTGGCGGACCCCGCGCGGGCCGTGCGGACCGTGGCCGGGCTCCTGGACCGGGTCTGGCGGGCCCTGGTCGCGCCCGACTGGCCGCGGCTGCGGGCCCTGCTGGAGGCGGACGTCGCCTTCCACGCGCGGCGGCTGGCCGAGGGCGGTCTGGCCCGGCTGTTCGCCGAGCTGCACCCCCGGGTGAGCTGGTCCGAGGCCGACGGCACGCTGTCGGTGCGGCTCCCGCACGACCACACCTGCGTCCTGGGCGGCGAGGGCCTGACCCTGGTGCCGAGCGTGTTCGTGTGGCCCAACGCCGTGGGAGGCACGGCGGGGAGCGCGTCGCACGGCCCCGCCCGGCTCCCCGGCGGGGAGCCGGGCGTACCGTCGGTGATCGTCTACCCGGCACGCGGCATCGGCGGGTTGTGGACCGCGGCCGGCGACGGACCGTCCGGAGCGCTGGCCCGGCTGCTGGGCCCGCGCCGCGCCGCCGTGCTCGCCGCCCTCGCCGAGCCCGCCTCCACCACGGCGCTGGCCGCCCGGCTCGGGCTCGCCCCGTCCTCGGTCTCGGCCCATCTGCGGACACTGCGCGAGGCCGGGCTGCTCACCTCGCACCGGGTACGCCACCAGGTGGTCTACGAGCGGACCCCGCTGGGCAACGCGCTGGCGGCCGGCGGGCGGTGAGCCGGCCCGGATCCGGCCGTACGCCAGGCCGTCAGCCCAGGTGCCGCTCGACGCTCGCCACCTTGGCGGTCAGGCCGTCGGTGACGCCGGGGCGGATGTCGGCCTTCAGCACCAGCGAGACGCGCGGTGCACGGGCCTCGACGGCGGCCACCGCCCGCCGCACGACGTCCATGCACTCCTCCCACTCGCCCTCGACCGAGGTGAACATCGCGTCCGTGCGGTGGGGCAGGCCGGACTCGCGGACCACCCGCACCGCGTCCGCCACGTACTCCCCCACCTCCTCGCCGACGCCGAGCGGGGTGACCGAGAAGGCGACGATCACGCGTCCACCGCCCCGGTCCGGGGCTGCTCGGCCTGCCGGCGGGACTGCTCGGCGCGGGCCCGGGCGGCGATCACGCTGTCCTCGGTCTCGCGGCGCAGCAGCCTGTCGGCGTAGAAGCCGCCGCCGGGCAGCACGGAGAGCACCAGGTAGAGGGCGGCGCGGCCCATCGGCCACCGGGCCCGGTTCCAGGCGTCCGCCCAGAAGAGCACGTAGAGGATGACGAGGACGCCGTGGACGGCGCCCATCACCGGCACGGCGTTGAAGTCCGTCGTCCGCTTGAGCACGGAGCACACCAGCAGCACCAGGAAGGAGACCGCCTCCGGGGTGGAGATCAGCCGGAGGCGGCGCAGCGCTGAAGCAGTCTTGAGGTCCACGGGGGAGATCCTTTGTGAAGGGATGCACAAGCTCTGCCATTGTGACAGCCTCCCGCCGGGCGCGGACGTGCGGGTAGATTGCGTCATGTGGCTCAGTTCCGACTCCAAGGCAGCAAGGTGCTCGCCGTCGACCTGACCGGTGACACGGTCCGGGCGAAGAACGGCGCGATGGTCGCCTACGAGGGCCAGATGGCCTTCAAGAAGCTCTCCGGCGGCGGCGAGGGCCTGCGCGGCATGGTCACGCGCCGCCTAACCGGCGAGCAGATGGAACTGATGGAGGTGAAGGGCCAGGGCACCTGCTACCTCGCCGACCGCGCCAGCGAGATCGTCCTGGTGCCGCTGACCGGCGAGAAGCTCCAGGTGGAGGCGAGCAACCTGCTCTGTGTGGACGGCTCGCTGCGCACCGGCACCACCTTCACCGGGATGCGCGGCGCGACCCAGGGCAACGGGCTGTTCACCACCACCGTCGAGGGGCACGGCACGGCGGCGCTGATGTCGGACGGCCCCGCGGTGGTGCTGCGCGTCACCCCGCAGTCCCCGCTCCAGGTGGACCCGGGGGCGTATGTGGCGCACACCGGCAACCTCCAGCAGCACTTCCAGTCCGGGGTGAACTTCCGGACCTTCATGGGTGAGGGCTCGGGCGAGTCCTTCCAGCTGCGCTTCGAGGGCGACGGGCTGGTGTACGTGCAGCCGAGCGAGCGGAACACCATCGGGGGTGACGTGTAGTGCCTTTCCGGGAGATCAGTTCCAAGATGATCGAGGCCCGGGTGGTGCCCGGGCAGCGGCTGTTCAGCCAGCGCGGCGCGATGATCGCCTACCAGGGCCAGGTCACCTTCACCCCCAACATGCAGGGCGGCCAGGGCGGCGTCGGCTCGATGATCGGGCGGCGGCTGGCGGGCGAGGCCGCCCCGCTGATGACCGTGGAGGGCGACGGCACGGTGCTCTTCGGCCACGGCGGCCACCACGTCGAGGTGATCGAACTGGCCGGTGACACCCTCTTCGTGGAGGCCGACCGGCTGCTCGCCTTCGACGGGACGCTGGAGCAGGGCACGATGTTCATGGGCTCCCAGGGCGGGGTCATGGGCATGGTCCGCGGTCAGGTGACCGGGCAGGGCCTGTTCACCACCACCCTCAAGGGCCACGGCTCGGTGGCGGTGATGGCGCACGGCGGGGTGATCCGGCTCCCCATCACCCCGGGCAACCCCGTCCGGGTGGACCCGCAGGCGTACGTCGCGCACCACGGGAACGTGCAGAACAAGCTCTCCACCGCGCTCGGCTGGCGGGACATGGTCGGGCGCGGCTCGGGCGAGGCGTTCCAGCTGGAGCTGTCCGGCCAGGGAGTGGTGTTCGTGCAGGCGAGTGAGGAGAAACTGTGAGCAGTCCGGTCGTCCACGACGCCCACACCCTGCCGTCGAACGACAACGTCAACGCGTACACCTTCTGTGTGGACCTGCGGGGGCAGTGGTTCCTGCAGAAGGGGAAGATGATCGCCTACTACGGGCAGATCAGCTTCAACGGCATCGGCCACGGCCCGCTGGACCGCCTGGTCGCCACCAGCTTCCACTCCCCGCTGCACGCCTCGGACTGGGTGGTCGCCGAGGGCCAGGGCAAGATGCTGCTCGCCGACCGGGCGTTCGACGTGAACTCCTACGACCTGGAGGACGGCAACCTCACCATCCGGTCGGGCAACCTGCTGGCCTTCGAGCCGAGCCTGTCGCTGAAGCAGTCGATCATCCCGGGCTTCGTCACGCTGCTCGGGACGGGGAAGTTCGTGGCGGCCTCCAACGGCGAGGTGCACTTCGTCGAGCCGCCGGTCCGGGTGGACCCGCAGGCGCTGGTGGGCTGGGCGGACTGCCCCTCGCCCTGCCACCACTACGACCACGGGTACATGCGCGGGGTCCTCGGCGGGCTGCGGGCGGTCACCGGGATCGGCGGGACCTCCGGCGAGGAGCACCAGTTCGACTTCGTCGGGGCGGGCACGGTGCTGATCCAGTCCACCGAGGTGCTGATGGCGGAACGGGCCACCGGCGCCGCCCCGAACGAGCCGGGCGTACCCGGCGGCGGGCCCGGCGGAGGTCATGGCGGGGGCCATGGCGGGCAGCAGTTCCCGCAGCTTCCGGGACAGTTCGGGAGCATCCAGCGGCGCTTCGGCCTGTAGTGGGTGGTTTACCGCCGGTAAGAGGTTCTCGGCGGGTCCGGCGGCGAAGCGCCGGATAGAGTCCACCCCCATGGACACCGACAAGGAATCCCGCTGGCTCAGCGAGGAGGAACAGCACGCCTGGCGCGTGCACCTCGACGTCAACAGGCTTCTGATGTACCAGCTGGAGCGGGATCTCCAGCCGTTCGGGCTGACCCTCAACGACTACGAGATCCTGGTGAACCTGTCCGAGTCGGAGGGCCGCCGGATGCGGATGAGCGATCTGGCCGCCGCCACCCGCCAGTCCAAGAGCCGCCTGTCCCACCAGATCACCCGTATGGAGAAGGCCGAACTGGTGCGCCGGGAGAACTGCGAGTCCGACAAGCGCGGGCTGTTCGCGGTGCTCACCGAGCGCGGCTGGCGGACGATGAGCGAGGTGGCGCCGCATCACGTCGCCTCGGTGCGGCGCCACTTCATCGACCTGCTCCCGCCGGAGGCGCTGTGCGGCCTGTACAAGGCGCTGACGCCCGTCGCCGAGCACCTGCGGTCGGTACGCGGCCGCGGCTGAGACGGCGACCCCCGCGTGTCGGCAGCCGGTGATGGGGAATGATGGACCGGCCCGCTCAGTCTCCGTGACCGACGAGACCCGACGGGTCCGTGGCTGGCGGTGTCTTTCCGGGGGAACGCGGCACCGGACGAGCGGGAGGGCCGTCCGCCGCCGGATCCGCCCCAAGAGGTGACCCCGACATGAGTCAGCCTCCCGGCTGGCCCCCGCCGCCCCCCGACGGCCACGGCGCCCCCGGTTCCCAGGGCGGCCCCCCGCCACCGCCCCCCGGCCCGCCGCCCGCCGGTCCTCCGGCGTATCCCGCGGGCGGGCAGCCCGGCTACGCGTATCCGCCGCCCCAGCAGCCGCCGCACCCGCAGCAGTCGCCGCAGGCACCGCAGTCGCCGTATCCGCCGCCCCAGCAGCCCTACGGGCAGCAGGGCCCGTACGGCGCCTGGCCGCCCCCGCCTCCGCCGGACGGCGGAAGCTCCGGCGCGCGGGGCAAGGTGGCCCTCATCGTCGGCGGTGCCGCGGTGCTGCTCGCCCTCATCGGCGGCGGTACCTACCTGGCGGTCCGGGACGACGGGGACGACGGGAAACAGCCCGCCGCCGGCGCCTCCGTGAGCCCGGAGCCCACCGGCTCCTCCGCCTCCGACCCGGCCGCGGAGCCCTCGGCGGAACCCGAGGCCACCGACGACCCGCTCGCCGGGGACACCGAGGAGCCCGAGGAGCCGGCCGGGCCGCCGCCCGCCGACCGGGCCGACTTCCTGGGGCAGTGGCAGGCCGACGCCGGCCAGACGCTGACCATCGGCGCGAAGCTCGACAGCGGGGAGATGAAGGGCAAGAACTCGGCCATCTGGATCGATCCGGGGGGCGAGGGCCTGTGTCTGGGCGTCGGACAGAACCAGGGCGACGACTTCCGGCTGGCGCTCAGATGCGGACAGGGGGAGGACGAGAAGTACCTCGCCGCCACCGCCGCCAAGTCCCCGGACGGTGACAGCATCAGCCTGAAGTGGGACGAGGGCGGTACGGACGAACTCGCCTGGAGCGGTTAGCGCCCGTGCGGGCGGGGTCCGCCCGGTGCCGGGGCGCCCTGGTGCCGGAGCGGCCACGGGGCGGCCCGAAGCCGTACGGGCCGGACCTCCTGCCCGGTGCCCCGGCCGACGCGCCACGGGGCGCCCCCCGGCGGTGACCGGGGTGGCACCGGGGCAGCCGGTGTCCGAAGGGGCCGCGAGGTGTGCCGGTGGGTGCGCCCGTGAGACGGGTGCAGGCCGCGGGCGGCCGGGGCACCGCCCGGGCTCCCGGCCGTCCGCGGCACCGGTCCGGGCTCCGAAGGCGCGGCGCGCCGTCAGGTCCCGGCAGCGGGCAGCCGCAGGGTGAACAGGGCGCCCCCCTCCCGGGCCCGGCCGGCGGTCAGGGTGCCGCCGTGGCGGACCGCCACGTCCCGGGCGATGGCCAGCCCCAGCCCGGCCCCGCCGTCGTCCCGGCTGCGCGCGTCGTCGAGCCGCACGAACCGCTCGAAGATCCTCTCCCGTTCCGCCTCCGGGACGCCCGCGCCGTCGTCGGCGACTTCCAGCACCACCTGCCCGCCCTCGCGGCGCACTCCCACCCGGACCCCGTGCTCCGCGTGGCGCTGCGCGTTGTCCAGGAGGTTGCCCAGCACCCGGACGAGCTGGCCGCGGGAGCCCGTCACCTCCGGTGGGGGACCCCGGTGCTCCTCGACGGCCACGGGGACCCGGTCCGCGGGGCGCTGTGCCAGTTCCTCCCGCACCAGCGCGTCCAGCGCCACCCGCTTGTCCCCCGGCCGCTCCCCCGCGTCCAGCCGGGCCAGCAGCAGCAGGTCGGCGGCGAGGTCCTGAAGCCGTACGGTGTCGTGGACGGCGCCGTCGAGGTCGAGCAGCCGGGGATGGGCCGCGGCCACCTCCAGCTGGGTGCGCAGGGAGGCGATCGGGCTGCGCAGTTCGTGCGAGGCGTCGGCGACGAAGCGGCGCTGCCGCTCGACGGCCGCCTGGAGGGCCGCCAGGGTCTCGTTGGTGGTCCGGGCCAGTCTCGCGATCTCGTCCCCGGTGGCGGGCTCGGGCACCCGCCGCGACAGGTCGGTGCCGGCCGCGATGGCCGCCATCTCCCGCCGGATGCCCTCCACCGGCCGCAGCGCCCCGCGGGTCACCAGCCAGGTGACCCCCCCGACCACGGTCAGCAGCACGGGCAGCCCGATCAGCATGGCGTCGCCGACGGTGGACACCGCCTCCTCCTGCTCGGCGAGGGACGCGCCCGCGTAGACGGTGACGGGGACCCGGTCGCGGGTGACGCTCTGCACGGCGACCAGCCGGAAGTCCTGCAGTTCGGTCGCCCGGCCCTCCCGGAAGGTCACCTCGCCGTCGTCGTCGACGGGCAGGGGGACGGTCTCGGTGACGCTGTTGCGGTCCACCTCGACGGGCTCCTCGGGCGGTGCGGTGGTGCCGCCGCCGTCGTCGTCATCGTCGCCGTCACCGTCGTCGTCGTCGCCGTCACCGGTCTGGCCCTCCCGGCCCTCCGGGGAGGGCGTGGCGGGCGGCTGCCGCGGTCCGGATTCCGCGGGCCGGTTGAAGTCGGCCACGGGGGCACGGTCGCGCAGCGGGCGGCTGGCGCCGAGCACCGTTCCGGCGGCGTCCACCACCTGCACCGGTTCGTCGTCCGCCAGCGCGTCCATCCCGGCCACCTCGTCCACCGGTACGTCGACGATCCCGGCGGCCACCTCGCGGGCGGTGGTCTCGGCATGCAGCCGGGCGTTCTCCGCGAGGCCGCCGCGCAACACCGCGACCACCGCGAAGCCGGCCGCCACCAGGGCGACGGCCACCACGAGCGTGGCGCCGAGCGCGGCGCGCGTACGGACGGTGAACCGGGCCAGGGACGGCCTAGGCACCGGCACCCACCAGCCGGTACCCGGCACCGCGGACGGTGGCGACCGCGCCGGGGCCGAGCTTGCGGCGCAGCGCGCTGACGTACACCTCGACGATGTTGACGTCTCCCTCGTAGGCGAAGTCCCAGACGTGTTCGAGGATCTCCGACTTGGAGACCACCTCCCCCGCCCGCACCGCCAGGTACTCCAGTACCGCGAACTCCTTGGCGGTCAGCGCCACGTCCCGGCCTGCCACCGTCACCCGCCGCGTGCCGGGGTCCACGACCAGTTCTCCGACACGCACCACGGACGCCCCGCCGCGGGTACGGCGGCGCAGCAGCGCGCGGACCCGGGCGAGCAGCACCACGTAGGAGAACGGCTTCGTCAGGTAGTCGTCGGCGCCGGTGTCGAGCCCCTCCGCCTCGTCGTACTCACCGTCCTTGGCGGTCAGCATCAGGATGGGCGTCTCGTCGCCCGCGGCGCGCAGCGCGGCGCAGACCCGGTAGCCGTTCATGCCCGGCAGCATGATGTCGAGGACGATCAGGTCGTACGGACCCTCGGTCGCCCGGTGCAGCCCGTCGATCCCGTCGTGGGCCACGTCGACGGCGAAGCCCTCGGCCGTGAGCCCCCTGGCCAGCGACAGGGCGAGCCGCTTCTCGTCCTCCACGATCAGTACGCGCACGGCCCCAGCCTGACAGAACGCGCCTGAAGAGATCTTCAGGTGGTTTCAGGAAACCTTCAGTCGGCTCCTGCGACGGTATCGCCCATCAACCGCAGGCCCCGCCGCTCGGGAGGAATCAGCTCATGAACCGCAAGCCGACCGTCAACCGCAAGCTGGTCATCGCCGCCGTCGCCACCGCCGCACTCGCCGTCGGCGGGACCACCCTCGCCTTCGCCGACGACGACACCTCGTCGGACGCCCTGACAGCGGCTCTGCGGGCCGACGCCGACGACCGCGACGACCGGGACGACAGCAGGGACGACCGCGACGACTCCGACGACCGACGGGAACTGCACGACGCGAAGGTGACGCTCCAGAAGGCCGTCGAGGCCGCGCTGGAGGCCGTGCCGGGCACGGCGGAGTCCGCGGAGCCGGCCGACGACGGCGACCGGCCGGCCTGGGAGATCGACGTCCTGGGCGAGGACGGCAGGTGGCACGAGATCACGGTGGACGCGGGCAGCGGCGGCATCCTCGCCCAGGACATCGACCGGGATGACCACCAGGACGACGACCGCGACGACCGCGACGACCGGGACGACCGGGACGACGACCGCTGACCTGCCGCCCCGCCGGGACTACTCCCCGGTCAGCCCGGCGACCAGTTCGTCGGCCGCCGCGTACGGGTCGAGCGTCCCGGCCGTGATCCGCTCGGCCAGCGCGTCCAGCCGCCGGTCGCCGTGCAGGTCGCCGATCCGCTCGCGCAGCGCGGTCACCGCGATGGTCTCCACCTCGCGGGCCGCGCGCGCCCGGCGGCGGACGGCGAGCACGCCGTGCTCCGCCATCCAGGCGCGGTGCTTGTCCAGCGCCGCCACCACCTCGTCGACGCCCTCGCCGCGCGCGGCGACGGTCTTGACGATCGGCGGGCGCCAGTCGCCGGGCCTGCGGGCCTCACCGAGGCCCAGCATGTGGTTCAGCTCCCGGGCGGTGGCGTCGGCACCGTCCCGGTCGGCCTTGTTGACCACGTACACGTCACCGATCTCCAGGATTCCGGCCTTGGCCGCCTGGATGCCGTCGCCCATGCCGGGAGCGAGGAGGACGACACAGGTGTCGGCCTGCGAGGCGATCTCCACCTCGGACTGGCCGACGCCGACCGTCTCCACCAGGACCACGTCGCAGCCCGCCGCGTCCAGCACGCGGATGGCCTGCGGGGCCGCCCAGGCCAGCCCGCCGAGGTGGCCGCGGGTGGCCATGGAACGGATGTAGACGCCCGGGTCGCCGGCGTGCTCGGACATCCGCACCCGGTCGCCCAGCAGCGCGCCGCCGGAGAACGGCGAGGAGGGGTCCACGGCCAGCACGCCGACCCGCCGGCCGGCCTTCCGGTACGCGGTCACCAGCGCCGAGGTGGAGGTGGACTTGCCCACCCCCGGTGAGCCGGTCAGCCCGACGACGTAGGCGTTGCCGGTGAGCGGCGCCAGCGCCGCCATCACCTCGCGCAGCTGCGGGGAGGCTCCTTCCACCAGCGAGATCAGCCGGGCCACGGCCCGGGGCCTGCCCTGCCGCGCCTGCTCCACCAGTCCGGCGACGTCCACCGCCATGCGTGCCGCTCTCCTCAGTCCGTTCATCGGCCTCCCGGCCGATCGCCGTCCGTCCACCAACCGACCGGCTGATCGCCGTCCGTCCACCAACCGACCGGCCGATCGCCGTCCGTCCACCAACCGACCGGCCGATCGCCGTCCGTCCACCAACCGACCGGCCGATCGCCGTCCGTCCACCAACCGACCGGCCGATCGTCCCATCCGTCCACCGGCCCCGCCGCCGTACCGCCCGTCTCCCCCGCGGCCACGGGCCGCGCGGGCCGCACACCGCCTACGGAACGCGTACGGCGGCGTGCGGACCCGCGCCCGGTGTCACTTCCCCGGCACCCGCAGGACCAGGGCGTCGCCCTGGCCGCCGCCACCGCACAGCGCCGCGGCGCCGATGCCGCCGCCCCGCCGCCTGAGCTCCAGGGCGAGGTGGAGCACGATCCGCGCCCCGGACATCCCGATCGGGTGACCGAGCGCGATGGCGCCACCGTTGACGTTCACCTTTTCGTGGTCGATTCCGAGATCCTTCACCGACTGCACCGCGACGGCCGCGAAGGCCTCGTTGATCTCGACCAGATCGAGGTCGCCGACCTCCAGCCCCTCCTTGCCCAGCGCGTGCCGGATGGCGTTGGACGGCTGCGACTGCAGCGAGTTGTCCGGGCCCGCGACATTGCCGTGGGCGCCGATCTCGGCGATCCACTCCAGGCCCAGCTCCTCCGCCTTCGCCCGGCTCATCACGACCACCGCGGCGGCGCCGTCGGAGATCTGCGAGGACGAGCCGGCGGTGATGGTGCCGTCCTTGGCGAAGGCGGGCCGCAGCCTGCCCAGGGACTCGGCGGTGGTCTCCGGCCGGATGCCCTCGTCCTTGGTGAACAGCACCGGGTCGCCCTTGCGCTGCGGGATCTCCACCGGGGTGATCTCGGCGTCGAACAGGCCGTTCTTCTGCGCGGCGGCGGCCCGCTGGTGGGACCGGGCGGCGACCTCGTCCTGCTCGGCGCGGCCGATGGCCAGCCGGGTGTTGTGCTTCTCGGTGGACTCGCCCATGGCCACGTTCTCGAAGGAGTCGGTGAGGCCGTCGTGCGCCATGGCGTCCAGCATCTGCACCGCGCCGTACTTGAAGCCCTCACGGGACTTGGGCAGCAGGTGCGGGGCGTTGGTCATGGACTCCTGGCCGCCCGCGACGACCACGTCGAACTCACCGGCCCGGATGAGCTGGTCGGCCAGGGCGATGGCGTCCAGCCCGGAGAGGCACACCTTGTTGACCGTGAGGGCGGGGACGTTCATGGGGATGCCGGCCTTCACCGCGGCCTGCCGGGCCGGGATCTGCCCCGCCCCGGCCTGGAGCACCTGTCCCATGATCACGTACTGGACCTGGTCCCCGGCGATGCCCGCGCGGTCCAGGGCGGCCTTGATGGCGAAGCCGCCGAGGTCGGCTCCGGAGAAGGACTTCAGCGAGCCCAGCAGGCGGCCCATGGGAGTACGGGCACCGGCGACGATCACGGAGGTGGTCGCGGACGCCGCGCTGGTCCTGTCGCCGGTCCTGGCGTTCGTCTTTTCGGTCACGGTGCGGCCCCTTTCGGAGCGGGAGTTAACGAGGGTTTATCGCCAATGTACTGAGCGGCACCGGCCAAGGTCACCGGTCGGTCGGTGTGACCGTGCGCACGTTGCGTAACCGTCCACCGGGCGGTCCACTGTTGTCATGCTGACGCGTATCGACCACATCGGGATCGCCTGCTTCGACCTGGACAGGACGGTCGAGTTCTACCGTGCCACCTACGGCTTCGAGGTGTTCCACACCGAGGTGAACGAGGAGCAGGGGGTGCGCGAGGCCATGCTGCGGATCAACGGCACGGACGACGGCGGCGCCTCCTACCTCCAGCTGCTCGAACCGGTCCGGGAGGACTCCACCGTCGCCAAGTGGCTGGCGAAGAACGGTGAGGGCGTGCACCACATCGCCTTCGGCACCGCGGACGTCGACGGGGACGCCGAGGACATCCGCGGCAAGGGCGTACGCGTGCTGTACGACGAGCCGCGCACCGGCTCGATGGGCTCGCGGATCACGTTCCTGCATCCCAAGGACTGCCACGGCGTCCTCACGGAACTGGTCACCTCCGCTCCCGTACAACACTGACGCGGGCTCCCCCGGCCGGTAGAGTGGCCGTTCGGCCGGGGCTGCGGGCTGACTGGGGTCCGTCCCAGGTTCCGCCGATGATCTGACACCATTTCTCCGAGGGGTCAGTTCACCTTCACCACGACCAGGGGACGGATGGGACCGCGCAGTGCGGGGCTACGACCGCTACGAGGCTGACGACCACCTATCCCGGCTCGAAGCCGAGATGAAGCGGCTGAAGGACGAGCGGGACAAGGCGGTCGACCACGCCGACGACCTCGGCTACCAGGTCGAAGTGCTGCGCGCCAAGCTGCACGAGGCGCGCCGCGCTCTCGCCGCGCGCCCGGCCGGTTACGACAACCTGTCCCACCAGGCCGAACAGCTGCTGCGCAACGCACAGCTCCAGGCCGAGCAGCTGCGCGCCGACGCCGAGCGCGAACTGCGCGAGGCCCGTGCCCAGACCCAGCGGATCCTCCAGGAGCACGCCGAGCGGCAGGCCCGGATGGAGGCCGAGCTGCACGCGGAGGCCGTGGCCCGCCGCCAGCGGCTGGACGAGGAGCTCAACGAGCGCCGCGCGACCGTCGAGTCCCATGTCAACGAGAACGTCGCCTGGGCCGAGCAGTTGCGCGCCCGCAGCGAGGCGCAGGCCCGCCGGCTGATGGACGAGGCGCGCGGCGAGGCCGAGCAGACCCTGGCCGCCGCCCGGGCCGAGGCCGAGCGGCTGGCCGACCAGTCCCGGCAGCGGCTGTCCACCGAGGCCGAGACCGCCCGCGCCGAGGCCGAGGCCCTGCTGCGCCGGGCCCGCGCGGAGGCCGAGCGGCTGCTGAACGCCGCCGGCGCCCAGGCCCAGGAGGCCACCGAGCACGCCGAGCGGCTGCGCACCTCCACCGCCACCGAGGCCGAGGCCGCCCGGGCCGAGGCCACCGGTCTGCTCCGGCGGGCCGAGCAGCGGATCCAGGAGGCCGACACGGCGCTGCGCGAGGCCCGTGCCGAGGCCGACAAGGTCCTCGCCGAGGCGAAGGAGGCCGCCGCCAGGCGGCTGGCCGACGCCGAGGCGGAGAACGAGCAGCGCAGCCGTACCGCCAGGGCAGAGATCGCCCGGCTGGTCGCCGAGGCGACCAAGGACGCGGAGAGCGCCAAGACGGAGGCCGAGCAGGTGCGGGCCGACGCCCGCGCCGAGGCCGAGCGGCTGATCGCCGAGGCGAAGGAGACCGCCCGGGCGGTGTCGGCCGAGGAGTCGGCCGCCCAGCTCGCCGAGGCCGCCCGTACCGCCGAGGAGGTGCTCACCAAGGCGGCCGAGGAGGCCAAGTCCACCACCCGGGCCGCCACCGAGGAGGCCGAGCGGCTGCGCGCCGAGGCCGAGGCGGAGGCCGACCGGCTGCGCGCCGAGGCGCACGACCTCGCCGAGCAGCTCAAGGGCGCGGCCCAGGACGACACCAAGGAGTACCGCGCCAAGACCGTCGAACTCCAGGAGGAGGCGCGGCGGCTGCGCGGCGAGGCGGAGCAGCTGCGCGCCGAGGCGGTCGAGGAGGGCGAGCGGATCCGCGGCGAGGCCCGCCGCGAGGCGGTCCAGCAGATCGAGGAGGCGGCCAGCCGCGCCGAGGAGCTGCTCAGCCAGGCCAAGGCGGACGCCGAGGAGACCCGCGGCGCCGCCACCGCCGAGAGCGAGCGGGTCCGCACCGAGGCGATCGAGCGGGCCGCCACCCTGCGCCGGCAGGCCGAGGAGGCGCTGGAGCGGGCCCGCACCGAGGCCGAGCAGCTGCGCGCGGACGCCGAGCGGCAGGCCGAGGAGACCCGCGCGGAGGCCGAACGGGCCGGGCAGCGGCTGCGCGAGGAGACCGAGGAGGCCGTACGCGCCCGCCGGACCGAGGCGGAGACTGAGCTGGAGCGGCTGCGCACCGAGGCCGAGGAGCGGCTGACGGCGGCCGAGGAGCGGCTGCGCGAGGCCCGCGCCGAGGCCGAGCGGCTGCGCGAGGAGGCCCGTACCGAGACGGAGCGGCTGCGCGCGGAGTCGGCGGAACGGTTGCGGGTCCTGCGGGAGCAGGCCGAGGAGGAGGCCGAGCGGCTGCGCACCGAGGCGGTCTCGGACGCCGCCCAGGCCCGGGCCGAGGGCGAGGCCCTCGCGGTACGGCTGCGCGGCGAGGCGGCGGCCGAGGCCGAGCGGCTGCGCACCGAGGCGCAGGAGACGGCCGACCGGGTGCGGGCGGAGGCCTCCACCGCGGCCGAGCGCATCGGCGCGGAGGCGGCCGAGGCGCTGTCCGCGGCCCAGGAGGAGGCGCAGCGGCGGCGGCGCGAGGCCGAGGAACTGCTCGCCGACGCCCGTGCGGACGCCGACCGCGAGCGCGCCCAGGCCCGGGAGCAGAGCGAGGACCTGCTCGCCTCGGCCCGCACCCGGGTCGAGGAGGCGCAGGCCGAGGCCGAGCGGCTGGTCGTCGAGGCCGAGCGGCACGCGGGCGAACTGGTCGCGGCGGCCGAGCAGAAGGCCCAGCAGGTGCGCGACTCGGTCGCGGGGATGCACGAGCAGGCCGAGGAGGAGATCGCCGGTCTGCGGTCCGCGGCCGAGCACGCCGCGGCCACCCTGCGCCGGGAGGCGAAGGAGGAGACGGACGCCGCCAAGTCGCTGGCGGAGCGCACGGTCTCGGAGGCGATCGCCGAGGCGGAGCGGGTCCGCACCGGCGCGGACCAGGAGGCCGAGCGGACGCGTGCCGAGGCCGACCGGATCCGGGACGAGGCCCGGGAGGCGGCGGCGCGGAAGCTGGGCGAGGCGGCCGAACAGGCCGACCGGCTCGTCGCCGGGGCCCGGGAGGAGGCCGTCCGCATCGCGGCCGCCGCCGAGGAGCAGGCGGACACCATGGTCGGCGCCGCCCGCCGGGAGGCCGAGCGGCTGATGACCGAGGCGCGGGGCGAGAGCACCGAGCTGGTCGAGAAGTCCCGCCGCGACTCCGACACCATGCTGGAGGAGGCCCGCCGCGACGCCACGGCCATACGGGAGCGGGCCGAGGAGCTGCGGGCCCGTGTCGAGGCCGAGGTCGAGGAACTGCACGACCGGGCGCGCCGGGAGTCGGCCGAGGCGATGCGGTCCGCCGGCGAGCGCGTGGACAAGCTGGTGAAGGCCGCGGACGAACAGCTCGCCGAGGCCCGGGAGAAGGCCCGCCGGACGATGGCGGACGCGGACTCCGAGGCGGGTAAGGTCCGTATCTCGGCTGTGCGGAAGGCCGAGGGGCTGCTCAAGGAGGCCGAGCAGAAGAAGACCGCGATCCTCCGGGAGGCCGAGCGGGTGCGCGCCGACGCCGAGGCGGAGGCGAAGCGGACCCTGGAGCAGGGCAGACGCGAACTGGACGTCCTGACCCGCCGCCGCGAGGACATCAACGCCGAGATCTCCCGCGTCCAGGACGTGCTGGAGGCGCTGGAGTCCTTCGAGGCACCCGGTGCCCGCGGCGGGGGCGGGAAGGGCGACAGAGGCGGAAAAGGAGCCGACGGGGGATCAAACGGCGTGGTGAAGGCCGGAGTCGGAGCAGGAGCCGCACATGCGAACAGCAAGCAGGGCAAGAACTGAACCACTCGAACGGGCGTACATTCTCCATATCAAACCGGCATCTTCTCGGTGACACGCCGCTTTCGCCCCTAGGATTCCCCCTATCACTCTCCCGTCCGACCCCGTCTGACTCGACAGGAACCCCATGAGCGACAACACCTCTCCTTTCGGCTTCGAGCTCGTGCGGCGTGGCTACGACCGCGGGCAGGTGGACGACCGCATCGCGAAGCTCGTCGCCGACCGTGACAACGCGCTGGCCCGCATCGCGTCTCTGGAGAAGCGCATTGAGGAGCTTCACCTCGAGACACAGAACGCCCAGGCCCAGATCAACGACTCCGAGCCGTCGTACGCCGGGCTGGGGGCCCGGGTCGAGAAGATCCTCCGCCTCGCCGAGGAGGAGGCCAAGGACCTGCGCGAGGAGGCCCGCCGGGCCGCCGAGCAGCACCGCGAGCTGGCCGAGTCCGCCGCCCAGCAGGTGCGCAACGACGCCGAGTCGTACGCCGCCGAGCGCAAGGCCAAGGCGGAGGACGAGGGCGTCCGGATCGTCGAGAAGGCCAAGGGCGAGGCCGCCACGCTGCGCGCCGACGCGCAGAAGGACGCCCAGGCCAAGCGCGAGGAGGCCGACGCACTCTTCGAGGACACCCGGGCCAAGGCCGCCCAGGCCGCCGCGGACTTCGAGACCAACCTGGCCAAGCGGCGCGAGCAGTCCGAGCGCGACCTCGCCTCCCGCCAGGCCAAGGCGGAGAAGCGGCTGGCGGAGATCGAGCACCGTGCCGAGCAGCTCCGCCTGGAGGCCGAGAAGCTGCGCACCGACGCCGAGCGCCGCGCCCGTCAGACGGTGGAGACCGCCCAGCGCCAGGCCGAGGACATCGTGGCCGACGCCAACGCCAAGGCCGACCGCGTCCGCAGCGAGTCCGAGCGGGAGCTGGCGGCGCTCACCAACCGCCGCGACAGCATCAACGCCCAGCTGACCAACGTCCGCGAGATGCTGGCCACGCTGACCGGCGCGGCCGTCGCCGCCACCGGGCAGACCGGCACGGACGGGGACGACGAGCCGCTGAGCCGCGGCGTTCCCGCGCAGCAGTCCCGCTGACGCCGCCCGTTCCGTCCCGGGTCCGCCCGCCGGGTGCCTCCGGCGGGCGGACCGGGCGGGGGCGGCACCGGTCACGGCAGAACGAACGGCGGGCCGGTGCCCCGCACCGCTTCGGGCGGTGCGGGGCACCGGCCCGTCCGGATTGCCGGGAACCGGACGGCCGCCGATACTCTCCTAGTTCCATTGGGGGCGGCACGCCCCGAACCGCACAAGGCCAGCAGGGGCGGAAAGCATGATCGAAGCAGTCGGCCTGACGAAGCGCTACGGCGCCAAGACGGCCGTGTACAACCTGTCCTTCCAGGTGCGGCCGGGCGCCGTCACCGGCTTTCTGGGGCCGAACGGTTCCGGGAAGTCCACCACCATGCGGATGATCCTGGGGCTGGACGCGCCCAGCGACGGGCACGTCACCGTCAACGGCCTCCCGTACCGCCGGCTGCCCAACGCCCCGCGGCAGGTGGGGGCGCTGCTGGACGCCAAGGCGATCCACGGCGGGCGCAGCGCGTACAACCATCTGCTCTGCCTGGCCCAGCTGTCCGGCATCCCCCGGCGGCGGGTGGACGAGGTGCTGGGGGTCGTCGGCCTGCACGAGGTGGCGAGGAAGCGCTCCAAGGGCTTCTCGCTCGGCATGGGCCAGCGGCTGGGCATCGCGGCGGCGCTGCTCGGCGATCCGCAGGTTCTGCTGTTCGACGAGCCGGTCAACGGGCTGGACCCGGAGGGCATCCGCTGGATCCGCACCCTGATGAAGCGGCTGGCCGCCGAGGGCCGTACGGTCTTCGTCTCCAGCCACCTGATGAGCGAGATGGCCCTGACGGCCGACCATCTGATCGTGATCGGCCGCGGCCAGCTGCTCGCGGACATGTCCGTGAAGGACTTCATCGCGCACAACTCCGCGGACTTCGCCCGGGTCCGCACCCCGGACGGTGAGCCGGAGCAGCGCGAGAAGCTGACCGCCGCGCTCGCCGAGGCGGGCGCCCAGGTGCTGCCGGAGCAGGACGGCACCCTGCGGGTGACCGGTCTGCCGCTGCCGCGGATCAGCGATCTGGCGCACGAGGCGGACGTACGGCTGTGGGAGCTCTCCCCGCACACGGCCTCCCTCGAGGAGGCCTACATGCGCATGACGCAGGGGGCGGTGGACTACCGCTCCACCGAGGACCAGCGGGCCGGGCTGCTGGCACCGGCGGGACAGGGACAGCCCAACCCGTACGCGGCGCCGCCCGGCGCGCTCCCCGGTGCCGCCGCCTGGCCGCCGCACGGTGCCGCCCCGGCGCATCCCTACGCGCCGCCCGCCCCGGGCGGTCCGGGGCAGCCGAACCCGTACGCGGTGCCGGCGCAGAACCCGCAGCCGTCCCCCCAGGTCCGGGGCTGGCAGCCCCCGCCGACCGCGCCGCAGGTGCCCCAGCAGGCCACCGCACCCGCCGCCCCGGCCGCGCCCCCGGCGCCCCCGGCCTCCCCCGCGCCCGCCCCCGCCGACCTCACCAAGCGCGACAACGAGGACGCCCGATGACCACTCCCCAGCAGCCCCAGGCCGCCCCGCCGGTCCCGCAGACGGCACCCCCGGCCGGCTGGACCGGCGGCCCCGGTCCCGGTCCCGGTTATGCCTCGCCGATCCCCGTGGTGACCACCCACCTCGGACACGCCATCGCCTCGGAGTGGACCAAGATCCGTTCGGTGCGGTCCACCGTGTGGACACTCGCCATCATGTTCGTGCTCGTCGTCGGCATCGGCGCGCTGGTCGCCGTCGGCCTGGGCACCGAGGACACCGCCGGGGCACCGGTGCTCGCGGGCGGGTTCTTCGGTCTGATGCTCGGTCAGCTGTGCGTCATCACCCTCGGGGTGCTGGTGATCACCTCCGAGTACAGCACCGGCATGATCCGCACCACCCTCACCGCCTGCCCGCAGCGCGCCCGGGTGCTCACCGCCAAGGCCGTCGTCTTCTTCCTGCTGTCCTTCACGATGACGCTGATCGCCTGCACGCTGACCGCGCTGATGCAGTCGGCGGCGGTCGAGGGCAAGCCCCTGTCCGAGTTCGCCTCCACGGACTCCTTCAACGGGGAGACCATCAGCGCCGGCGAGGCCGTCGCCACCGGCGGCGAGTGGCTGGGCGCCACGGTCGGGGCGGCGCTGTACGTGGCGCTGCTGGGGCTGCTGTCACTGGCGGTCGGCGCACTGCTGCGCAGCACGCCGGGGGCGATCACCAGCATGCTCGGGCTGGTGCTGCTGCCCTTCATCGTCTCGCTGTTCCTCTTCACCGAGAGCGTTCGGGAGTTCGGCGAGAAGCTGCGCGAGTACTCGGCGCTCAACGGCCTGTCCTCGCTGTTCCGGCTGCCGATGGAGGGCGACGCGACCGGCACCGGCTGGCCGCTGCTGGGGCTGCTGGCCCTGGTCACCCTGGCCGCGCTGATCGGCGCGTACGCCCGCGCCACCACCCGCGACGTCTGACCCGGTCGCCGGGCCGGCGACCGGCGCCGGTCAGTACCGGGGTGCCTGACGGGACCGCTGGAGCCGCGCGCTCCGGCGGTCCCTGGCGTTCCAGCAGGCCCGGTGCCAGTGCCGCCGGTCCTCCACCCGGCCCTCCCGCTGCCAGGCGACGACGTGGGCCGTCCCGGGCGGGATCTCCTGGTCGCAGCCGGGGCACCGGTAGTGCTTGCCGGCGGACTGCCCGGCCACCTGCCGCACCACCCACTCCTCGCCCCGCCACTCGTCGGTGCGCTCCAGTCCGTAGCGGTCCGGTGCCCCGCCGGTACGGCGGGCGGGACTGCCACCGCCGCGCGGGCGGTTTCGACGCGGGGACACGGATACCTCGCTGAGCTGCTCGGGGCCTGGGACCGGCCGGTACGTCTGCGCACACTTCCCTCTCAGCCTACGCACCCGGGCACCCGGGTCCGCGACCGCCGGTATGTCCCGCAGACTCCTCACACCATCCGAAAAAAACTCGGCAGGCCGTGCCTCCGGCACGTGTCAGGCGTTGTTGCCTCCGGAGGACCGACCGTTGAGCACGTCGTGGAGAGCGGTGTCGAGGGCGGTTTCCCGGAAGCGATGAGGAGGCAGGTCTCGATGCGTTCGACACAGGTGGGGGCTTTCGTGCTGGCGGCCCAGTTCCCCGGGCAGGGGCAGGGGGAGGCGCTCCACCGGGCCGTGCGCGCCGCGGAGGCCGCCGAGGCGGCCGGGCTGGACGACGTGTGGCTGGCCGAGCACCACTTCGTCCCCTACGGCGTCTGCCCCTCGGCGGTCACCCTGGCCGCGCTGCTGCTGGGGCGCACCCGGCGCGTCGGGGTCGGCACCGCCGTGAGCGTGCTGCCGAACGCGCACCCGGTCGCCCTCGGCGAGCAGGCGGCACTGCTGCACCTGACTTCCTCGGGCCGGTTCACCCTGGGGGTCGGGCGCGGTGGCCCCTGGGTCGATCTGGAGGTCTTCGGCGGTGGCGCCGAGGCGTACGAGCGGGGCTTCCCCGAGTCGCTGGACCTGCTGCTGCGCTGGCTGCGCGAGCCGCGGGTCGGCGCGGACGGCGAGCGCTACCGCTTCCGCGAGGTCCCCGTCGTACCGCGCCCGGACCAGGCCCTGGCCGGGCCGGGCACGGTACCCGTGCTGGTGGCCTGCACCTCGCCCGGCTCCGTGCGGCTGGCGGCGGCACGCGGGCTGCCGATGCTGCTGGGCATGCACTGCGGGGACGAGGAGAAGGCGGAGATGGTCGCCCTGTGGCGACGCGAGGCGCTGGCGGCCGGGCTGGATCCGGCGGCGGTGGCTGCGGCCGGGCACGTGTCGGCCGGGGTGGCGCAGGTGGCCGACACCCGCGCGGAGGCCGTGGAGGTCCTCACCAAGGCGATGCCGGGCTGGCTGCGGCAGGGGCTGGAGGCGCACACCACCGTGGACGGCAGGGCGCGCGGGATGCGCGACCCGCAGGCCTACACCGAACTGCTGTGCGCGCTGCACCCGGTCGGCCCGCCCCGGCTGTGCGCGGACCGGCTCGCGGCGACCGCGGAGCGGACCGGAATCCGGAGGTTCGCCCTGCTGGTGGAGGGATCGGGCGAGCTGGCCGGCACCGAGCTGAACGTCCGGCGGCTGGGCGCCGAGGTACTGCCGCTCCTCCCCCGGGCGGCGGGCACGTCCCCGGACACGCCGCCGGGTACGGGCACGGGGCCGGGCACCGCGCCGTGACCCGGCCTCCGTCCGCTGTCCGTCCGCTGTTCCCCCGTCAGCAGTCGCGCAGCTCCGGTGACTGGTTGAGGAGCTGGCCGCGGATGGAGGTGAAGCGGGTGAGCCGCTCGTCCGCCGAGGCGTCCAGCGGGAAGACCGCCACCCGGTGACAGTTCTGGAAGGCCAGCCGCACCCCGAAGTGACGCTCCAGCGCACCGCGTATCGCGTCACTCGCCAGCGCGCGCAGCAACTGGCCGCGGGCCTGCTCGTCCGGAGGCGGCGTCAGGTTGTCGGCGATGTCCCCGCCGTCGACTCTGAGCCGGGCCGCCAGAGAGCCGATCAGCTCCCATGCGTAGGGCAGGGAGGTACGGACGCAGTCGACGAAGGCCGCTTCGTCGACCTCGCCTCGCTCGGCCTGTTCGAGGAGGGCCGGTGAGACGTCGAGCGACATGAGTACTCCTCTCGCGACCCCGGGCGAACCGGGATCTTCGGGGCGTGAAGAGGCATCACCGTGTAACCGAACGGTCCCGTATGGCGACGCCCCGCGGCAACGTTATGCCGGTGCATGCGGCGGCACCAGGCGCCTGGGCACACAACAAGCCACCCCGAACCCCCCGCCGAACGGGGAGAAGCGGGGGCGAATCGCGTGCGCGGCCCTCCGTCCAGTAGCGTGGCCGACCATGCGTCTCGTCATCGCCCGCTGCTCGGTGGACTACGCCGGAAGACTCACCGCCCATCTCCCCTCGGCCCCCCGCCTCATCCTGGTGAAGGCCGACGGGTCCGTCTCGGTCCATGCGGACGACAGGGCCTACAAGCCCCTCAACTGGATGTCTCCCCCCTGCACCCTGAAGGAGGGGGAGGAGGACGGAGTGGCCGTGTGGACGGTGGTGAACAAATCGGGTGAGAAACTCATCATCACCATGGAGGAGGTTCTCCACGACTCCTCGCACGAACTCGGTGTCGACCCCGGCCTGATCAAGGACGGCGTGGAGGCGCACCTGCAGGAACTGCTCGCTGACCGAATGGAGACCCTCGGCGAGGGCTGGTCGCTGATCCGGCGCGAATACCCCACCGCCATCGGCCCGGTGGACATCCTGGGCCGGGACGCACGGGGGACCACCGTCGCCGTCGAGATCAAGCGGCGCGGCGAGATAGACGGCGTCGAACAGCTCACCCGCTACCTGGAGTTGCTCAACCGCGACCCCCTGCTGGCCCCGGTCCGCGGGGTGTTCGCGGCGCAGGAGATCAAACCGCAGGCCCGGGTGCTGGCCACGGACCGCGGTATCGACTGTGTCGTCCTCGACTACAACGCGCTGCGCGGTATCGAGGACGACAAACTGCGGCTGTTCTGAGCCCTCCGGGGCCCCGTCACCGACTCCGCCACCGGATCACCGCCCCGCCCCCCGGAGCCGCGGCTCGCGCGGCTCCGGGGGCGGGCCCGTGTAGGCCGGGACGGTCACATGACCGGGCTGCCCGTCCCGGTCTCCTCCGGCCCGGTGGCCGAAGCGCTTCCGGAGACGGGTGTCTCCGGGGCGGGGGCACCGGCGGTGGTGTTCTCCTCCTCGCCAGGATCGGTCTCGTCATCACTCGGTGATGCCGGAGGAGTGCTGGAGGGCGGTTCGCTCTCGCCGTCGTCCCCGCCGGAGTCGGTACCGCCGTCGTTCCCGCTCGAGGAGCCGCTTCCACCGGAGGAGTCGCTCCCCCCGGGGCCCCCGGGCACGGAACCGGACGAGCCGCCGGACGGGGAGGAGTCCCCGTCACCCGTCCCCCTCGAACCGCCTCCGGACGAACCGGTCGCCCCGCCGGCCCCCTCCTCGTCCTCTTCCCTGGGACCGGTGGAGGGCCGACTGCTCCCGCTGTCCTGCGACGACGGGGAGACCCCCGGAGCGCCGGTGCCGGCCGACGGCGTACCCGATCCGCTCGGAGTGCCGCTGGGGCCGGGCGTCTTCTCGCCCGTCTTCTCGGCGCCCGGCCCGGAGTCGTTCACGGTGATGCCCTCGTCCTCCAGGGGGGAGAAGGTCGGGTTCACCCCGCCGGCGGGCTCGCTGCCCGAGGTCATGCCGAGCGTGACGACCGCGCCGACCGCCACGGCCAGCAGCGCGCCCGCGCCCGCCGCGAGGGCGTTGCGCCGTGCGCCCAGGAGGGCGAGCCCGCGGCGGGAGCCGCCGCCCCCGCCGTACGCCGCCGCGACGGACGGTGTCGGCCGGGTCAGCGCGTCGTCGCCGTACGTCTCGTCGTCCGCGCTGCCCACCGTGACCGGCGGAACCGTCAGGGCAGCGGGCAGGCCGTCGAGCGCCGGTGTGCCGCCGGTTGTCCGCGGACCGGTCGCCGCGGGCGGCGGCACGGACGGCCCGGGCCGTGCGGACGGCACCGGCAGCCGGTCGGAGAGGGAGGGCACCACCGGCGGAACGGCGGCCGCGGGCGGGAGGGCGGGCAGCGGGGACGGTCCCGCCGACAGGGCGCCGGGGCCGCCGTCCGCCCGCGGTGCGGAGCGGTCCTCGACCAGGGCCAGCGCGCGCCGTCCGGCCACCGTGCCCCGGCGGTCGGCGAGCACTCCGCGCAGCCCGATCGAGGCCTCCAGTTCCACCCGGGCCCGGTCCAGCCGGCCGGTGCACAGGGCCAGCACGCCCAGGTCGTGGTGGAAGTAGGCCTCCTCGGCCACCTCGCCCGCCGTGCGCGCGGCCTCCTGTCCGCCGCGCAGCATGCGCTCCCAGGCACTCCAGTACAGCGACGCGGCCAGGACGGGCGCGGCCGTACGGGCCAGCAGCACGGCGGCGCTCGCCTGCCCCCCGCGCTGTGCGCCCTGGACGGCGGCGAGCACCGCCTCGGCCTCCTGTGCCACCTGCCCGGGGGTGACCGAGGGGTGGCCGGTCCACCAGGCGTAGTGCCGTGCGGCGGTGTGGGCGCGGTCCTCCGCGCCCTCGGCGTATCCGGCCTCGGTCAGCTGCCCGGTCACTCCGGGGGCGAGCCGGTGGTGAGCGCCCGCGGCGGTGGCCAGACCGCAGGCGAGCAGTTCGCCCAGGGCCTCGTCGGCGCGGGGATCGCCCACCAGGGCGGGCAGATGGGCGGGGTGCGGCAGTACGCCGCCGAGCGCGACGGCGAAGCGCAGCACCTCGCGGGTGGCCCCGGACAGCCGGGCGGCCAGCAGCGGGGCGGGCGCGGCGCCCTCGGCGAGGGTCGGCAGCGAGGTCCCGCCGGCGGTCCGACCGCCGTCCTGACAGCCGTCCTGACCGCCGTCCCGGCCGGTCTCCCCGGGCCCGGCCTCGGTGGCGGACCCGGTGCCGGGGACGTCCCCCTCGTCGGCGGAGCCGGTGCCGCCGTCCGGGGTGCGCGCCGGCCCGTCCGCGTCGGCCGTCCCGGCGCGCGACGTGTCGCGCTGCCGCAGCAGCGCTCCGGCCTGGACGAAGCGCAGCGGCAGTCCCTCGGACTCGAACCACAGGTCCGCCGCCCAGTTCATCTCCTCCTCGGTGAGCGGGCGCCGGACGATGTGCTCCATCAGCGCCCGGCAGGCACTGCGGCTTATGCCGGAGAGGGCGACCTCCTCCAGGTGTGCGTCGGGCGAGGGCGCGGGGGTGTCGGGCGCCGCCGAGATCAGGAAGGCGCACTCGGGGGTGGCGTCCAGGAGGGAGTCGAGGCCCTGGCCGCCGAACTCGATGTCGTCCAGCAGGACGACCGCGCCGATGCCGCGCAGCGCGTCGGCCAGTTCGGTGCCGTCGGGACGGTGACCGGGGGCGTCGTGGACGGTGGCGAACAGCTCCTGCATCAGGTCGCCGGCAGTGCGGTGGCAGCCGCTGAGGCGTATGACACCGTCCGGTGCCAGACCGGCGCAGTCGGCCGCGACGGCGGCCAGCAGAGCGGTGCGTCCGGAACCGGGCGGGCCGGTGAGCCGGACGGACCTGCCCTGTCTGAGGAGCTGGACGAGACGTTCGCGTTCCGCCGTGCGCTCCAGCAGCGGCAGATCGGGGGAGACTCCCACCGGGACCGGCGGCAGAGTGGCGCGGTCGCACTCGGCACGGGACTCGGGGGCACGCCGCCGGGGGACGCCGGGGTGCCGCCCGGGCGGGCAGGGTTCGATCTCGCTGCCGTCGACGGGGTTGACCGTCAGCAGGTACTCGCCCGCTGTCAGCGGGACGACGCGGGTGACGGCCCCGCTGTCCTGTTCCTCTGATCCCTGGTGGTCAGGGTCCATGATCGGCGCCCCCAGATGCGGTGCGTACTCGTGTCAGCTCGCCCGGGCCGACCGCACGCTCGCCTTCGCTCGTGGCCCGGTGACCGGCCGCCGCGGAGTCCGGGCGGCGGGCACCCGAACCCTAGCCGCAGGGGACGGCCTGTCCGCAACCCGTGACCTGCCTCTTGTCGAAATCGTCACGCAATCGAACCGTCACGGACCGGGGCCTTCACGGGGCAGGGCCTTCATGGGCCGGAGTCGTCACGGGCGGCGCCCCGCCCCCGGCGGGATCGCCGCCCTCGATGGCCAGGATGCGGTGCAGCCGGGTGGCCACCAGCAGGCGCTGCATCTGGGGCGGTACGTCCCGCAGGACCAGACGGCGCCCGCAGCGGCCCGCCCGCCGGTGCACCCCCATGATCACTCCGAGGCCGGTCGCGTCCCACGAGTCCAGTTCGGCGAGGTCCAGCACGAGATCGCCCTCTCCGGAGTCGACCGCGGTGTGCAGGACCGTACGGGCGTCCGCCGCGCTGCGGACGTCGAGGCGACCTCCGACGACCAGTTCCGCGTGGTCGCCCCTGATATGCATATCCGTTCCCCCGGAAGAAGTGGTCCGTGTGTATCCGTTGTCGGCGTATGTCTCACCACAACTGACTGCCTCTTCGACGGCGAAGTTGCCGCCTGTCCCCGTTCCGGCCTCAAATTCACCCATAAGGACGGTCTGCCTTATGTCTGCGGCTTCAGTAGTGGTAGAAGCCCTGGCCGCTCTTGCGCCCGAGGTCGCCCGCGTCCACCATCCGCCGCATCAGCTCCGGCGGGGCGAACTTCTCGTCCTGCGACTCGGTGTAGATGTTCTCGGTGGCGTGCAGCAGGATGTCCACACCGGTGAGGTCGGCGGTGGCCAGCGGGCCCATGGCGTGCCCGAAGCCCAGCCTGCAGGCGGTGTCGATGTCCTCGGCGGTCGCCACCCCCGACTCGTACAGCTTCGCCGCCTCGACTACCAGCGCCGAGATCAGCCGGGTGGTGACGAAGCCCGCCACATCGCGGTTGACGACGACGCAGGTCTTGCCGACGCTCTCGGCGAACTCCCGGGCGGCGGCGAGGGTCTCGTCGCTCGTCTTGTGGCCGCGCACCAGCTCGCACAGCCGCATCATCGGCACGGGTGAGAAGAAGTGCGTGCCCACGACCCGCTCGGGGCGCCGCGTCGCCGCCGCGATCTTGGTGATCGGGATGGCGGAGGTGTTGGAGGCCAGCACCGCCTCGTCCTTCACCAGACCGTCGAGCGTGCGGAAGATCTCCTGCTTGACCTCGACGCGCTCGAAGACGGCCTCGACCACGATGTCCGCGTCGGCGGCGGCGTCGAGGTCGGTGGTCGTGGTGATGCGGGCGAGCGCCGCCCCGGCCTCCTCGGCCGTCAGCTTCTCCTTGGCGACGAACTTGTCGTACGAGGCCCGGATGCCGTCCGTACCGCGGGCCAGCGCCTCGTCGGTGACGTCCCGCAGCACCACCTCCCAGCCTGCCTGGGCGGAGACCTGCGCGATGCCCGATCCCATGAGTCCGGCACCGATGACGGCGAGCTTCCTGGCCACGTTTCTTCGTCCCTTCCGAGGCTTCCACGGCATTGTGCGAGCGGCTCTCAGGCGGACCCTAGCGTCAGTGGGGGCGCGTTGGGCGGGGAAGAGATGCGCGTCACGTCTCAAATGGCGGACATCACACCGGGGGCGTCACCCGCCGGTCCGCCGCGCGCAGTTGGCCGCCGTCCCCGTGACGGTGGGCACACGGCTCCGCCGCCGGGGCGGGAGCTGACTAGGCTCACCCCATGGTCAACCTCACCCGCATCTACACCCGTACCGGCGACGACGGCACCACCGCCCTCGGTGACATGAGCCGTACCGCCAAGACCGACTCCCGTATCGCCGCCTACGCCGACTCCAACGAGGCCAACGCCGCCATCGGAGTGGCCCTCGCCCTGGGCGGGCTGACCGAGGAGGTCGCGGCGGTGCTGACCCGGGTGCAGAACGACCTGTTCGACGTGGGCGCGGACCTGGCCACCCCGGTGGTGGAGAACCCGGAGCACCCGCCGCTGCGGGTGGAGCAGAGCTACGTCGACCGGCTGGAGGCCGACTGCGACCGCTTCCTGGCGGATCTGGAGAAGCTGCGCAGCTTCATCCTCCCCGGCGGCACCCCGGGAGCGGCCCTGCTCCACCAGGCGTGCACGGTGGTCCGCCGTGCGGAGCGCTCCACCTGGGCGGCGCTGGAGGAGCACGGCGAGAGCATGAACAAGCTGACCGCCACCTATCTCAACCGGCTGTCGGACCTGCTGTTCATCCTGGCGCGCACGGCCAACAAGACCACCGGCAAGGGGACCGGCGACGTGCTGTGGGTGCCCGGCGAGAACCGCTGACGCACCGCGGGGCGTCTCCCGCGCGCCCGCGGAGGACGCCCCGTACGGGCCCGGTCCGTCTCAGCGGCCCGTCCGCTCCGGTTCGGCGGGCCGGCCGCCCGCCCCGTCCCCGGCGGCGCCCCCCGGCGGCCGCTTCGGCCAGACGGTGTAGCCGGCCGCGATGACCAGGCTGATCCCGATGACGAAGAGCATCTTCCGCTGCCAGTCCACCAGCGACTCGCTCCGCCCGGCGTCGCCGACGTACCAGACGGCGCCCTGGAGCAGCGCCATGGCGACCAGCGCGCCGAGCACCGAGCGCGCGCACATCTTCCACTCGTGGACGGCCCGCGCCATCCCGTACTTCGGGGGTCTCACCGGCGGCGGGCCGCCCGCGAAGCGGTGGGCGAAGTGGCCGTCGGCCCACCTGACCGCGTAGTGGCCGTAGGCCACCGTGAAACCGACGTACACGGCCGCCAGGCCGTGCGTCCAGTTCCCCTCCGCGCCGCGCCGCAGGTCGACCGCGGTGGCGGCCAGCAGCACCAGTTCCAGCAGCGGCTCGCACAGCAGCACCGCCGCCCCCAGCCGCGGTCTGCGGGCCGGGTAGCGCAGGGCCAGCCCCGCGGCGAGCAGCACCCAGAAGCCCACTTCGCAGACGATGATCAGGGTGACGACCACGGGGCGGCTCTCCTCTCCGGTTCCTCGGGGGCCGGGGAACGACGCTCCCAGCCTGCCCCGCCCCGTCCGCGGGGACGTCACCCGTCGTGACGATCCCGGACTGCATCCTTCGATGTACCGCGCCGCTGTCCGGGACCGGCCGTACCGCGGAGGCCGAAGGCGCCCCGGGCCGTGTTGGATGGCGGGGTGACCGCCCGCTCCCCCGCCCCGCCGCTCGCCCGCCCGCACCGCGACGACGTGCTGATCGCCGTCGCCGGGCTGGCCGGCGGGCTGGTGCTGTGGCGGCTGGGGCTGTTCACCACCTTCCCCCGCGGCGAACTGCCCGGCGGGCTCTCCCTGCTGCCGCTGGCCGTGATGAGCGGTGCGGAGCTGCTGCGGCGGACCGCTCAGCCGTGGGCGCTGTGGCTCGCGACGGCGGCCCTCGCCGCCGATCTGGTGATCGGCTCGCTGCTGGCCACCGTCCTGATGTTCACCGACGTCGTCTACGCGGCGGTGCTGTACGGCCCGCCGGGACTGGCCCGCCGGGTGCCCCCGGCCACCGTCCTCGTCACGATCGCCGTCACCCTCGCCGCCCTCTTCGCCCTGCGCGGGCCCGAGGCGCTCACCCTCGGCATCGTCGCCGCGCTGGTCTCGGTCGGTCCCGCCTTCACCGGTTCCGTCGTCCGGGACCACCGCGACCGGGCCGTCGCCGAGCGGCTGCGGGCCGAGCAGACCGCACTGCTGGCGGAGATGGACCGGGTCCAGGCCGTCACCGCCGAGCGCGCCCGGATGGCCCGCGAGCTGCACGACGTCGTGGCCAACCACCTCTCCGCGATCGCCGTCCACTCCACCGCGGCGCAGTCGCTGGACGATCCCGCCGCGACCCGGGAGGCGCTCGCGGTGATCCGGGAGAACAGCGTGCAGGGATTGGCCGAGATGCGCCGCCTTATCGGTCTGTTGCGGGATGCCCGAGAAGGGGAGGAGGTGTCCGCCGCCCCGACGCTGGAGGGCCTGGACGCCCTGCTCGCCCAGGCCCGCGCCCACGGCGGGGCCGACGGGCTCGGTTTCGTCCTGCGCGACGAGCGCTCCGGCGGCCCGCTGCCCGCGCCCGTGGAGCTGGCGGCCTACCGCATCGTCCAGGAGGCGCTGACCAACGCCCTCAAGCACGCCTCCCCCGGCCCGGTGACCGTCTGCCTCACCGGCCCCGGGGAGGACGGCGGCCCGCTGACCGTCCGGGTCACCAGCCCGCTCGGCGCCCGGCCCGGTCCGCGCGCCCCGGGCTCGGGTGCCGGGCTGATCGGGATGCGCGAGCGGGTCGGGCTGCTGGGCGGCGACTTCTCGGCGGGCCCGGCCGCCGGCCCCGGCGGCGGTGAGCGGTGGGAGGTGCGCGCGGTGCTGCCCGTGGCGGAGGAGCGGACGGAGGCCCGTACGGAGGGAACGAGAGGAAGGAGCGGCGGATGACCGCCGGGGTGATTCGGGTGCTCGTCGCCGAGGACCAGGCGGCCGTACGCGCCGGGCTGGTCCTCATCCTCCGCAGCGCCCCGGACATCCGGGTCGTCGGGGAGGCGGCCGACGGCGAGGAGGCCGTGCGGCTCGCCCGCGAACTGCGGCCCGACCTGGTGCTGATGGACGTGCGGATGCCGCGGCTGGACGGGGTTTCGGCGACACAGCGGGTGGTGGCCGGGAAGCTGGCCGAGGTACTGGTACTGACCACCTTCGACCTCGACTCGTACGTCTTCGGGGCGCTGCGGGCGGGCGCGGCGGGCTTCCTGCTCAAGGACAGCGACGCGGCGACGCTGCTGGCGGCGGTACGGGCGGTGGCGCGCGGCGAGGGGGTGATCGCCCCGGCCGTGACCCGCCGGCTGATCCGGGAGTTCGCCCGTACCACCGCTCCCCGAAGCGGCCGGGAAGCCGACCCCGCGGTGCTGGACTCCCTCACCCGGCGGGAGCGCGAGGTCCTGGCGTGCCTGGGCGAGGGACTGTCCAACGCCGAGATCGCCGGGCGGCTGACCATGGCGGAGGCCACGGCGAAGACCCACGTCAGCAGGCTGCTGGCGAAGCTGGAGCTGCGCAGCCGGGTCCAGGCGGCGGTACTGGCGCAGGAGTTGGGCATCAGTGACGCATAACCCTCCCTTAAGTCTCTCTTGGTACAGACCTGTTGACCGGTGGTCCAGACCTCTTTACGCTCCCAGCAACTGCACGCGGCTGCCATGCACATGGCACCCACAGGCGCGGCGCAGCAGACCCCCGACGGTCCGGCCCCCACCGGACCCTGTGCGAGGAGCGCTCTTGAGAACGAACACCACCGCACACCCCCTCAGACGCAAGGCCATGGCGGCCGCGGCCGCGCTGCTGATACCCCTGGGCGCCCTGGTGGTCATGGCCCCCACGGCCCAGGCCGCCGAGGAGGCCACCGCCACCTACACCGAGGTCTCCGACTGGGGCAGCGGCTTCGAGGGCAAGTGGACGATCCGGAACACCGGTGACACCCCCATCGACGGCTGGACCCTGAACTGGGACTTCCCCTCCGGCACCACGGTGGGCGCCTTCTGGGACGCCGACGTCAGCGGCTCCGCCGGCACCTACACCGCGAAGAACAAGACCTGGAACGGCACCCTGGCCCCCGGCGCCAGCGTCAGCTTCGGCTTCAACGGCTCCGGCAGCGGCGAACCGTCCGGCTGCGCCATCAACGGCCGCCCCTGCGACGGTTCGGCCGGTCCCGGGGAACCGGAGGAGCCCGAGGAGCCGAACGAGCCGGAGGAGCCCGAGGAGCCGGGCGAGCCCGCGCCCCCCGGTGACCACATCAACCTGGGCTACTTCATCGACTGGGGCGTCTACCAGCGCGACTACCACGTCAAGAACCTGGTGACCTCCGGCTCCGCCGCCAAGCTCACCCACATCAACTACGCCTTCGGCGACGTCAAGGGCGGCAAGTGCGCCATGGGCGACGCCTACGCCGCCACCGACAAGGCGTACACCGCCGAGCAGAGCGTGGACGGCGAGGCCGACACCTGGGACCAGCCGCTGCGCGGCAACTTCAACCAGCTGCTCAAGCTGAAGGAGATGTACCCGCACATCAAGATCCTGTGGTCCTTCGGCGGCTGGACCTGGTCCGGTGGCTTCCCCGACGCCATGAAGGACCCGGCCGCGTTCGCCGAGTCCTGCCACCAGTTGGTCAACGATCCCCGCTGGGAGGGCCTCTTCGACGGCATCGACCTGGACTGGGAGTACCCCAACGCCTGCGGGCTGAGCTGTGACACCAGCGGCCCCGAGGTGATCGAGGACATGGCGCGGGCATTCCGTGCCAGGTTCGGCGACCAACTCGTCACCGCGGCCATCACCGCCGACGGCTCCAGCGGTGGAAAGCTCGACCAGGCCGACTACGCCGGAGCGTCGAAGTACTTCGACTGGTACAACGTGATGACGTACGACTACTTCGGCGCCTTCGCCGCCCAGGGGCCCACCGCCCCGCACTCCCCGCTGACCTCGTACGACGGCATCCCGAAGCAGGGCTTCAACTCCGCCGCGGCCATCCAGAAGCTGAAGGCCGAGGGCGTCCCCGCGGACAAGCTGCTGCTGGGCATCGGCTTCTACGGCCGCGGCTGGACCGGTGTGACCCAGAAGGAGCCCGGCGGCACCGCCACCGGTGCGGCGCCCGGCAGCTACGAGGCGGGCATCGAGGACTACAAGGTCCTCAAGAGCCGCTGTCCCTCGAACGGGGTCGTCGCCGGCACGGCGTACGCGCACTGCGGCAACGAGTGGTGGAGCTACGACACCCCCGCCACCGTCGCCGGGAAGATGGACTACGCCAGGCAGCAGGGCCTGGGTGGCGCCTTCTTCTGGGAGTTCAGCGGCGACACCTCCGACGGTGAGCTGATCACCGCCATCCACAACGGTCTCAACGGATAGCGGAGCGCGCACTCCCGCGCGGGGCGCCACAAGCGCCGGACGGCGGAGCGGGGAGACGGCCGATGGGCCGTCTCCCCGCTCCATGTCTTTCCGCGTCCTCCGCGTCCGCGCCGACGCCCTGGGAGCCGCCCGGGACCCCGCCGCGCGAATCCCGCCGGGCTCACCGCCGGACCGGCGCTCCCCGGACCAGCCCGGGGTGCCCGGGGTCCGCCGCAGGCGCCCGTCCCGGGCCGCACCGGCCTCTCCCGGGTTCCGCCCCGAGGCCGCTCACACGACCGAGTGGTCCCGCTCGCAGACCGGGCCTCCCGCCCCGGAGTCCGGGGCGGGAGGCCCGTCACGGGATCCGCACACGCCCGGCGGCTTCCCCCGGCCCCGGGCCGGGGCCCCATCGTGGGAAGACCCGCTCACACCGATGGGCCCCCGGACCGGAGTCCGGGGGCCCACGACGGGGAACCACATCACGCCACGTTGACCCTCTGCCCGGGGGGCGCGGCCTCCAGCCAGGCGAGGAAGCCGGTCAGCGCGTCCTCGCTCATCGCCATCTCCACCCGGGTGCCCCGCAGCGAGCAGGCGAGGATCACGGAGTCCGACAGCAGCGCCAGCTCCTCCTCACCCTGCGGAGTGCGGCGCTCCAGCACCTCGATGGCCTCGCGCTCCAGCAGCCGGCGCGGCCGGGGCGCGTAGGAGAACACCCGGAACCACTCGATGCGGTCACCGCTGTAGCGGGACACCCCGTAGACCCAGCCCTTGCCGCCGTTCCCGGCCCCTTCCGCGGCTCCCGGGGCGTTCCACCGCAGGCTGCAGTCGAAGGTGCCGCCCGGCCGCTGGATCAGCCGCCGACGCAGTCCGAAGACGAACAGTCCCAGTGCCAGCAGCAGCACCGCGCACCCGAGCAGCACAAGAGCGAGGACCATCTCACCGACCTCCTCGCCTTGTCCGTCCGTGTGCCCGTATCACAGCCACCATCGCCTCAGCCGCGGACCGCCCCGGAGCGATGCTCCGACGCGATCCGCGGCTGAGGTACTTCCCGCCCGCGCGGGCTCAGCGTCCGCTCGCCACGGCCCGCAGCCGGATCTCGGCGCGCCGCTCGGCGGCGGCGTCCGCCTCCGCCTTCGCCCGCTCCAGCGCGCGCTCGGCACGCTGGGCGTCGATCTCGTCGGACAGCTCCGCGATCTCCGCGAGTATCGACAGCTTGTTGTCCGCGAAGGAGATGAAGCCGCCGTGCACCGCGGCGACGACGGTGTCCTTCCCGCTCTCGCCGGTCGTACGGATCGTCACCGGTCCCGACTCCAGCACACCGAGCAGCGGCTGGTGGCCGGGCATGACGCCGATATCACCCGACGAGGTGCGCGCGACGACCAGGTCGGCCTCGCCCGACCAGACCTTGCGGTCCGCGGCGACCAACTCGACGTGCAGCTCAGCCACAGTGGCTCCTCGAAACTGGGGTTTTCACAGAATAACCGGGTGCGGTGACAGGGGACGGGCGGACCCGCCCCCCGCCACCGAGCACGGACGTCAGGAGACGCCCAGCTCCTTGGCCTTGGCCTTCAGGTCGTCCAGGCCACCGCACATGAAGAACGCCTGCTCCGGGAAGTGGTCGTACTCGCCGTCGGCGATCGCGTTGAACGCGGCGATCGACTCGTCCAGCGGGACGTCCGAGCCGTCCAGACCGGTGAACTGCTTCGCCGCGTGGGTGTTCTGCGACAGGAAGCGCTCGATCCGGCGGGCGCGGTGGACCACCAGCTTGTCCTCCTCGCCGAGCTCGTCGATACCGAGGATGGCGATGATGTCCTGGAGGTCCTTGTACTTCTGCAGGATCCCCTTGACCCGGGTGGCGCACTCGTAGTGCTCGTCGCTGATGTACCGCGGGTCCAGGATGCGGGAGGTGGAGTCCAGCGGGTCCACCGCCGGGTAGATGCCCTTCTCCGAGATCGGACGCGACAGCACGGTGGTCGCGTCCAGGTGGGCGAAGGTCGTCGCCGGGGCCGGGTCGGTCAGGTCGTCCGCGGGCACGTAGATCGCCTGCATCGAGGTGATCGAGTGACCGCGGGTGGAGGTGATGCGCTCCTGGAGCAGACCCATCTCGTCCGCCAGGTTCGGCTGGTAGCCCACCGCGGAGGGCATGCGGCCCAGCAGGGTGGAGACCTCGGAACCGGCCTGGGTGAAGCGGAAGATGTTGTCGATGAAGAACAGCACGTCCTGCTTCTGGACGTCGCGGAAGTACTCCGCCATCGTCAGACCGGCCAGGGCGACCCTCAGCCGGGTGCCCGGCGGCTCGTCCATCTGCCCGAAGACCAGCGCGGTCTGCGGGAGAACGCCGGACTCCTCCATCTCGACGATGAGGTCGTTGCCCTCACGGGTGCGCTCGCCGACGTCGGCGAACACGGAAACGCCCTCGTGCAGCTTCGCCACACGCATGATCATTTCCTGGATGAGGACGGTCTTGCCGACGCCCGCGCCGCCGAACAGACCGATCTTGCCGCCCTTGACGTACGGGGTCAGCAGGTCGATGACCTTCAGACCGGTCTCGAACATCTCGGTCTTGGACTCGAGCTGGTCGAAGGCCGGGGCCTTGCGGTGGATCGGCCAGCGTTCGGTGACCTCGGACTCGGCCTCCGGCTCGTTCAGGATCCGGCCCAGGGTGTTGAACACCCGGCCCTTGGTGACGTCGCCGACGGGCACCGTGATGCCCTCGCCGGTGTCGGTCACCGGGGCCTGGCGGACCAGGCCGTCGGTGGGCTCCATGGAGATGGCGCGGACCAGGCCCTCACCGAGGTGCTGGGCGACCTCGAGGGTGAGCGTCTTCTTCGCGCCCTCCTGGGAGGGGTCGGCGACCTCGACGGTCAGGGCGTTGTAGATCTCCGGCATCGCGTCGACGGGGAACTCCACGTCGACGACCGGGCCGATGACCCGCGCGACACGGCCCGCGGCCACGCCCGCAGTGGCGGTCGGCTCAACAGTGGTGGTCATAGTTGTCAGTCACTCCCCGCGGAAGCGTCGGCCAGCGCGCTGGCACCACCGACGATCTCACTGATTTCCTGGGTGATGTCGGCCTGGCGGGCCTGGTTGGCAAGCCGCGTGAGCGACTTGATGAGGTCCTCGGCGTTGTCCGTCGCCGACTTCATCGCGCGCCGGCGGGCGGCGTGCTCGGAGGCGGACGCCTGGAGGAGGGCGTTGTAGATCCGGCTCTCGACGTACCGCGGCAGCAGGGCGTCGAGAACCTCCTCGGCCGACGGCTCGAAGTCGTAGAGCGGGAGGATCCGCTGGTCCTTCCGCTCCTCCGCCTTCTCCAGACCGGAGGCGCTCTCGTTCCCCAGCTCGTCGAGGCTGAGCGGGAGCAGCCGCCGGTCGACCGCCGTCTGCGTGATCATCGACACGAACTCCGTGAAGACGATGTGCAGCTCGTCGATGCCGCCCTCGGCGGTGTCCTTGCGGACCGCCTCGATCAGCGGCCCGGCGACGGCCTTGGCGTCGGAGTACGACGGGCGGTCGGTGAAGCCCGTCCACGACTGGGCGATCTTCAGGTCGCGGAAGCTGTAGTACGCCACGCCCTTGCGGCCGACGACGTAGGTGTCGACCTCCTTGCCCTGCGCCCGCAGCCGCTCGGTCAGCCGGTCCGCCGCCTTGATGGCGTTGGACGAGTAACCGCCGGCCAGCCCGCGGTCGCTGGTGACCAGCAGGATCGCGGCCCGGGTGGGGTTGTCGGCCTCGGTCGTCAGCGGGTGCTGGGTGCTGGAGCCGGTGGCGACCGCGGCCACCGCCCGGGTCAGCTCGCTCGCGTACGGCGTGGAGGCCGCCACCTGGCGCTGCGCCTTGACGATGCGCGAGGCGGCGATCATCTCCATCGCCTTGGTGATCTTCTTGGTCGAGGTGACGGAACGGATCCGCCGCTTGTAGACCCTTACCTGGGCACCCATGCTCAGCCCTCGCCCAGCAGCTTGCCGTCCGAGGTCTCGAACTGCTTCTTGAAGGAGGCGACGGCGTCCGACAGCGCCTGGATCGTGTCGTCCGACATCTTGCCGCCCTCGCGGATGCCGACCATCAGGTCCTTGTGCTCGCGGCGCAGGTAGTCCAGCAGCTCGCTCTCGAAGCGCCGGACGTCCTCCACCGGGACCTCGTCCATGCGGCCGGTGGTGCCGGCCCAGATGGAGACGACCTGGTTCTCGGTCGGGTACGGGTTGTACTGCGGCTGCTTGAGCAGCTCGACCATGCGCTTGCCGCGCTCCAGCGAGGCCTTGGAGGCCTCGTCCAGGTCGGAGCCGAAGGCGGCGAACGCCTCCAGCTCGCGGTACTGGGCGAGGTCCACGCGCAGCCGGCCGGAGACCTGCTTCATGGCCGGGTGCTGGGCGGAGCCACCCACCCGGGAGACCGAGATGCCGACGTTCAGCGCCGGGCGCTGGCCCGCGTTGAACAGGTCGGACTCCAGGAAGCACTGGCCGTCGGTGATGGAGATGACGTTGGTCGGGATGAACGCCGAGACGTCGTTGGCCTTGGTCTCGATGACCGGCAGACCGGTCATCGAACCGGCGCCCATCTCGTCCGAGAGCTTGGCGCAGCGCTCCAGCAGCCGGGAGTGCAGGTAGAAGACGTCGCCCGGGTAGGCCTCGCGGCCCGGCGGACGGCGCAGCAGCAGGGAGACGGCGCGGTAGGCGTCGGCCTGCTTGGACAGGTCGTCGAAGATGATCAGGACGTGCTTGCCCTGGTACATCCAGTGCTGGCCGATGGCCGAGCCGGTGTAGGGGGCCAGGTACTTGAAGCCCGCCGGGTCGGACGCCGGGGCGGCGACGATGGTGGTGTAGTCCAGGGCACCGGCCTCCTCCAGCGCGGCGCGCACGGAGGCGATGGTGGAGCCCTTCTGGCCGATGGCGACGTAGATGCAGCGGACCTGCTTGCTCGGGTCGCCGGACTCCCAGTTGGCCCGCTGGTTGATGATGGTGTCCACACAGAGCGCGGTCTTGCCGGTCTGCCGGTCACCGATGACCAGCTGCCGCTGGCCGCGGCCGATCGGGGTCATCGAGTCGACGGCCTTGTAGCCGGTCTCCATCGGCTCGTGCACCGACTTGCGCTGCATGACCGTGGGGGCCTGCAGTTCGAGGGCGCGGCGGCCCTCGGTCGCGATCTCGCCGAGGCCGTCGACCGGGTTGCCCAGCGGGTCGACGACACGGCCGAGGTAACCGTCGCCGACCGCGACGGAGAGGACCTCGCCGGTGCGGCGCACCGTCTGGCCCTCCTCGATGCCGCTGAACTCGCCGAGGACGATCGCACCGATCTCGCGCTCCTCGAGGTTGAGGGCGAGGCCGAGGGTGCCGTCCTCGAACTTCAGCAGCTCGTTCGCCATGGCCGAGGGAAGTCCCTCGACCTTCGCGATGCCGTCGCCGGCAACGCTGACCGTCCCGACCTCTTCGCGCGAGGCCGCGTCCGGAGTGTACGACTGGACGAAATTCTCCAGCGCGTCCCGGATCTCATCCGGCCGGATCGTGAGCTCCGCCATCTGGGTTCCCTGCTCTCCTTGTTGGGCCCGTATGTGTCCAGGGGGTCTGGGGTGTCCCCCCAGAGGGTGGTGTCGGCCCAACTCGGGCCGTCCGTACTGCTTGTTGAGTTGGTGTGCCGGCGGCGCGACATCCCCGCCGCGCCGGGTCAGCCCGCCATCCGCCGGGTCGCCTGCTCCAGCCGCTCCTCGACCGTGCCGTCGATGACCTCGTCACCGATCCGCACCCTGATCCCGCCGAGGACCTGCGGGTCCACGTCGAGGTTGAGGTGCACCTCGCGGCCGTACAGCCTGGTCAGCGCGGCGCCGAGACGCTGCTTCTGACCGTCGTTGAGCGGCACCGCGGAGGTGACCACGGCCACCGACCGGTCGCGGCGCTCCGCGGCCAGCCTGGAGAGGGCCTCCAGCCCTCCTTCAAGACTACGGCCACGCGGCTGCCTCACCAGGCGGGTGACCAGACGCTCGGTGACGGGCTGGGCCCTGCCTCCGAGCAGCCGGTGCAGCAGCTCGGTCTTGGCCGCCTTGAGGCTGTCGTCGGCGACCTTGCCGCTGAGGGCGGAGCGCAGCTCGGGCGCGGCGGCGAGGATCCGGGAGAACCGGAACAGCTCGTCCTCGGCGTCGCTCAGCGTGCCGTCCCGCTCGGCCGCGACGAGGTCGGCCACGTCGGCCAGCTGCTCGACCGCGTCCACCAGGTCGCGCGAGCGCGACCAGCGGGAGCGGACCATGCCGGACACCAGGTCGACCGTCTCGCCGCCCACCTGGCCGCCCAGCAGGCGCCCGGCCAGCTGGGCCTTGGCCTCACCGGGCTGCGCCGGGTCGGTCAGGACCCGACGCAGCGACACCTCGCGGTCGAGCAGCGCGGTGACCGCGGCCAGCTCATCGGCGAGCCTGGCCGCGTCGACGGACGTGGAGTCCGTCAGCGCGTCCAGCCGCTCCCGGGCGGCGGCCAGTGCCTCGCGGCTCGCTCCGTTCATCGGGCGGCTCCGGTGGCCTCCGAGGCGGCCGCCTTCGACTCCAGCTCGTCGAGGAAGCGGTCGATCGTGCGGCTCTGCCGGGCGACGTCCTCGAGGGACTCGCCGACGAGCCGGCCTGCCAGGTCGGTGGCGAGCTTGCCCACGTCCTGGCGCAGCGCCTGCGCCGCCTGCCGGCGGTCGGCCTCGATCTGGGCGTGACCGGCGGCGATGATCTCCTCGCGCTGCCGCTGGCCCTCCGCGCGCATCTCGGCGATGAGCGCGGCACCCTGCTCCCGCGCCTCCTCGCGCAGCCGCGCGGCCTCGTGGCGGGCCTCGGCGAGCTGGGCCTTGTACTGCTCAAGGGTCTGCTGCGCCTCGAGCTGGGCCGCCTCGGCCTTCTCGATGCCGCCCTCGATGGCCTCGCGCCGCTCCTCCAGGACCTTGTTGATGGCCGGGAGGAGCTTCTTGGCGAGGAAGCCGAAGACGATGGCGAACGCGATCAGGCCGATGACGAGCTCTGGGATCGGCGGGATGAGAGGATTCTGAGGCTCCTCCGCCGCCAGCTGTACCAGGGCGTTCACATCAGTGCCTTCCGTCGAAAGGGGCTGTCAGTGGTGCGTGCTCACTGACCGAACACGAACGGCATGACGATGCCGATCAGGGCCAGCGCCTCGCAGAAGGCGAAGCCGAGGATCTGGTTGGCACGGATCAGACCGGCGGCCTCGGGCTGGCGGGCCAGGGCCTGGGTGCCGTTGCCGAAGATGATGCCGATGCCGACGCCGGGGCCGATGGCGGCGAGACCGTAGCCGATGGAGCCGAGGGAGCCGGTGACGGCGGCGAGGTTCGCGAGGTCGGACATGCCGTTTCTTCCTTCTTCTTCAAGAACCGGTGGGGGTTGGCCACCGGGTGACCGTGGGTGGGAGGGCAGGGGGCTCAGTGGTGCTCGGCGAGCGCGCCCTGCACGTAGTTGGCGGCCAGCAGGACGAAGACGTACGCCTGGACGGCCTGGATGAAGAGCTCGAACGCGGTGAGGACGATCACCATCACGAACGAGACACCGGCGTAGACGATGCCGATGCCGTTCAGCAGGTACCAGGCGGCGATGGTGAACATCACCAGCAGCAGGTGACCGGCGAACATGTTGGCGAAGAGCCGGACCGCGTGGGTGAAGGGGCGGACCAGGGTGTTGGAGAAGAACTCGATCACCACGACCAGGGGGAGCACCGCGCCGAGCGACTTGTCGTAGCCCGTGAGGTTCTTGAAGCCGCCGGTGAAGCCGTGCTTCTTGAACGTCAGGTACATCCACGTGACGTAGACGAGCAGGGCCATGCCCGCCGGGAAGGCGATGATCGAGGTCACCGGGAACTGGGCCAGCGGCACGATGGACCAGAGGTTCATGATCCAGATGAAGAAGAACAGCGCCACCATGAAGGGCACGAACTTCTCGCCGTCGCGCTTGCCGAGCGTCTCGTAGACGATGCCGCGGCGCACGAAGTCGTAGCCGGCCTCGCCGACCATCTGGAGCTTGCCGGGTACCAGGCTCGGCTTGTTGAAGGCCGCCCAGAAGAAACCGACCACCACGACCGTGCTCAGCAGCGCCAGCAGGATCGGCTTGTTGAACTCGAACCCGCCGATCGTGAACATCGGCTCGAAGATGAACGAGTGCAGGCCCGGAGCAGGAAAGCCGCACCCGTCGAAGATGTGGCAGTCGACCTCGAAGGCGAGCATCTGGTCAGAACTCACCGCGGGCTCCTTCAACATGGCGCATGGGTACGGCAACCTCGATGTGTCGGCGCGGCGCACGGCCACGGAACGGCACTGGACTGGTCTTGCGGGTATGGGTGCGGCTGATGGGCTGCGCCGGCTGTCGCTTCCGTCCCGGTGCGTCGGTGGGCGAAGCAGCGGATTCAGCCACCCGCGCCTGCGATACCGCAGTTGGCACCGGACGATAGCAGGAGTTCGAACGCGCCCTCGCCCCGCCCCCGCACGTCACGGTTTGGGCCCCTGGGCCGCGGGCTTCCGCTCGGCGGAGGATTCGGGCTCCACGTACAGGATCTTCGCCTTCATGTGCGCGTGGGCCTGGGCGGCGATCCACACCAGGGTGGTGCCGAGCAGGGTGAAGGCGAACACCTTGGTGTCGAACAGCGTGGTGTTCTTGAAGACCGCGAGCACGACCGCGAGCAGCAGCAGCTGTGTCGTGTAGAGCATCAGGCCCATGGCCTGGAACAGATGCGGGAGGTTCTTGGCGGTGTGCTGGAGGACGGCGAGGCCGATCCCCATGAAGAGGATGACGATGACCGCTCCGAACGCCGCGCCGATCACACCCTGGCCGCCGGCGAACACCCCGCCGGCGACCGCGGCCAGCGCACCGGCGGCGGCGGTCGGAAGGGCGCAGCGCAGCAGCATGCGAGCGTCGTTCGACTGCATGGAGGAGGCTCCGAGGTTTCGGGGGCGTCTTGTCGTCGCTGACGAGCGTGTCCCCGGCGTTCGAGGGCGCAGCCCTCGCCCCGGAGGACCGCCGCACTACGGTCCGTCCCTGTGGTCACCGGGTTCTCGTGAACGGTATCACAAACTATTTGATGAGGTCTTTACCTAGTTCGTGTGCGGACTCTCACACGTTCGGGGTACACGCTGCGGCATCGGGCTGACACGCAGCGGGAAGAGTTCCGGATGGCGTGCTATGGGCGGCCGTCGGTGCCGTGGCCGGCCCCGTGCCGCGCGAGCCGGTCGCGTTCCCGCAGCGCGGTCGCGCCGTTGACGCCGTTGGCCCCGGACGGCCCGGGCGGCGGCTCGTCCCCCTCCCCGGCGCCGTCCTTCCCCTTCTCCGTACCCGCCTCCCCCGTGCCCCGGTCCGCCGCCGTCCCTGCCCCCGCCTCTGCCCCCGCCGCCTCCGCGGTCTCCGAGTCCGTCCCCGCTTCCGGCCCTGCCTCCGCACCCTCGCGGAGCCGGTAGCGCGGCGGTACGAGCCGCTCCGCCCAGGTGGGCACCCGCGGGGTGAACCGCGGCAGCAGCAGGATCACCAGCCCCACCGCGCTGAGCCCCACGATGGTCAGCACGATGACCAGGCTGGAGGACCGCACCGAGAAGGCGACCGCGCCGAAGGCGATCAGCGCCGACCAGAAGTACATGATCAGGACGGCCCGGCTGTGCGAGTGGCCGATCTCCAGCAGCCGGTGGTGGAGATGGCCCCGGTCGGCCGCGAACGGCGACTGGCCGCGCCAGGTGCGCCGCACCACGGCCAGCACCAGGTCGGCGATGGGCACCGCCAGCAGGGTCAGCGGCAGCAGCAGCACGGGCATGTAGACCGGCGCCATCGTCTGGACGGTGGTCTTGACCGAGCCGGTGGTGTCGGTGATGACGTCCGGGTCGACCTGCCCGGTGATCGAGACGGCGCCGGCGGCCAGCACCAGCCCGATGAGCATCGAACCGGAGTCGCCCATGAAGATCCGCGCGGGGTGCATGTTGTGCGGCAGGAAGCCCAGGCACATGCCCATCAGGATGGCCGCGAAGAGCGTCGCGGGCGCGGCGGCCTCGATGCCGTAGCCGTACCAGATCCGGTAGGCGTACACGAAGAACGCCACCGCGGCGATGCAGACCATGCCGGAGGCGAGGCCGTCCAGACCGTCCACGAAGTTGACCGCGTTGATGGTGACGACGACCATCGCGACCGTCAGCAGCGTGCCCTGCAGGGGGGTCAGCGCGACGTTGCCCACCCCGGGCACCGGCAGCCACAGGACCGTCAGCCCCTGCCAGACCATCACGCCCGCGGCGATCATCTGGCCGCCGAGCTTGACCAGCGCGTCCACGCCCCACTTGTCGTCCAGGACGCCCAGCAGCCAGATCATCCCGGCGCCGGCCAGCAGGGCGCGGGGTTCGTCGGAGAGCCGGAAGACGTTGCCGACGTTGGTGAGCTGGGAGGCCACCAGCAGGCCCGCGCACAGCCCGCCGAACATGGCGATGCCGCCGAGCCGCGGCGTCGGCTCGCGGTGCACGTCGCGCGCCCGGATCTCGGGCATGGCTCCCGCCGCGATGGCGAACTTCCGCACCGGCCCGGTGAGGAGGTAGGTGACCGCGGCCGTGACGCACAGCGTCAGCAGGTATTCACGCACGCATTCCCCAGAACTCTCGCAGGCCCGCCGGACTCACGCCCGAAGACCACACCATAGACAACGGCCCGCCGCCGCCCGGCCGACGGCCCGGGGACCGCCCCGGAAGGGCGCCGCACTCACACGTTCCCCGGGGCCCCCGCGGGTTCCCCGGGTTCACACCCGGGACACCACACCTTAGACAACGGCCCGCCGTGGCCGGTTCCCGCCCACCGGCGCGCTACGTGCGCGCGGGCACCCCGGTCAGGGCCGTCACCACCGGGTCGAGGGCGGTGTGTATCTCCTCGCCGACGCTGCGGAAGTACGTGATCGGCGCGCCGTAGGGGTCGTACACCTCGTCGGCCTCCGCGCTGGGCGCCAGCAGCCAGCCGCGCAGCGCAGCGGCGGCCCGCACCAGCGCGCGGGCCCGCTCCACCACGCCGCCCTCGCCGTCCGGGTCGGGGAGCGTGGCGGGGTCTATGGCCCGCACCAGCCGGGTGAACTCCTTGAGGGTGAAGGTGCGCAGCCCCGCGGAGTGCCCCATGGAGATGACCTGCGCCCGGTGGTCGCGGGTCGCGGTCAGCACCAGATCGGCGCGGATGACGTGCTCGTCCAGCAGCTCGCGGCCGAGGAAGCCGGACGGGTCCGCCCCGTACTCGTACAGCACGGCCGCCGCGTGCTCCTCCATCGGCGCGCCCTCGTGCCCCCAGGTGCCCGCGCTCTCCACCACCAGCCCGCCGGCCCGCCGGTCGCCGAGCCGGTCCACCAGGGCGTGCCTGGTCAGCCGCTCGGTGATCGGGGACCGGCAGACGTTGCCGGTGGAGACGTGGAGGATGCGGAAGACCTGCGGTATGCCATGCTCCCCGGACAGCCCGTCGGGCGGCGTCAACTGGCGACCTCGAGGTCGGGTACGACCTTGCGCAGCTCGTCCGCGTCGAGGGCGCCCGCGCGCAGCAGCCGGGGCACCGGGCCGGTGACGTCGACGATCGAGGAGGGCACCGAGTCGGGGGTGGGGCCGCCGTCGAGGTAGACCGAGACGGAGTCGCCCAGCATCTCCTGCGCGGCGTCGCAGTTCTGCGGGGCCGGGTGCCCGGTGAGGTTGGCCGAGGACACCGCCATCGGGCCGGTCTCGGTGAGCAGCTCGATGGCCACCGGGTGCAGCGGCATGCGGACCGCGACCGTCCCGCCGGTCTCGCCCAGGTCCCAGGTCAGCGAGGGCTGGTGCCGGGCGACGAGGGTGAGGGCGCCCGGCCAGAAGGCGTCGACCAGCTCCCATGCCCGCTCGGAGAAGTCGGTGACCAGGCCGTGCAGGGTGGTCGGGGAGCCGATCAGGACCGGTGAGGGCATGCCGCGTCCGCGTCCCTTGGCCTCCAGCAGGTCGCCGACGGCCTCCGGGGAGAAGGCGTCGGCACCGATGCCGTAGACGGTGTCGGTGGGCAGCACGACGAGTTCGCCGCGGCGTACCGCGGAGGCGGCCTCACGCAGACCGGTGGCGCGGTCGGTCGCGTCGGAGCAGTCGTAACGCCGTGCCATTTACGGCACCTCCCTGCGGGCTGTGGCAAAACGGGGCCGGTTGTTCAGGTCGGGGTGGTCCGCGGCGTCCGCCCAGCCGCGGTCCTCGGTGAAGATCCAGGGCACCTGGCCGCCCTGGGTGTCGGCGTGCTCGACGACCACCAGGCCGCCGGGGCGCAGCAGCCGGTGCGCGGTGCGCTCGATGCCGCGGATGGTGTCCAGGCCGTCCTCGCCGGAGAACAGTGCCAGCTGCGGATCGTGGTCGCGGGCCTCGGGGGCGACGTACTCCCACTCGGTGAGCGGGATGTACGGCGGGTTGGAGATGACCAGGTCGACCTGACCGTCCAGCTCGGGCAGGGCGGTCAGCGCGTCACCGTGGTGCAGGGTCACCCGGGAGCCCTCGGTGTTCTTGCGGGCCCACTCCAGGGCGCCCTCGTCCAGCTCGACGGCGTGCACCCGCGAGCGCGGCACCTCCTGGGCGAGCGCGAGGGCGATGGCGCCGGAGCCGGTGCACAGGTCGACGATCAGCGGTTCGGCGACGTCCATGGCGCGGACCGCGTCTATCGCCCAGCCGACGACGGACTCGGTCTCGGGACGGGGCACGAACACGCCGGGGCCCACCTGGAGTTCCAGATAGCGGAAGAAGGCGCGTCCGGTGATGTGCTGGAGCGGCTCGCGGGCCTCCCGGCGCGCGACGACCTCCCAGTAGCGGGCGTCGAACTCGGCGTCCGCGACCCGGTGCAGCTCCCCGCGCCTGACACCGTGCACGTACGCCGCCAGCTCCTCCGCGTCGAAGCGCGGGGAGGGCACTCCGGCGTCGGCGAGCCGCTGGGTGGCCTGGGCCACCTCGGCGAGCAGCACGTTCACGTTCCTCGTCCTCCACCCGTCCCTGCCCGGCCCCGGCGGGGCGCCGTGCTGTTCCTTCGGCGTGTCCGGCGTTCCCGGTGTCGCCGGTGCTACTGCGCGGCCGCGAGCCTGGCCGCGGCGTCGGCGTCCACACACGCCTGGATCACCGCTTCCAGCTCGCCGTCCAGCACCTGGTCCAGGTTGTACGCCTTGAAGCCCACCCGGTGGTCCGAGATCCGGTTCTCCGGGTAGTTGTAGGTGCGGACCCGCTCCGACCTGTCCACGGTACGCACCTGGCTGCGGCGCGCGTCCGACGCCTCCCGCTCCGCCTCCTCCTGGGCCGCCGCGAGCAGCCGGGCACGCAGGATGCGCAGCGCCTGCTCCTTGTTCTGCAGCTGGCTCTTCTCGTTCTGGCAGGACACCACGATGCCGGTGGGCACATGGGTGATACGGACCGCGGAGTCGGTGGTGTTCACCGACTGGCCGCCGGGCCCGGAGGAGCGGTAGACGTCGATCCGCAGGTCGTTCGCGTTGACCTCGACGTCGACGTCCTCGGCCTCGGGCAGCACCAGGACGCCCGCGGCGGAGGTGTGGATACGGCCCTGGGACTCGGTGGCGGGCACCCGCTGGACGCGGTGGACGCCGCCCTCGTACTTCAGCCGGGCCCACACGCCCTGGCCGGGCTCCGCGGCGCCTCCCCGGGCCTTCACGGCGACCTGGACGTCCTTGTAGCCGCCGAGGTCGGACTCGGTGGCCTGGATGATCTCGGTCTTCCAGTTGCGCCGCTCGGCGTAGCGCAGGTACATGCGCAGCAGGTCGCCGGCGAACAGCGCGGACTCCTCGCCGCCCTCACCGGCCTTGATCTCCAGGATGACGTCCTTGTCGTCGCTGGGGTCGCGCGGGACCAGCAGCAGCCGCAGCCGCTCGGTCAGCTCCTCGCGGCGGGCCTCCAGCTCCTTGAGCTCGGCGGCGAAGTCCGGGTCGTCCGCGGCGAGCTCGCGGGCGGTGGCGATGTCGTCACCGGTGCGCCGCCAGTCCCGGTAGGCGCCGACGATCGGGGTCAGCTCGGCGTAGCGCTTGTTGAGCCGGCGCGCGCGGGCCTGGTCACCGTGGATCGCGGGGTCGGCGAGCTGCTTCTCGAGGTCGGCGTGTTCACCGATCAGTTCCTCGACCGCCTCGAACATCGTGGGAGTTCCTTAGCTGTGGGCCTGAGGGTGGGGCCGGGGTGGTGTGCCGCCCCGGGCCGGGAGGCGGGGCGGCGGGAGCCTGCCTGGACGGCAAAACGCCGGTCCGGCCACCCGGGGCGGGCGGCCGGGAACCGGCGTCGGAGGTCGCTACTTCTGCCGCGACCCGGCGTTCTTGCCGAAGCGGGCCTCGAAGCGGGCCACACGGCCACCGGTGTCGAGGATCTTCTGCTTGCCCGTGTAGAACGGGTGGCACGCGGAGCACACGTCGGCGCGGATGGAGCCGCCGCTGACGGTGCTGCGGGTGGTGAAGGAGTTTCCGCAGGTGCAGCTGACCTGGGTCTCCACGTACTCCGGGTGGATGTCGCGCTTCAAGGTATCTCCTAGGTATCGGGAGGGCACCGGGTCGCACCGGCTCCTTCCGCCCGATGGCGGGTGGGAAGGTCGGCTGCCTGTGCGTGAACCGGGACCGACGGACCAGTCTGCCACTACTGGCCGCACCACCCAAAACCAGGGGCGGGAGGCCGTTATTCCGCCGCCCGTCCGCGGCCCGCGCCCCTGCCCCGCGCCACTGTTCCGGCGTGCCGCGGCCCGCCGGGACTACGGGGCGATCGACCCCTCGGTCGCGGAGTCGGGGACCGGCTCGTCCCTCCGCAGCGCCGTCCAGATCCGCTGGGCCCCGCGCTGGATGGGCTCCACCCGGTTGGGGTCGGCCTCGGAGTACCGCACCGGCAGCGTGACCAGCTGGATGTCATCGGAGTCGATGCCCTTGAGGACCTTGCCCAGCCCGGCCAGGTCGGCGGTCGAGGCCAGTCCGGAGTCGGTGGTGACGGCGGAGGTGGCGGTGTCCACCAGGTCGTAGAACCGCTTGGGCTCGGAGAGCACCCCGACGCTCCGCACCTGCTCCACCAGGGCCCTGACGAACTTGTGCTGGAGGTCTATGCGTCCCAGGTCGCTGCCGTTGCCGATGCTCTTGCGGGTGCGGACCAGGCCCAGGGCCTGCTCCCCGTCCAGGGTGTGGTCTCCCGGGGGGAGGGTGAGGTGGCTGTCCTCGTCGTCGATCGGCCTGGTGGTGGTGATCTCCACGCCGCCGAGCTCGTCGATCAGCTTCTTGAAGCCGGTGAAGTCGATCTCTATGTAGTGGTCCATGCGGATGCCGGTCAGCGACTCGGCCGTCTTCACCGCGCACACGGGACCGCCGATCTCGTACGCCTTGTTGAACATCGCCCGCGGTGCGGCGGGGGCCGTGCCGCCCTCGGTCCGCTCGCAGGCGGGCCGGTGCACGAGGGTGTCCCGGGGGATGGAGACCACGCTGGCCCGGTCGTGCGACTCGGCGATGTGCACGATCATCGCGGTGTCGGAGCGCGCGGTGCCGTCGTCGCGGCCGTAGCGGCCGTTGTCGCCGGAGCGGGTGTCGGAGCCCAGGACGAGGATGTCCAGCGAGCCGTTGGGCACGTCCGCGGGCCGGTCCGTGCCCAGGGCGGAGTCGATGTCGACGTCCGAGATGTTGTCGTCGAGCCTGAGATGGACGAACCCGAGCCCGGCCCCGGCCAGCACCAGCGCGCCGGTCACCACCCAGAGCGCGGCCCGCAGCGCCCGGTGCCGCCGTGACAGGGATGTCCGGCCCGCGCCGGTGCCGCCGTCTGCGGTGGTGTGCTCGTTCGCCATCTCGTTCCTCGTCCCGCCGTGCGCCTCCGCCGGTGGAGTCCCACGGAAGGGCCGCCGGCGCCCCCACGGAAGCCACCGGTCCGGTGGTACGGCCGGTCGGGGGCGTTCGGCCAGGGGAGTTCCCTCTCCACTTGGACGGCGTACCCCCACCGGCCGGGTTCACTCCGTCGCGCTCCGGGGCCCGCCGGGCGTGACACACGGCGAGGGCCGCCCCACCGCACGGGGTGGGGCGGCCCTCGCCGCCGCTTCGGACCGGCCGTCCGCCGCTAGTCGCCGTTGCCGGGCGCCGGCGTCGTCTTCTGGATCTGCATGAGGAACTCGGCGTTGGACTTCGTCTGCTTCATCTTGTCCAGCAGCAGCTCGATGGCCTGCTGCTGGTCCAGCGCGTGCAGCACGCGCCGCAGCTTCCAGACGATGCCCAGCTCGTCGGCGCCCATCAGGATCTCCTCCTTGCGGGTGCCGGACGCGTCGACGTCCACCGCCGGGAAAATCCGCTTGTCGGCGAGCTTCCGGTCCAGCTTGAGCTCCATGTTGCCGGTGCCCTTGAACTCCTCGAAGATGACCTCGTCCATCCGCGAGCCGGTCTCCACCAGCGCGGTGGCCAGGATCGTCAGGGAGCCGCCGTCCTCGATGTTCCGCGCGGCGCCGAAGAACTTCTTCGGCGGGTAGAGCGCGGTGGAGTCGACACCACCGGACAGGATGCGGCCCGAGGCCGGGGCGGCCAGGTTGTAGGCACGCCCCAGACGGGTGATCGAGTCCAGCAGCACCACCACGTCGTGGCCGAGCTCCACCAGCCGCTTGGCCCGCTCGATTGCCAGCTCGGCGACGGTGGTGTGGTCCTCGGCGGGGCGATCGAAGGTCGAGGAGATGACCTCGCCCTTGACCGACCGCTGCATGTCGGTGACCTCCTCCGGCCGCTCGTCCACGAGCACGACCATCAGGTGGCACTCGGGGTTGTTGCGGGTGATGGAGTTGGCGATCGACTGCAGGACCATGGTCTTGCCGGTCTTCGGCGGGGCCACGATCAGACCGCGCTGGCCCTTGCCGATGGGCGAGACCAGGTCGATGATCCGCGAGGTGAGGTGACCCGGCTCGGTCTCCAGGCGCAGCCGCTCCTGCGGGTACAGCGGGGTGAGCTTGCCGAACTCGGGACGGCCCTTGCCGCTCTCGGGCGACATGCCGTTCACCGAGTCCAGGCGGACCAGCGCGTTGAACTTCTCGCGCCGCTCGCCCTCGCGCGGCTGGCGGACCGCGCCGGTGACGTGGTCGCCCTTGCGCAGGCCGTTCTTGCGGACCTGGGCGAGGGAGACGTACACGTCGTTCGGGCCCGGCAGGTAGCCGGAGGTGCGGACGAACGCGTAGTTGTCCAGGATGTCGAGGATGCCGGCGACCGGGATCAGGACGTCGTCCTCGGAGACCTGCGGCTCGGCGGCGAAGTCGTCACGGCCGCGGCGGCCGCGGCGGTCGCGGTAGCGGCCCCGGCGGCCCCGGCGGCCGCCCTCGAAGTCGTCGTCGCGGTTGTCCCGGTTGTCGCGGTTGTCCCGACTGCCGCGGTTGCCGCCGTCCTGGTTCTGCTGGCCGCCACCGCCGCCGTCGTTCTTGTTGCGGCGGTCGCGCTGCCGGCCGCCCTTGGCCTGACGGTCGCCCTTGTCCTGCTTGCCGTCCTGCCGGGCGTCCCTGTCCTGCTTGCCGTCCTGGCGGACGTCCTGCCGGGCGCCGTCGCCGCGGGACTCGGCGGACCTGTCCCGGTCGGCCCGGTCCGTCTTCTCGGCCCGCTCGCCGCCGTCGTCGGCGGCCGGGGCCTCGGCGGCCCCGCCGTCGCTCCTGCCGCGCCGGCCGCGCTCACCGGCGGGCTCGTCGCTGCCCGGCTGGCCGGGGATGTCGATCTGCTGCTGCGCGGCATCACCGGGGCCCTGGGCGCCCTCGCCCGTACGCGTCTTGGAGGTCGCGCGACGGCGCGGCTTGCTCTCGGCGGGGGCGGCCGTCTCGGTGCCCGCGCCACCCGCGGCACCGCCGCCGGCGTTCTCCGCCTGCTTGGCACGGATGGTCTCGATCAGCTGGCTCTTGCGCATGCGCGCCGTGCCCTTGATGCCGAGGCCGGAGGCGACTTGCTGGAGCTCTGCCAGCACCATGCCCTCAAGGCCCGTGCCGGAGCGGCGACGCCTGGGGGCGGTACCTGCTGCGGGCGCGGCGGAGGCGTCCGTGGCGGGCGCGGCTTCGGCGGTGTCCACGCCCATCAGATCGGTGGTATCGCTCACGAAGGGTCCTTCCCTGGAGCGGGCGTCGGCCTGTCTGGCTCGGCGACCGGTTGTGCTGTCCGGCTGCGGTCCTTGTGTCGACCGGGCCGGGGCGGTGGTTCCGCCTCGGTGTACGGCGGAGGAATCAGTACATTCGGTGTGGCGTGAAGGGATGACGTGTGTCAGTCACGCCGTTCCGGGGCGAGCTCGGCACTGCTCGGCAGGCTGCTCAGGCAGTTCTGGAGGCTCCCGGAAGGAGGAGTGGCCCCTGTATGGGACTGTACCCATGGGATCACGGAGAGCACCGCACCGCCCATGGGTAATCCCAGAAGGCTGCGAGTGCAGACTTGAGGTTAACACTACCGGCCCCCACAAACATTCCCCCTCTCGTAGGCCCGCATTCGTGTCACCGGCCCCGCGCTCACTGGCCCGTACCGGCCAGCGGCAGGACGCCGGCGCCCGTGGTGTCGACGGTCAGCCGGTTGGCCGCCCATCCGTCGCCCGCCAGCCGCGCGACCTTCTCGGCCGCGTCCTCCCCGACCAGCGCGAGCACCGTGGGGCCCGCGCCGGAGATGACCGCGGGCACTCCGTCGGCGCGCAGCCGGTGCACCAGCTCCGCGCTCTCCTCCATCGCCGGGGCGCGGTACTCCTGGTGGAGCCGGTCCTCGGTGGCGGGCAGCAGCAGCTCGGGGCGGCGGGTCAGCGCCTCGACGAGCAGTGCCGCCCGGCCCGCGTTGGCGGCCGCGTCCACATGCGGGACGGTGCGCGGCAGCAGCCCGCGGGCGGTCTCGGTGAGCACCGGCCGGTCCGGGACGAAGACCACCGGCACGACGGCCGGGTCCGGGTCCATCCGGATCGCCCGGGCCGCGCCGCCGTCCGTCCAGGCCAGGGTGAAGCCGCCGAGCAGGCAGGCCGCCACGTTGTCGGGGTGGCCCTCGATCTCCGTCGCCAGTTCCAGCAGGGCGACCTCGTCGAGCTTCTCAGCGCCGCCGGTGGTCACCGCTCGGGCGGCGATGATGCCCGCGCAGATGGCGGCCGAGGAGGAGCCCAGACCGCGGCCGTGCGGGATGCGGTTGGCGCAGACGATCTCCAGACCGCGCGGCTGGCCGCCCAGCATGTCGAAGGCCGTGCGCAGGGAGCGCACGAGCAGGTGGCTCTCGTCGCGGGGCAGGGTGTCGGCGCCCTCACCCGCGATGTCGATGTGCAGACCGGAGTCGGCGACACGCACCACGACGTCGTCGTACAGGCCCAGGGCCAGGCCGAGGGCGTCGAAGCCGGGGCCGAGGTTGGCGCTGGTGGCTGGGGTGCGCACCCGGACGGCGGCGGCACGGAACGCTGGACCGGCCATCTCTCGACGACTCTCCTTGACGTGGCTGGACGTGGTGGGACGTGGTTCGGCGTGGCTGGACGTGGTGGGGGTGTGGATCGGTGCGGCTGTGCTGGTCTGTTGCTCGGTGGATGCTGTCCTGGGGGCGGGATCGGAGGCAGACGGCGCGACGTCTCGGAACCGCGGCCGGGGCCGGACCGGTCCACTGACCTCTGGCACATGCCATGCGGCAGGTCGGGACGTGCTCCCAGCCTATCGAAGGACGGTTCGGTGACGACACAGGGCGTACGAGAGGCGCACGATGCGTGTCGCGCGCTCGTATGCGCCCCCCTCGGCGGGCACGACCGTCCCCGGTGCCGTACCCGCCCGTCCGGCGGGTCATGCGGGCCACCCGGGTCACGCCCGGGAGGTCACGTCAGGGGGTCACACCAGCCCCAGCCGGTCGGCCGCGGCGACCGCGTCGACCGGTACGACGACCGGCTGCGGCGCGCCCTGCACGGCCCAGTCGGGGTCCTTGAGGCCGTTGCCCGTGACGGTGCAGACGATCCGCTGGCCCGGATCGACCTTCCCCTCCTCGGCGGCCTTGAGCAGACCGGCCACGGAAGCGGCGGAGGCCGGCTCGACGAAGACGCCCTCCTGGGCGGCCAGCAGCCGGTACGCGGCCAGGATCTGCCGGTCCGTCACCTCGTCGATGAAGCCACCGGACTCGTCACGGGCCCGCTCGGCGGCCTCCCAGGAGGCCGGGTTGCCGATGCGGATGGCGGTGGCGATGGTGCGCGGGTCCTTCACCGGCTCGCCCCGCACGATGGGCGCCGAGCCGGACGCCTGGAAGCCCCACATCCGCGGGGTGCGGGAGGAGTGCGCGCCGTCCCCGGCCGACGGGTCGGCGTACTCGCGGTAGCCCCGCCAGTAGGCGGTGATGTTGCCCGCGTTGCCCACCGGCAGGACATGGATGTCGGGGGCGTCGCCGAGCATGTCGACGATCTCGAAGGCCGCGGTCTTCTGGCCCTCGATGCGCACCGGGTTGACCGAGTTGACCAGCGCCACCGGGTAGTTGTCCGACAGCCCGCGCGCCAGGGTGAGGCAGTCGTCGAAGTTCCCGTCGACCTGGAGGATGCGGGCGCCGTGCACCAGCGCCTGGCCCATCTTGCCCAGCGCGATCTTGCCCTGCGGCACCAGGACGGCGCACACCATCCCCGCGCGCACCGCGTAGGCGGCGGCCGAGGCGGAGGTGTTGCCGGTGGAGGCGCAGATGACCGCCTGCGCGCCCTCCTGCTTCGCCCGGGTGATGGCCATCGTCATCCCGCGGTCCTTGAAGGAGCCGGTGGGGTTGGCGCCCTCGACCTTGAGGTGGACCTCGCAGCCGGTGCGCTCGGAGAGCACCTGGGCGGGCACCAGCGGCGTACCGCCCTCGCGCAGGGTGACGACGGGGGTGTCGTCGGTGACCGGGAGCCGGTCGCGGTACTCCTCGATGATGCCCCGCCACTGGTGGGCGCCGGACATTCGCGGAGTGGTGTTGCCAGGGCTGGCGGTGGTGGCGGTCATCTCTCTCATTCCCCTTCGACCCGCATGATGCTCGCGACGCCGCGCACGGTGTCCAGCCCGCGCAGCGCCTCGACGGTCGCCGACAGGGCGGCGTCCGGTGCCCGGTGGGTGACGACGACCAGCGAGGCGCCGTCCTCCGGGCTGTCCTTGCCCTGCTGGCGCACGGTGTCGATGGAGACCCCGTGCTCGGCGAAGACGGTGGCGCACTGGGCGAGCACGCCCGGTTTGTCGGCGACGTCCAGGCTGATGTGGTAGCGGGTGACCACCTCGCCCATCGGGCTCACCGGGAGCTGGGCGTAGGCGGACTCCCCCGGGCCCGTCGAGCCGCCGAGCCGGTTGCGGCAGGCGGCGACCAGGTCCCCCACGACGGCGGAGGCGGTGGGGGCACCGCCCGCGCCGGGACCGTAGAACATCAGCCGGCCGGCGGCCTCCGCCTCGACGAAGACCGCGTTGTACGCCTCGCGGACGGAGGCGAGCGGATGGCTGAGCGGGATCATCGCCGGGTGGACGCGGGCGGTCACCGAGCGGCCGTCGGCGGCGCGCTCGCAGATGGCCAGCAGCTTGACCGTACAGCCCATGCGCCGGGCGGAGGCGATGTCCGAGGCGCTGACCTCGGTCAGCCCCTCGCGGTGCACGTCGTCCAGGCGGACCCGGGTGTGGAAGGCGATGCCCGCCAGGATCGCGGCCTTGGCCGCCGCGTCGAAGCCCTCCACGTCGGCGGTCGGGTCGGCCTCGGCGTACCCGAGGGCGGTGGCCTCGTCCAGCGCCTCGGCGTACCCGGCGCCGGTGGACTCCATCCGGTCGAGGATGAAGTTGGTGGTGCCGTTGACGATCCCCAGCACCCGGTTGACCTTGTCGCCCGCCAGGGACTCGCGCAGCGGGCGCACCAGCGGGATCGCGGCGGCCACCGAGGCCTCGTAGTAGAGGTCGACGCCGTGCTTCTCGGCGGCCTCGTGGAGGGTCGAGCCGTCCTCGGCGAGCAGCGCCTTGTTGGCGGTGACCACGCTGGCGCCGTGCTCGAAGGCGGTGGTGATCAGGGTGCGGGCGGGCTCGATGCCGCCGATGACCTCAACCGCCACGTCGATGTCGCCCCGGGCCGCCAGGGCGGCGGCGTCGGTGGTGACCAGCTCGGGCGCGATGCCCTCCCGGACCCGCCCGGGGCGCCGGACGGCGACCCCGGCCAGCTCGACCGGGGCGCCGATCCGGGCGGCGAGGTCCTCAGCGTGCGTCGTCATGATGCGTGCCACCTCCGAGCCGACGACACCACAGCCCAGCAGCGCCACCTTCAGCGGACGCGTACGCATCATGAGACCTCGCTTCTTCACAGTCCGGTGGAGTTCAAGTCTCACGCACCGGTCGGCGGTTCCCCCGCCTCATCCAGCATGCGAGACATGCCTCCCTCTCTTCGAGACGCCGCCGTCCGGACGGCCCCCCGCTACCCCACGTCCAGCCGGAGCAGGTCCTCCTCCGTCTCCCGCCGGACGATCACCCGGGCCCGCCCTCCCGAGACCGCCACCACCGGCGGCCGCGGGACGTGGTTGTAGTTGCTCGCCATGGAGCGGCAGTACGCGCCGGTGGCCGGGACGGCGAGCAGGTCGCCGGGGGCCAGGTCGGCGGGGAGGAAGGCGTCCCGCACCACGATGTCGCCGCTCTCGCAGTGCTTGCCGACCACCCGCGAGAGCACCGGCGCGGCGTCGGACGTACGGGAGACCAGCGCCACGGTGTACTCGGCGTCGTACAGCGCGGTACGGATGTTGTCGGACATGCCGCCGTCCACGCTGACGTAGGTGCGCAGGCCCGGCAGCTCCTTGACGGTGCCCACCTCGTACAGGGTGAAGGTGGTCGGCCCGGCGATGGCCCGGCCCGGCTCCACCGACAGCCGCGGCAGCGCCAGCCCGGCGGCCTCGCACTCGTGGGCGACGATGTCGTGCAGCGACTTGGCGATCTCGTGCGGCTCGCGCGGGTCGTCGTCGGCGGTGTAGGCGATGCCGAGCCCGCCGCCGAGGTCGATCTCGGGCAGCTCCACGCCGTGCTCGTCGCGGACGTCCCGCAGCAGGCCCACCACGCGGCGTGCGGCGACCTCGAAGCCGGCCGTGTCGAAGATCTGCGAGCCGATGTGGGAGTGGAGACCGATCAGCTCCAGGCTGTCCAGCTTCAGCACCCGCCGCACCGCCTCGGCCGCCTGCCCGCCGGCGAGCGCCAGGCCGAACTTCTGGTCCTCGTGGGCGGTGGCGATGAACTCGTGGGTGTGCGCCTCCACGCCCACCGTCACCCGGATCTGCACCCGCTGGCGCCTCCCGAGTCGCTCGGCGACGGCCGCCACCCGGGCGATCTCCTGGAAGGAGTCGACCACGATCCGGCCGACCCCGGCCCCGACGGCCCGCTCGAGCTCGGCGGTGGACTTGTTGTTGCCGTGCAGGGCGATGCGCTCGGGCGGCATCCCGCCGGCCAGCGCGGTGGCCAGCTCGCCGCCGGAACAGACGTCGAGGTTGAGGCCCTCCTCCGTCAGCCAGCGCACCACGGCGCGGCACAGGAAAGCCTTCCCGGCGTAGAACACGTCGGCCTCCGCGCCGAAGGCCTCGCGCCAGGCCCGGCAGCGGGCCCGGAAGTCGTCCTCGTCCAGGACGTAGGCGGGGGTGCCGAACTCCTCGGCCAGCGAGATCACGTCCAGCCCGCCGACACTCGTGACGCCCCGCTCGCCGCGGGTGACGGTACGGGCCCAGATGCGCGGGTCGAGGGCGTTGAGGTCGGCGGGCGGCGGGGTGTAGTGCCCCTCGGGGAGCACATCGGCGTGGCGGGGTCCGGCGGGGTGTGCGGAACGGCTCATGGTGGCTTCGGTACTTTCCGTCGGGATCCGGCCGAATCCTGCTGGATTCCGCTGAATCCGGCTGAACTCGGCTAGAGGTGTGCGGGTGCGGTGACGCCCAGCCGGGACAGGCCGCCGGCCAGCACCGCCCCGGTGGCCTGGGCGAGGGCCAGCCGGGCACGGTGGGCGGCCCGGGGTTTCCGCTCCCCGGCGGGCAGCACGGAGGCGTGCACGTCGAGGAAGGCGTCGGCGACCGCCGTCAGGTGGCGGGCCAGCCGGGCGGACCCGGCGGCGGCGATCCGCTCGTACTCGGCCAGCAGCCCGAGGAGCTCCCGCTCCCGCGGCCCGTCGTACGGGTGGCCGTCCGCCCCGGGCTCCGGTCCGAAGCCGAGGTCGCGCGCGTTGCGCAGCAGCGCCCGGGTGCGGGCGTGCGCGTACTGGACGAGGAAGAGGGGGTTGCCCTCCCGCTGCTCCACCGGGGGCCGTACGCCGGTGGCGGCGGCCCAGCCCCGCAGGTCGCGGGCGGGGTCGGTGGACTCCGCCACGGGCGCGTCGCCGTCCGTGGCGGCCAGGGCGGCCACCAGGGCGGCCCGGGCGCGGTCCGCGACGGTGATGTTGAGGAAACCCGGCCCGGCGACCGCCACCTCGGCGATGCCCTCCTCCCGGGCCAGCCGCTCCCGCAGGACCTCGGCGACCCGGTGGGCGGGCCGTCCGGTGACGGCGGCCAGCCGCAGCGCGGCGTTGGTGGCGTAGTCCCCGCGGCCCGGGTGCGGCGGCCGGCCCACGGTGATCCGCGCGGCCGGCCCGTCCAGGGCGCCCAGCGCGTCCGCGGGCAGCGCGCCCAGCGCGCCGTCGCCGGCGGCACGGCGCACGGTGCGCAGCACGGTGCGCGAGAGCTGGGCGGGAGTCACGGGACAAGGGTATGGGAGGAGGGGGCGGGGTACGCGAACGTGTTTCGCGGGATGACACGCACCTCACACCGTCCGTACCCGCTCAGCCCAGCGGCCGTACGGCGGAGTCCGCCCCGTACGGCTCACCCGTCCCGGGCGTCCCCGACGCCCCGGCGGCCAGCCGTCGCACCAGCCGCACCAGCCCGGTGGGGTCGAACGGCTTGGCCAGGAAGGCGTCCACCCCGGCCGCCCGCATCCGCTCCCCGTCCAGCTCGGACCGGGTGCACGCACTGATGATCGCCAGCGGGACGTCCCGCGTCCGCTCGCGGGCGCGCAGCCGCTCGGCGGTCCGCAGACCGTCGAGCCGGGGCATCACGAGGTCGAGGGTGATCACGTCGGGCCGCACCCGCTCCACGATCTCCAGACACTCGGCACCGTCGACCGCGGTCACGACCTCGAAGCCTTCGAGTTCGAGGTTGACCCTGATCAGCTGCCGGATGGCCTTGTCGTCGTCCACCACAAGGACCCGGCCGGGCACGCCAGGCACATACACGAGAGTAGGCCCCCGCCTCCCGCCGCGCCCGGGTTTTCCCTTTTTCCGCCCGCACCGCGACCCGCACCCGCCGCGGGAAACCTGTTCCGACCCACCCCCCGGAAGCTGGTAGTGTTCTACCCGTCGACGCGATCACCGCCGACGACGCCCCCGTAGCTCAGGGGATAGAGCAACGGCCTCCGGAGCCGTGTGCGCAGGTTCGAATCCTGCCGGGGGCACCTCGCAGAAGGTGCCGAGACGCCCCGCCACCAGCCAGAAAGCTGGATGCGGGGCGTTGCTGTGTGCGCAGCCGTGTGCCACCGGATGCGGCCTGATGTCGGGAGCCGCGGACTGTTCGTGGACAGGACCGCAGGAGAGTCGCCGCAGGTCAGGGGCGAGAAGCTGCGGCGTGGTCATCTCCGGCGTGGCGCGCTCGACCCGTCGCTTCAACAGGCGTCACCGGGACGTCCAAGGCCTGAGAACCGAACTTATGGGAGCAGAGGCGGTGCGGAAGGCAGCCGCACGCACGGTACAGACCTCGCTGGAAGCCGGCTACTCCTGGATGCGAGGGCTCACCTGCTACGGAAGCAGGTGAGCCCTCGCCTCATCAACTGCTCCTCTTCAGCCCGCCTCGTCCTCCCGCTGCCAGGCACGGGGCCAGTTACCAGATGGTGGAGGCGGTCCCGAAATACCCAGATCACGTCGCGCGAGAGCGTAGAAGGCATCACGCGCTTGGCTCACCTGCCGAACCGCCCTCTCCCATCCAGCAGGGTCATCCCTCAGCCCGCGCGCATACAGCTCGACGTTCCATACGGCCTCGTGCCACCTACGAGCCGCCCCTATGGTTTCAGCGTCCCCAACAAGCAGCACGGATTCCCATTCGGCTGCACGCTGTGCCTCAGCCTCAACGAGCTGCTCCAGGCCCTGCTCCGGATCCAAAGGGTCCACAGCATGCTGGAACCCTCTTGCGGCCCCCATACGCTGCGCGATGTTTATCTGATGCTTCAGAGTGTTCGCGTAGGACGCGTAGGTGTCCAACCTCTTCTGGTCCCAGCGCTCGGCTCTGGCCCGTCGCCACCGGCTCCGCTCTGTCAAGCTGGTTGCTACGTAGGAGCCAGCAGCTCCTACGACAACACCAGCCAAGGCAGGCAACTGCTCCCACACCGTCGATCCCCCTGACACTGACGCAGAGAAGTCCTGCCCAGGCCGCGGCGAAGCCCAACCTACTCGCATGAGCAGGTTGGGCTCTGCCCTCCGCTCGGGTGCCGTCTGTCAGGCGTTGTCTTGAGCGTCTTCGAGTAGCTCAGCGATGCGTCGGCAGACACGGGTTTCCCAGGAGCACAGGGCGTAGAGAACTCCGTGATCACGGGCGTCCGTGCCTGTTCTGCATCGGGCCCCGCCCGACCTGGCCGTCCGCCAGGAACCGGACGTCAGCCGACTACGCCGAAGCCCTGCCGGGACAGGTGCCGAGGACTTCCCGTTCCATGTCGCGGCCGACGCATGAAGCGCCTCGGTTCCTTCGTCGCGAAGAACCGGTGGATCACCGGGGAGGCTCCAGTCTCGCCCCGCCCGCACCCGGACGTCGGCTCCGGGACGGAGGGCCGGCGGAGGAGGAACAGTCGGCTGTCGGGTGGGGGATCCTGGACCCAGACCCCGAGACGGCGGCCGACCGCGGCTACCGGGCTTCGTCACCCGGTTCCCGGACGGTTGACACAACGGCTCCGGGCCCGTTCGGCGCAGGTCCGGCCGCTGCCCCGGCCCGGGCGGTCGCGGCCCCGGAGAGACCGGCCTCTCCCGCCTCCGGTTTCACCATGACCTTCTGCTCCCGCTCGATCATGCCCAGCGCCACCCCGGCGATGATGATGGCGCCGCCCGCCACCTGGGCCAGCCGGATCGACTCCCCGTTGATCACGACGGCGCCGAGAACGCCGAAGACCGGGACCAGGTTGAGGATGTTCACGGCGACGCTCGACGCCATCCTGCGCAGCCCGTAGTTGTAGAGCAGGAAGCCCCCGACCGAGCAGGCCACTGCCAGGTAGACGAGCAGCGACGAGGCGGTCAGGCCCGGCATCCGCCAGTCGCCGGCCTCCACCAGGGAGGCGAGGAGGAATCCGGCCGCCCCCGCCAGGGTCTGGTAGTACGTGACGCTCATGGCGTTCTGACCGGTGCTCGCGCGCTTGCCGAGCACGTTGTACCCGGCCCAGGTCAACCCGCCGAGCAGCAGGAGGATGTCCCCCGCCCACCGTGAACTTCCGCCGACCTGGGCGCCGTTGCGTACGACGAGGAAGGCGCCGACGGTGGCCAGCAAGACGCCCGTCACACGCAGCGGCGGCATCCGGGTGCGGAAGAGGACCCGTTCCAGCAGCATCGTCATCAGCGGGTACGTGGCCACGATCAGGGACGCGTCGGACGCCGTGGAGAGATCGACGCCGACGTTCTCCAGGATGAAGTAGACGGTGATGCCGAGGAATCCGCTCAGGTAGAGCTGCCGCCGCTGCGGTGCGTCCGGCCGGACCGGGCGGTGCCGGCTCATCCGCACCATCACGCCCAGGAGTAAGGCCGCCAGGGTGAACCTGACGGCGCCGATGCTGAGCGGGCCGACGTCCTCCAGCACCTGCTTGGTCACCGCGTACGAACTGCTCCACAACAGCGCGGCCGCCACAACCGCGCACACCGCCCCCGCGCCGGGCCCGCGCTCACTCATCTGAAGTCGACTCTCCCCACTACCACCGAACACGCCGTGACCGAACGAACGTCAACCAATCAGGAAGAAGGCTAGCAAGATCATCGACGATAGCGCCTACAATCCGAATCACCTTCGGAATCCGGCAGCGCGAGGCGAGTATGGACGAACTAGATTCGGCGTTGGTGCGGATGCTCCAGGAGGATGGTCGGCGCACCAACCGGGACATGGCCCAAGCGCTCGGTATCGCCCCGTCCACCTGTCTGGAACGGATCCGGGCGCTGCGCGAGCGCGGCGTACTGACAGGTTTTCACGCGGAGGCCGACCTCGCGAAGATCGGCCGCGGACTGCAGGCCGTGATCGCCGTACGGGTCCGCCCGCCGACGCGTGCGGTGATCGAGGCCTTCCAAGCCTTCCTGGAGCGGATGCCCGAGGTGATATCGCTCTTCGTCCTCACCGGAAACGACGACTTCCTGGTGCACGTCGCCGTCCGCGACACCGACCATCTGCACGCGGTGGTCCTGGACAAGCTGACGAAGCGTCCGGAGCTCGCCGACGTACGGACATCGGTGGTCTACGGGCACATGCGCAAGAAAGTCATAAGGCCGATGTGACGCGCCGTGCGGACCCCTCGCGAGCCGGTCACCGGGACGGTGGCGCGGTCTGGGCCGCCGCCGTGATCAGCAGGTCGTTCACCTCGGGACTGCCCACGGTCACCCGCAGGCCGCTGCGCGGGAAGGCCCGGACCAGCAGGCCGCGCCGCTCCCACTCCTCCGCCACCGACTCCGAGGCCTCGCCCGCCGGAAGCCACAGGAAGTTGGCCTCGCTGGGCAGCACCTCCCAGCCGAGCCCGAGGAGCGCCTCGCGGGTCCGCTCCCGTTCCGCGACGATCCGCTCCACCCGCTCGAAAAGTTCCGCCCGCACGCGCAGCGCGGTCAGCGCGGCCTCCTCGGCTATGCGGCCCACCCCGCACGGCACGGCGCACTTGCGCAGTGCCCCGGCTATCGCGGGCTGGGCGACACCGTAGCCGACGCGCAGCCCCGCCAGACCGTATGCCTTCGAGAAGGTGCGCAGCGTCAGCAGGTTGGGCCGGTCGTGGTGCAACTCCACGCCGTCGGAGGCGTTCGGCGAGCGGGAGAACTCGAAGTAGGCCTCGTCCAGGACGACCAGGACATCGCCGGGCACCCGGTCCAGGAACCGCTTGAGTTCGGCGGTGCCGACGGCCGTGCCGGTGGGGTTGTTCGGCTCGCACAGGAAGACGGCCCTGGTCCTGGGGGTGATGGCGGCGGCCATGGCGTCCAGGTCGTGAACGCCGTCGACGAGCGGCACCTCCACCGGGACGGCCCCCGCCATCCGCGCCACGATCGGATACGCCTCGAACGAGGGCCAGGCGTAGACGACCTCGTCGCCCGGCTCCAGCATGGCCTGGCCGATCTGCTGGTAGATGCCGACCGAGCCCGGGCCGGTGACGAGGTGCCCGGGCGGGACGTCCAGCCGCCGGGCAAGGGCATCCATCAGGCGCTCGGGGTGAATGGTCGGGTAGTGGTTGGTCTGCGCCGCCGCCCGGGCGATGGTCTCCCGGACGGAAGGCAGTGGCGGGTACGGGTTCTCGTTGAGGAACAGCCGGTGGGAGGGGCCCTCGGCGGGCGGGGCCGGAGGCTTGGGCACATAGGCCGGTATACCGGCGAGCACCGGGCGGGGCGCGGGGGCGAGCGCGCCCGGGGCGCCGGGTGCGCTCAGGGCGCTTGTCGTACTCGTTGTGCTCATGGCTGGCTCTACTTCCTCTCGGGTCTCCTCAGTCCTGGTCCCAGGCTTGGCCGAGCCCCTGGGCGGCGGCCGCCTCGGCGATCGCGAAGCCGGACATGATGTCCTGCACCCCGAGCCCGAGCGACTTGTAGACGGTGATCTCCCGCTCGCCGCGGCGGCCCGGATGGCGGCCGAGCAGCACTTCGCCCAGCTCGGCGAGAATGTGCTCGGGCCCGACCAGCCCGGCGTCCAGCGGCGCCTTCAGGTCACCGGATTCGGCAAGCGCCGACTGACGGCTGTCCACGAAGAACGCCGCCCGCGCCACCGCCTCCGCCGACAGCTCGCGATGGTCGACGAAGGAGGCGCCCGCCGCGTTGACATGGGCGCCCGGGGCGAGGGCGTCGGCCTCGACGAGCGGCTCCTTGGCGGCGGTCGTGGTACACACGAGATCGGCCCCGGCCAGGGCGGCGGCCGGGTGGCCCGTGACCTCGACCTCGATGCCTAGTTCCTCCGCGGCCCACCGGTGGTAGGCCTCGGCGTTGGCCGGGGTGCGGCTCCACACCCGTACCCGACGGAGCTCACGGACCACGGCCATGGCCTCCAGGTGGCTGCGGGCCTGCACCCCGGAGCCGAGGATCGCCAGGTCCCCCGCGTCGGGCCGGGCCAGCGCGTCGGTCGCCACCGCGGAGACCGCGGCTGTACGTATGGCCGTCACGGCACCCGCGTCCATCAGGGCGAGCGGGGCGCCGGTCTCCGGATCGAAGACCATGACGACCCCGATGTGCAGGTCCAGGCCGCGTGCCGGGTTCTCCGGCTTGAGCACCATGGCCTTCAGCCCGTACCCGGCCTGCCCCTCACCGGCCACGAAGCCCGGCATGGTGCCGAGCAGTCCGCTGTCGCGCTCCGGGCGCAGGATGGTGCGCAGCGGCTGGTCGACGAGGCCGGAGCTGTAGCGGCGCATGGCCTCGGCCATGACCTCGGTGGCGCGTTCCATCGGGTAGACCCGGCGCACCGTGGCGCGGTCGATCAGGAGCATGGGCGGGCGTCTTCCTTCCTCGTCGTTCACGGGAGACCGGGGCAGGTGCGGCGCGCGGCGGGGCCGGCCGGGGTCGGGGGCGGGCCGGCCCCGGCCGGGCGGACGGAAGCCCCGGGCGGGCCGGACTCGGGCCGGCGGGCGGACTGCCGCGGCCGGCGTCAGCGATACAGCGGCAGACTCCCGGTGATCTTGTCCACCGCCTTCTTGCTGCCGCACAGGGCCACTCCGATGTAGGGGAGTTCGCCGGTGGGGATCTCGGCGGTGCGGCGCGTGTACTCGTCGTACGACCGCGACGACTGGGCCACCGAGGTGAAGTCGACGACGAAGACATCGCTCGCGCCCACCGCCCGGACCGCGACGTCGCGCAACTCCCCGGCATCGGCCTTCAGGACGGGCAGCGGGATCGAGGTGATACCCGTGTGCGGTCGGCCGTCGGCGTCCTTCACGTCGTCGCCGACGATGCCGTCGACGAACTTCCCGACCGACAAGGCGAGCGCGGCGACGGTGTTCATCGCCAGCCCTGCGGGAAGCTCCTTGTCGATGACGATGGCACACTTTTCGAACTGGTACCCCACGGGTCTCCCCATTTCTTCATCTCTCGCACTCGTACAGAATCCGGATGCCATTCACGGAAGAACCCACGGATCTCTCAAGGGTGCGTCCGGAGCTCATTCTTCGACATCCGCGATCACCCAGTCGCTGATCTCACGCCAGGCGCTGATGGCTCTCTGGTGGAAGGGGTGCACCAAATAGCGCTCCACGGCCTCCATGTCGTCCAGCAAACCGACGGCGATGAAATCGTACGCGATCGGCCGGGTGGATATGTTGCGTCCGACGGTCCACTCCCGGAGTTCCGGTACCTCGCCGCCCACCTTGGCCGCGATCTGCTCGGCCTGCCGGGCTCTGTCGTCGTCCCACGAGACGCCGGGCTTGAACTTGAACAGCACGTAGTGGCGGATCACAGGCGTCCTCCTGGTACGGGGGGGAAGGGTTTCGGCTCTCGGGGACCTCGTCGCGCACGGCGGCGGACCGCCGGTCGCCGAGGGAGTGGTCGGGCAGGCGGCTGCGGTCGGGGAGCGCCCGTCCGGGCAGGCGTCCGCCGGGGTCCCCGGCCGGCTCGGCGGCTGCCGCGCCGGCCACCGCCTCCGGAAGCGCACGGGTGCGCCCGGCCGCGTCGGCGAACGTCCTGACGCCGCACCACCCGGACGGCGGGGAGCACGGGCGGTCCGGTCCGGACGCGGTCCCGTCCGCCGGTCCCGGATGTTCTCGGTACCGCTGGCCACTGTTCCTCCCTGCCGGGCCGAGCCGTCCGGCGCACGCCGCCGGCAGGCCCGCGATGCCCGGCTGAGCAAATGGAACGGCGGGCTGCCGGGCGAGGCGCTGCGGGACTGCCCGGGATGCCGCGCCAATCTAGTCACTTCTGCGGGGGAGACACACAACTTCCGAATTCCATTCGGTAATCGAGAGAGGCATTCAGTGCTGAACGAACTTGATTCGGTTCCTGTCGCGTTTCTCCGGCGCGATGCACGGCGGGCCGACCGCGATCCGGCCCGCGTCTCCGGCTCCGCCCCGTCGGCATGCCCGGTGTGGAGGACTTCCCGGTCCAGCCGGTGGTCCGCGGCACCGGGCACCCGTACGCCTTTGTGCTCGACTTTGTGCTCGACCGTCCGACGCGGCTCCGGGGATCGCGACGTGCGCACCTCGGCGGCCTTCCGGCAGATGCCCACGCCGGTGGTCGGGCCGCCGATCCGGCGGACCGGCGCGGGCACCGCGGCTAGCCCGCCAGGGGAACGGCTCCCGGGACGGCCACGGTGTCCGCGCCGGCCGTCTGGAGGGCCCGCTTCCGGGAGGTGAACACCGACCACAGCATCCGGATGTCACGGGTACGGGTGACGAAGGTCAGGCCGTGCGCGGCCGCGGCGGGAGCGGTGGTGAGCGCCAAGTCGACTTCCCCCCTGCTCGCCGTGGCGGCCGCGGCGCTGGTGGAGTTGGTGTGAGTGACCCCCGAGACGGTGACCCCCGGGCCGATCAACTGCTCGATCAGCGGTACGGGGGCGGGGTGGCTCGCCACCCGCACCCGGTCCGTCAGCTTCGCCCCGGGACGCGCGGCGAGTCCGTACTGCGGGGTGTCGAAGACGAACGCCCCGGCCAGGGAGAGCTCCGGGTCCATATAGAACTGGCTTATCGCGGCATAGGCGTTGGCGACCAGGAGTAAGGTCCCCTCCTCCCTGCGCAGCGCGTCGCCCGCCCTCTCGTAGTCGTCGTACAGGGAGATGACGGTCTCGCACCCGTTGTGGGCGCTCAGCAGGCCGCTCAGATGGCGGGCCGCCGCCTCACTGCTGGTGCCCGCGGGGCCCAGGGTGACGATGCCCTCCCGCTGGGATCCGTACGACAGCAGGATGTCGATCAACGGTTCACGTGTCTGGTTCATGGTGCCGGTTCCCCTTGGCGTTCCCGGTTCTTTCCCCCGGTGAGTGTCTGCATGGTCCGCGCTGAACGTGTGGAGCGGTCGCGGTGCGGCCCGGACGGTCAGGCCGGGCCGCACCATCCGCCTTTTTGGCAGGGACATGCCTAGCTGGTGGTCGAGTCGGGGCACACCCGGACGGCGAGCGGAGAGAGAAGGGAGGAGGCCCGCGACGGGAGAGCCGCGGAAGGGGTCACAGTTCCACCGGAGTGAGCCAGTGACGGTACCTGTCGTCCTCGCCCCGCACCGCGCGGTGGTAGAGCTCCCTCAGCCGGGTGGTGACCGGACCCGGGACGCCGCGGCCGACCTTGCGGCCGTCCACCTCGCACACCGGCTGGATCTCGATGCCCGTCCCGGTGAGGAAGACTTCGTCCGCGGTGTACAGCTCGGACCGGGCGACGGCCCGTTCCACCGGGACCGTGCCGAGTTCGTCGCGGGCCAGTTCGGTCACACAGGCCCGGGTGATGCCCTCCAGGATGTCGGCACTGGGCGGCGGCGTGACCAGCTCCCCCCGCCGCACCAGGAACACGTTGGACGTGCTGGCCTCGGCGACGGTCCCCGCCTGGTTGAGCAGGATGGCTTCGTCGAAGCCGGCGGCATGCACCTCGTCGACCGCCAGGGCGTTGTTGGCGTAGCCACCGGTGATCTTCGCCCGCGCGGGCAGGGAGGTGTCGGGGATCCTGCGCCAGGAGGACACCCCGCACCGCAGGCCCAGCCCGGAGACCGTGCTGCCCATCGGAACGGTGTGGAGCGACAGGGAGGTGGTGACCCCGCGCAGTTTCACCCCGAACGGGACACCGGGCTCGAAGGACCGCTTGTAGGCCAGCGGGCGGATGTAGGTGTGCCCGCGGTGGCCGTTGCGCCGCAGCAGGTCCACGGTGACGTCCACCAGTTCGTCGGCACTGGCGGGGAGATCGAGCCGCAGGAAGCCGCAGGAGTCGGCGAACCGCTCGTAGTGGTCCCTCAGCCGCAGGGCGTACAGCTCTTGCTGTGCGCTGTTCCAGTAGGCCCGGATGCCTTCGAAGACGCCCGTTCCGTAGTTGAGCGCCTGGATGGAGGGGGTCAGCCGGACCTCGGACATCCGGACGAAGTCGCCGTCCAGGTACAGCCAGGGCGTCGCGGCGGCGGTGGGACGCTCGCCGAGCGTTCCGGTTCCCCCGGTTCCGTTCTTCACCGCACCTCCCGCTGTCCGGCGATGGCCAGGGCGGCCAGCCGCTCCGCCTCGGGCTCCGCGGTGCGCCGGTCGTGGATGCGGGCCGCCTTCCAGCTGACCATCGCGCCGGTGGTGGTGATGGCGCCGAGGTCGTCGGTGAACCGGATCTCGGCGGGCGTGCCGAAACGTTCCATCAGGTCGGCGCGGAGGGCGCCCGTACCGGTGCCGGACCGGTCGGCGAAATCGGCCGTCTCCAGCAGCACGGTCAAGGTGTCCACGCCTTCGATCCGGTCGATGACGACCTGGTAGCCCTGGCAACCGGTGAGCCGGCCGAGGACGAGCTGTTCGAGGTCGAAGGCGTGGACCGTGTTGCCGTTCAGCGTCAAGCGGTCCCGCACCCGGCCCAGCGGCCGCAGGAGGGGTGAGGGGTAGGAGGCCCCGGTCCCGGCCGGCCGCATCACCACCATGTCGCCGGTCCGGTAGCGGATCAGCGGCTTGCTGCCGCGGTACAGGTGGGTGATCACCAGTTCGCCCTGGACGGCACCGTCTGGCCCGGCCTGCACCGGGGTTCCGGAGTTCGGGTCGATCACCTCGTAGCAGACGTTGAGCGGGGCGGTGTGCAGCAGTTCGTCGTCGCGCACGGCCGCGAGGATCGACGCCTCCTGCGAGGCGTACATGCTGTTGTACGCCGTGGCGTCCCACAACGAGCCGATGTTCGCCGCCAGGGCCGGGGTCAGCAGCTCGCCCACCAGCAGCAGGAAGGAGACTGAGAGATCCCGCCGCGGGTCGAGGCCGGCCCGTCGCGCCTCCTTGGCCAGCGCCATCGCCATGCCCGGCGTGCAGACCAGACCGGTGAACGGCATCTCCCGGAGGAGTTGAAGGGCGCGCCGGTAGCCGACGACCGGGGAGTGCGGCCACATCTTGGCCACCGTGTGGCCGAGGTTGCGGAACACGTCGCCGAAGGTGTCCCCGGTGGAGTGGAGTTCGGTCGGCCCCATCACGGCTACGAGATGAGGGCCGTCGTGCCGCCGGAGCACCGTGTCGTAGCACAGCGAGAGCACTGTGTTGTTGACGATGGAGTCCACGTTGTTCCGGGGGCAGGGGGTCGCCGGCCCGGTGGTGCCGGTGGTCTCGTAGAACACCCAGCTGTCGGTGACCGGCTGTGAGGCGGTCCCCAGCATGTTCTGCCGCAGATCGTCCTTCGTGGTGAACGGCAGGTCCCCGAGGTCCCCGAGGGCGAACCGGCCGATTCTCTCGTCGGAGAGCCCGGCAAGTCTCTCGCCGTAGAAGGGCGAGTTGTCCCTGGTGTAGCGGAGTACGTCTCTCAACTGGTCGAGCTGGTGCGCCGCGAGCCGTTCCGAGGTCCACTTTCCGGCCTCGAACTCCCGGTGCGCGCGGAGCGTATCACGGGCGAATCGGTTCAGCTCTTCATTGAAGAGGGTGAACAAGGATGTCTCCTTGCGTGGTTTCCAGCCGATACCGGGCCGACGTCTGCGGTGCTTTTTGACATGCCCGGCACAGGGCGCGAAAGAAAGATAAAAGTGCGACGAAAGGCGCTTTCAGACGGGGCCCGCTCAGGGCCGGCGGCCGCCCGGCCACTGTTTTACCACCACGTCCGCGCACCCCTCGGCGATCGGGACGCCGCATGCGGCGCGGCGGGGAACTCTCCACTCTCGGATGTTCCGACGGCTGTGAGGTCACAGGCTTCGACACGGTCCGCGACATTGCGTCCCGCAGCCCACTTCAGAATTTCGGATTTCCCCCCGGGGCGCCCACAGGAAACCTGTTCGCCCCTCTTCACTCCCGAATCGCCACGACTGACACCCTCACTGAGGCGAGACGGCATGGTGTTCCTGGTCAAGAGATTCGCTTCCCCCTACTGCACCGTGTCTCCGCACAGTGCATCGTGCGGTTCCAGAAAGCCCCACACTGGAAGTAGGGCCCGGAAATCCATCGGTTCCGCAACGGATTCATAACCCCTTCCACCAGAAGGGAAACACGATCCCGCACCGGTCGTCAAGGAGTTTCCGGCCCGGCCGGCCGCAGGGCCGCCTCCTCCGTTGACCCCGGCACAGGCTGGCCGAAAACACCCACCTGACAGCCACGTCATTGCGGCGGAACATCCGGTTCCGAATATCCTTCACCCGCAGTTTCCCGACCTACCCACAGGTAGCTGTGGCACGCGTCACGCAAAAATCGCGCCGCTCCCCCGACCACCGGGCAGTCAAAAGGGAATTTCCTACATGAGCGCCGGGCACCCGGAGAAACGAACTTTCCGGGAAGTTCTTCTGTCATTGATTTGGCGTGAACTGAATGAACCGCGCCTGCGCGGCCCACACAACAGGAACCGGACGGTCCGCATAGCGGAAATCAGCACACGTCCCGGCACCGACGGAACAGGTTGCCACTCGGGGAAAACGGGAGACCAGATGATTTTTCCGAACGGAGAGGAAGCAGGTGAAATGTTACGGATGCCCGAGGCGGTCCCGCGGGTGAGCGAGGCGCCGGCGGCCCGCAGCAACGGCGTCACCCGGCCACCGCGGGCCGTGGTACGCCTCCCTGCGGGGGTCCGTGTCCGAAGCCGGAGCGGTAACGCCACCCGGCGTTCCGCGCGGTGGGCCGGCAAACGGCCGCCCCGCGAGTCGAACCGACGCCGGCGGGCCGACGCAGCGGGGTGGGCGGTGCCGGCCCACCGCGTACCCCCTCCCCCGCCGGTCGATCCGCTCCCGGACCGCGGCCCCCGTACGATGACGCCCGTACGAACCACGAACACGGTGGGGGGCCGTCTTCCGTCCGTCCGGGAACCGGCCGCGGACGTTCCGGAGAAGGCCCGGGGAGATCACCGCCCACGTCGGCCGCGGAGGAACGGCCGCGGTGGAGGCGGGTGACGCCCTCCCGCCGGTCCGGGAAGGGCACCCCGGCGAACAGGACGTCCGCGGAGAACCGGGAGAGTCGCCCAAGGGCACCGGCCGGGCCGGGAGCCGGCGGCCGGGCCCGGCCCTCAAGCCACCGGGAGTCGCCGCCGCGGGCGCGGCGGCCGGTTGCCGCATCGCGGAGCGGACCCGTGAGCGGGCCGGGTGCACCGGTGCGACCGCGCACGGCCGGGAACCGAGTGGGCTGCCGGAGTAGGGTCCAGGCAGTCCCCGATGGTCCGGAACACACGGGCGCGTCCGAAAGGCATGGTCAGCGATGGGATTCACCCCCGGCCGCATCATCACCCACTGCCCGTACTGCGGGACCGGCTACCCGGAGAACGCCGGATGGCCCCGGGACTGCGCCGGCTGCGGGGAGACGAGCTGGGCGAACCCGCTGCCCGTGGCGGTCGCGCTGCAGCCCGTCACCACAGCGGGCGGCGGCCGGGGGGTGGTGGTGGTACGGCGGGACATCGAGCCCTTCCGCGGCGAGCTGGCCCTGCCCGGCGGCTACATGGAGCTGGGCGAGACCTGGCAGCAGGCTGCCGTACGGGAGCTGTGGGAGGAGACCGGGCTGGAGGCCGACGCCGGACGGATGCGGCTCTTCGACGCCCACAGCTCGCCCAGGACGCTGCTGGTCTTCGGTCTGCTGCCCGCACGGGACGCGGCCTCGCTCCCGCCGTCGGCACCCACGGCCGAGGCGACGGAGTGGCTGGTGCTCCAGGAGCCCGTCGAGCTGGCCTTCCCCGCGCACACCGAGGCGCTGCGGGCGTATCTGGCCGGGGAGCACGGGGCGGGCGCCGCGCCCCTCGGGTGACGGCGGCCGGCGGCGGTGACCGGTGGCGGCTGGAAGGGTACGTTCCGGATCCGTGAGGGCGGGATGACGGGTCGTCATGTGCCCTGGTCATGAAGCACCGGAGGGCCGGGCGGCGCGGCGGCCCGCCGTTCCGTCCAGTACACGGTCCGGCCAATTTCCTTGCGGGCGGCGGCAGATGGGCAACAAGGCGTTTACCGATGCGCCACACGGGCGATACGTTGGTTACCTGGGAGCGCTCCCATCGAGCGTCCGCCGGACAGACCCCACTCCGCCCGCCGGCCGCACCGACCCGGACTGCTCCCGCACTGCTGTACAACCCCGACGACGGGTTGCGGTCGGCCCGCTCTGACGTCGGCGGGCCGATGTCGTCGGTCATCCGCACTCCGAAGGAGACCCCCCACATGACCACTCGACACAGCGGTCGGCGCGGCCTGCTCCGTGCGCCCCGCCTCCTGACCTTCCTGGGCGCGGCCGGACTCGCCATGGTCACCGCCGCCTCGACCACCACCCCCGCGGCGGCCCACGGCGCCACCATCGACCCGGGCTCCCGCACCTACCTGTGCTACAAGGACCTGGTCAGGAACGGGCACCAGACGCCCTCCAACCCCGCCTGTGCCGCCGCGGTCCAGCAGAACGGCACCGCCGGTCTGTACAACTGGTTCGCCGTGCTCGACTCCAACGGCGGCGGCCGCACCACGGGCTACATCCCCGACGGCAAGCTGTGCAGCGGCGGCGACCGCGGTCCGTTCCAGTTCTCCGCCTACAACGCGGCCCGCGCCGACTGGCCCAAGACGCACCTGTCCTCGGGCGCCAACATCAGGCTCAAGCACAGCAACTGGGCGCACCACCCGGGCAAGTTCGACGTGTACATCACCAAGCAGGGCTGGTCCCCGAACAAGGCCCTGGCCTGGGGTGACCTGGAGAAGATCAGCACGGTGACCAACCCGCCGCAGTCGGGCGCCGTCGGCTCCGAGGAGGGCCACTACTACTGGAACGTCCAGCTGCCGCAGCGGTCCGGCCAGCACATCCTCTACGTCCACTGGGCCCGCTCCGACAGCCAGGAGAACTTCTACTCCTGCTCCGACGTCGTCTTCGACGGCGGCAACGGCAACGTCACCTGGTGACGCACTGAGCCGAGGGGAGGCCGGCGGTCCGGTGACGTAGGTCCCGCGTGACCGGGCCACCGACCGCTCCCCGCGAACCCCGCCGGGCGCCGCCCGGCGGGGTTCTCCCGTTCCCGGCTCGCTCCCGCCCCGCCCCGGCCTGACGGCCGTCAGGCCGGGGCGCCCACCAGGCGCGCCACGTCCAGGACGCGGTGCGCGAAGCCGGACTCGTTGTCGTACCAGCCGAAGACCTTCACCTGCCGCCCGCCGCCGGTGACCTGGGTCAGCTGCGAGTCGAAGACGCAGGAGGCCGGGTCGCCGACGATGTCGCTGGAGACCAGCGGCGCGTCCGCGTAGCGCAGCACCCCGGCGAGCGGCCCCCCGGCGGCGGCCTCGGCGAAGAACCCGTTGACCTCCGCCGCGCTGGTCGGCCTGCCGACGCGGGCGGTCAGGTCGGTGAGGGAGCCCACCGGCACCGGCACCCGCAGCGCCGTCCCGGTGAGCTTCCCGTCCAGAGCGGGCAGCACCTGCCCGATGGCCCGGGCCGCGCCGGTGGAGGTGGGCACGATGTTGAGGGCGACCGAACGGGCCCGGCGCGGCACCCCGGTGGAGCTGCTCCCCACCCCGGACGCGCTGTCCGTCTGGACGGCCGCCGCCGGGATGCTCGACTCCCCCGCCCCGGCCGGCGCCGCGGACCTCGCCCGCGCGATACGGCTGCGGGAGGCGGTCTACCGCCTCGCCCACGCCGCCGCCACCGGCACGCCCCTCCGGCCCGAGGACTGCGGGACGGTCAACGAGGCCGCCGCCGCGCACCCGCCGGTCCGGGTCGAGCTGCGCCCCGACGGCACGGTCCGGCGCACCGGCACCGTGGACGCCGTCCTGTCCTCCCTGGCCCGTGCCACCGTCACCCTGCTCGGCGGGGCGACACCCGGCCTGCTCAAGGAGTGCGCCTGGTCGGACTGCACCCGCCTCTACCTCGACCGCTCCCACCGCGGCTCACGCCGCTGGTGCGACATGGCGGGCTGCGGCAACCGCGCCAAGGCCGCGGGCCACCGCGCCCGCCGCACCGCCCGGTAGCGGGCGGTCACCCACGCCGGCCCGCCCGCGTCGGTCAGCTCGCGCGGCCCGCCCGGACACCGCCTCCACGGCCACGGCCATGGCCACGGGGCCGCACCGCCGGTGGCGCGGCCCCGTCCGGCCGCCGCGCCACCCGTCCGGCCCGGCGTCACTTCCTGCACAGCCGACAGGCCTTGAGCCCCCGCTCCTTCGCCTTCTCCTCGGGGATCGTCTCCCGCCCTCCGCAGGTCTCCTGCTTGCCGTTCAGCGCCGGGCAGCCGGGATCGGTGTGGTACGCGTACCGGTGCACCCCGATGCGCACGTGGACTTCCCTCATGCTCGGTCCTCCCTGCTGCGCCGTTCCCCGTGCCACCGGGGCCGTCCGCCACCGGGCGGCACGCGCTTTCAAGGCCGGTTTCCCAGCCCCCCGGCAGAACCAATCACCCTCTCCAGGAGCGCGTTGAAGCTCACCCCGGAGCTCGGAACGGACTCTCACCCCCCGTCGGTAGGCCCACGTCGGTAGGCCCACCCCGCCCTGGAGGAGAAGCAGCAGACCCTGGTCAACCGTCTCGGGACCGACGGCATCCGGCTCACCGGAAAGGGCTGCGAGGTCCACGGCCACGACCTCGGCACCACGTGCACCGCCGGGTGGACACGGGAGCCGGGCTCAGCCTTCTCCGGCTCCGGCTGCCCGGCGGACGAAGGCATCGCCCCCGGCAGCGGTCCTCCGGGGGACCAGCCGGGCGGTACCGTGCACAGCCCCAGCCGTCCGCGACGGAGGACAGACATCGTGAGCGCGCAGCCCGACGATCCGTACGGGCCTCTGGTTCCGATGCCCGATCTCACTCCCGGCGCCCTGCGGGACGCGGTCGCCCGGATCACCCCCAGCCGGACTCCCGGGCTCACCAGGCACCTGTTCGAGGCCACCACGAATGCGCAGCAGACGCAGAGCCTCGCCCCGCTGCGTGCCTTCGTGCACTCCTGGGCCGTGTTCGTCGCGATCGAGCGTCGTCCCGAACGCGCCGTCCGCCTGCGGGAACTGGAGCGGATCGTGGAAGCGGGTGAGCAGGACCCGACGGAGGCGATCACCGAGATCCGGCGGATCCGCTACGAGGCGGTGACAGAGGCCGGGCTGTGAGTGACTGGAAGTGGGACTACAACCCCGATGAGACCTGCATCGCCGGCGGTCTCCCGCCCGGCGTGGTGACGGAAGTGGAGAGGATCGCCACCGCGCTCACCGCTCCCGGCCCCGACACGGTGCGGGTCGGCAGGCGTTCGACCGGGAAGGCGGGTTGCGCGAGTTCGACATCCTCGGCGGCCGCGGCTTCATCAGCTTCCTCGCGGTACCTCGCCACCAGTGCGTCTACGTCCGCGGCGTCACCTGGTACGGCTGACGCGAGGCGTCCCGCCCGCCGCCCGCTCCGGAACCGGCCGGGGAAAGTGGCGTCCCGGACATGAGGGTCGCGTTCTTCGGCCGGAGCGGCACAGGAGGGCCTGCGGACCGCAAAGCTGCAAGGAGGGAGCATCGCGATGCCCGGAGACGGGCTGTCCAACGCTGTGTACGCGCTCATCGTCGGGGCGTGGCTGATGTATCTGGGGCCGGTGGTGTGGCGCCGGCTCGCGTCCGACCCACACGCCGCCGACCGGGCGGCTCTGCGTCACGCGACCGTGATCGCCGCTGTTCTCGGCGCAGCGGTCGGCGGGATCGTGGCGCCGGTCAGCGTGTGGCGCGGCATCGCGGCAGGCATCACGGTGTTCGCCTTCGCGCGGGTCGTGATTCCGCGGTACGCCCGGCGGAAACTGGCGGAGGAGAGGTGAGACCACCCTCTTCGCCCGGGTGGAGCCATGTGCCCCGGTGACAGGACGCGGCTGCCGAGCCGGCACCTCCCGCCCGTTCCGGGAACGGGGGCTTCGTGCTCCACGGAGCCGTCCGGTCGCGGCTGCGGATCTGGGCGGCCATCAACGGCGGAGGAGCCGTGCGGCGCCCTGGAGGCGGTACGGCGGCGGTCCGTGCCCTGAGGCCCCGGAGGCCGGAGGAGGTTCCGCCGTGCCCGGACGCCGCGGGACGGCTCACCCGGGTTCGTCCACGCGGGCCGGAAAAAAATTCCGCCGGTGATGTCGAGAACCCGTGGCCTGCTCCGTCCCCGCAGTGAACGCGACCACAATGGGTCGTACCACACGAGGAGACATCCGATGGCCAAGTACCTGCTGCTCAAGCACTACCGAGGCGCCCCGGCCGCGGTCAACGACGTGCCCATGGAGAAGTGGACGCCGGAGGAGATCTCGGCCCACGTGCAGTACATGCGCGACTTCGCGGCCCGGCTGGAGGGGACCGGCGAGTTCGTCGACGGGCAGGCACTCGCCCCCGAGGGGACGTGGGTCCGCTACGACGGCGAGGGCCGGCCGCCGGTCACCGACGGCCCGTTCGCCGAGACCAAGGACCTCATCGCCGGCTGGATGGTGATCGACGTCGACAGCCACGAGCGCGCCGTCGAGCTGGCCGGGGAGCTGTCGGCCGCCCCCGGGGCGGGCGGGGAGCCGATCCACGAGTGGCTGGAGGTGCGTCCGTTCCTGACCGCGCCGCCCACCATCACGGAGTGACCCGAGGTGGACGAGACTCTGCTGAGGAGCCTCACACCGAGCGTGCTCGGAATCCTCGTCCGCCGCGGAGCAGACTTCGCGGCGGCCGAGGACGCCGTGCAGGACGCGCTGGTCGAGGCGGTCCGCGTCTGGCCGGCCGGTCCCCCGCGGGATCCGAAGGGCTGGCTGGTCACGGTGGCCTGGCGCCGGTTCCTCGACGCGGCCCGGTCGGACGCCGCCCGCCGCCGCCGTGAGGACCTCGTGGACGAGGAGCCGGCACCGGGACCCACGCCCGCGGTGGACGACACGCTCCAGCTCTACTTCCTGTGCGCCCACCCGTCACTGACGCCGTCGTCCGCGGTCGCGCTCACCCTGCGCGCCGTCGGCGGGCTCACCACCCGCCAGATCGCCCGGGCCTGTCTGGTGCCCGAGGCGACGATGGCCCAGCGCATCAGCCGGGCCAAGCGCACCGTCTCGGGTGTGCGGTTCGACCGGCCCGGTGATGTCGCCACCGTGCTGCGCGTCCTGTACCTGGTCTTCAACGAGGGCTACTCCGGGGACGTCGACCTGGCCGCCGAGGCCATCCGGCTCACCCGGCAGCTCGCGGCCGTGATCGACCACCCCGAGGTGGCGGGGCTGCTCGCCCTCATGCTGCTCCACCACGCCCGGCGCGCCGCCCGGACCGCGCCCGACGGCGGCCTGGTGCCGCTCGCCGAGCAGGACCGCGGCCGGTGGGACACCGGGATGATCGCCGAGGGCGTCGGGATCCTGCAGGCGGCCCTCGCCCGCGACCGGCTGGGCGAGTTCCAGGCCCAGGCCGCCATCGCCGCCCTCCACGCGGACGCGCCCACCGCCGGGGAGACCGACTGGGTGCAGATCGTCGAGTGGTACGACGAGCTCGTGCGCCTGACCGACAGCCCCGTCGTCCGGCTCAACCGCGCGGTGGCCGTCGGCGAGGCCGACGGGCCGCGCGCCGGGCTGGCGGCGCTCGCGGAGCTGGACGACGCCCTGCCCCGCCACACCGCGGTGGCGGCGTACCTCCACGAGCGCGACGGCGATCCGGCGACGGCGGCGCGGCTGTACGCCGAGGCGGCCCGCAAGGCGCCCAGCCTCGCCGAACGCGACCACCTGACGCGCCGGGCCGCCCGCCTCAACACCCGCCGCTCCCGCTGACGGGCGTGTCCGGTTCCCGGACACGCCCGCGGCACCCCGTGCGGCCCCGTGGCCGCAGCGGTCGCATCGCAGTGAACAGACGCGCCGGAGGTGTGGCGCGTGCCCCAAGGGCCTCGTTCCCGGAGCGCCCGGTGAAGGAGCCCGTCCGCGGCGGCTCGGCTGTCCGGGGAGCGCCTCACCCGGGCTCCGGCTACGAGGAGTCGATACGGCCCGGCAGCCGGCGTCCCGGACCCCGGCGCCTCGTGGCCCGGTCCCGGGACCGGGACCGGGCCGGATGGTTTTCCGGGGCCGTCGGTTGCCTCGACTCGGCTTCGTCGAACAGGTGTTGCTCTGTCCGGGGGCGGTAACGGCGGTGTCCTGGGTCGAGGACTTCCCTGGCTCCGGGCCGTCCGCGGGGCGCATGGTGACTGCACAGCCACTCCCCACCGGGACACGGGGCTCCGCGCCCCGGTCCCCCCGCGCAAAGGAGTCTTCCCATGTTCTCCAGCCGCCGCGCCAAGTCCTTCCTCGTCGCCGTCGCGTTCCTCACGGGCACCGGACTGCTGACCGCCTGCCAGGGTGAGGACACGGCGAGCGCCGACACCTCCGCGAGCACCGGCAGCAGCACGGCGGTCCCGGCTCAGAAGAAGGCGAAGCCCACGGGCGTCAGCGGCACCTTCGCCGACGGGGTGGTGGAGTACCTCGCCCCGGACAAGTACCTCGTGAGCACCGGGGACAGGGACCAGCAGTTCTGGGTGTCGCGCGACACCAAGGTCCACGGTGCCGGCACCATCTGCGGCAAGGCCGGCGCGAGCGGCACCGAGTGCACGCTCGAAGAGCTGGAGAAGGTCCTCAAGGGGGGATCCGTCCCCGCGGACGTCGTCCTGAAGGACGGCATCGCGACCACGATCACCGAGCGGCAGGCGCCGGACGAGGGCGCCCCCGTCGAGGATCCCGAGCCGGTCACCGAGGGGATCGGCAAGGGCAAGGGCGTCAACGGCACCTGGTTCGGCAGCGTCACCCGCCTCGCACCCGGCAAGTACATCGTCACCGGTCCCGGCGGCGAGGCCCAGCAGTTCTTCGTCGGCGAGGACACCAGGATCTGGGGCTCCGGCGACATCTGCGGCGACGAGGACGCGCAGGCCGTCACCGCCTGCACCGAGGCGCAGCTCGAGGCCGCCGCCAAGGGCCCGGGCGTCTCCGCGGAGGTCGTGATCGCCAACGGCATCGCCACCACCATCACCGACGACCACTGAGCCCCGCCGTCGCTGCCGGGTCTGGTCAAGGGAAGGCAGGCACCGGCCCGCTGCCGGCCGAGGGGACGGGCCCGGGCGGCTCGTGTCCTCGGCCGGACGGATGAGGGGCGCCTCCGAGCGGCCTCGACCCCCCGGACAGGGGCCCGACAGGGCTGTTCCGTGAGGACGCACCATCACCGCGGTTCTCGGCTGAGCCCGATCCTGCACCATCGAGCACCGGGAAGGGCAGCATGCCTGCGCTCGGGTACCTGTACGCCAGTCGAGTCGTGAGTTCGCGGAAACCTCTCTGTAGCGTCAAGAACAGTCAGGAGGCGAAACGAAACAGACAGAAAGGGGCTGACGTGAAACCGCTGCCCCGAAGCGAGAGCCCGCTGGTCGTACGGACGGACTTCTCCAGCGAGAAACGCTGGAACCTCCTCCAGCAGGTGCTGGAGCCGGACGAGCGGCACTCGTTCACGTCCTACGTGGAGTTCGTCGACGACCCCGCGTACCGGGACGCCGCACCGGAGCGCTTCCTGGAGCTGGTGCCGGAGGGCGACCCGGGCGCCGGCTTCCTGTTCATCGCGGACCGGATCGCCCTGCTGGACGACGAGTTCCCGCTCGTCGCCCTGGGGCTGAGCCGCTGCAAGGAACGCGGCATGACCTTCCGCACCTGCGCCTACGAGGTCGACGCGATCAGCGGGAACCTCTCCATCTGCCACATGGGCTTCGACGAGTTCGCCGAGGCCGTCGACCCGGACGGCGTCTTCCGCGGCTTCTGACCGGACGCGGCGGGGGTGGGCCGCCGACGGTCACCGGTGGACCCGGTCCCGGGTGTCCGTACGCGCGGACCGCCAGCGTCCGGCCGCGCGTCCGTGAACACGGCCCGCCGAGCGGCCCCGAACGGCAGGCGCGGCCCCTGTGCGTTCTCGGAGTCCCGTGGACCGTGGCGGTGACCGTGTGGTGGCCGGCGCCGCGGCGCGGCGCGCCCGGGAGTCCGGCCCGGGCCGGTACGGCGTTCCACGGGGCGCGGCCCCGGTGCGCGCGGGCGGTACGGGGCCGCCGGACCGGGCCCGGAGCGGGGCGCCCGGCGGCCGTACGGGCGGGGATCTCGCCCGACCGGAGGATTCGCGCTTGCGGGCCGTTCCCCGGCCGCAAGGACCTCTCACCTGCGGTTTCTCCCGATCATCACCTTCTGTGACGAATTGCGTGCGGATATGCACCGATTTAACGTGAATCGTGCACGGCAGTGATCGGTCCGCCACGGATCGTGACCTCATTCATGCGTCTTTTCCGAGCCCGGTCCGCCGCCGGGCCGCACCCTCCCAGGAGGTTTCTCCACGATGGTCAAGTCCAAGCTCAGCAAGCTCACCCTCTGCGCCGTCGGTGGCGCCGTCGCACTCGCCACCGCCGCGGGCCCGGCTCTCGCCGAACCGACTCCGGCCGAGGAGCTCAGCCGGCCGAACGTCGAGGCCCCCATGAAGATGGCGGAGGAGGCTGCTCCCAGCACCCTCACGGCCGCCAGCTCCTACAAGGGTCGCGTCATCGCCCGGAGCGGCCTGAACGTCCGCAGCAAGCCGAACACCTACAGCAAGGTCATCGGCTCGCTGCCGTACGGCAAGGTCATCCACATCGACTGCAAGGTCAACAGCCAGAACATCGACGGCAACCCGCGGTGGTACAAGCTGGACCGCAAGCACCACCACCACGACGGCTGGGTCTCGGCCCGCTACGTGGTGAACATCGGTGCGGCCCCGCACTTCTGCCACCACCGCTGACGCCTCCCCGGCGCGAACGCCCCGCCCCCGGCGCCACCACGGCGCCGGGGGCGGGCGTCCGTCGTCCGGACCCCGTCGCCCGGGCGGCGGCGGGCGGCGGGCGCTGCCGGCCACCGACAGGTCAACAAGGGGCGCCCAGGGGATTGACGAGCTTGCTGACGAGTAGTCTCATAAGAGGCGATGCCGGTGTGACCGTCAGTAACCCCTGTCTGTGAGGTGGCCGTGCGATGACGACCGCGACCGACGCCGGAAGGTCCGGAGAGCCCGGAGGGCTCCGGGACGCCCTCGGCCCGCTCAAGGACCGCGAGAAGACGGCCGAGCGGCTGCTCGCCGCGTCCGCCCGGCACTCCTTCGACCCCGACAAGGAGCTGGACTGGGACGCGCCCTTCGAGGAGGGCAAGTGGTTCTGGCCGCCGGAGCTGGTCTCCCTGTACGACACCCCGCTGTGGCGGCGGATGTCCGAGGAGCAGCGCATGGACCTGGCCCGCCACGAGGCGGCCTCGCTCGCCTCGCTGGGCATCTGGTTCGAGGTCATCCTGATGCAGCTGCTGGTGCGGCACATCTACGACAAGCCGCTGACCAGCTCGCACGTGCGCTACGCCCTCACCGAGATCGAGGACGAGTGCCGCCACTCCAAGATGTTCGCCCGCTTCATACAGAAGGCGGGCGTCCGGGCGTACCCGGTCAGGCCGCTCCACCACAACCTCGGGCGGCTGCTCAAGACCGTCTCCACCACCCCCGGTTCGTTCACCGCGACGCTGCTGGGCGAGGAGATCCTCGACTGGATGCAGCGGCTGACCTTCCCCGACGAGCGGATCCAGCCGCTGGTGCGCGGGGTGACCCGCATCCATGTCGTCGAGGAGGCGCGGCACGTGCGCTACGCCCGGGAGGAGCTGCGCCGCCAGATGGTGGACTGCCCGCGCTGGGAGGCGGAGCTGACCCGGATCAGCTCCGGCGAGGCGGCCCGGGTGATGTCGGTCTCCTTCGTCAACCCGCGGGTCTACACGGACGTCGGGCTCGACCGGCGCGAGGCCCTCGCCCAGGTGCGGGCCAGCGGGCACCGCCGCGAGGTGATGCAGGCGGGCGCGAAACGGCTGACGGACTTCCTGGACGAGATCGGCGTGCTGCGCGGGGTCGGCCGGCGGCTGTGGCGGAGTTCGGGGCTGTTGGCGTAACGGGCGCCGCGCGGGCCCGGGGACGCGCCGGGCGGCGGCGGTACGCTGCCCGTATGACCGCCCCGGCATACCGCAGGCTCAGCGTGGAGGAACGGCGCGGGCAGCTCATCGACACCGCGCTCGCCCTCTTCGCGCACCGTCCGCCCGAGGAGGTCTCCCTGGACGAGGTGGCCACCGCCGCGGGCGTCTCCCGGCCGCTGGTCTACCGCTACTTCCCCGGCGGCAAGCCGCAGCTCTACGAGGAGGCGCTGGGCAGCGCGGCCGACGAACTGCGGGAGTGCTTCGCCGAGCCGCAGACCGGCCCGCTCACCCACCGGCTGTCGCGTGCGCTGGACCGCTACCTGGCCTTCGTCGACGGGCACGACGCGGGGTTCGCCGCGCTGCTGAGGGGCGGCAGCGCCGCCGAGACCGCCCGGACGGACGCGATCGTGGACGGGGTGCGGCGGGCCGCGGCCGAGCAGATCCTGCTGCACATGCGGGTGCCCGAACCGGGTCCGCGGCTGCGGCTGATGGTGCGCACCTGGCTGGCCGGAGTGGAGGCCGCCTCGCTGATCTGGCTGGACGAGGGCAAGCAGCCGCCGCTGGACGAGCTGCGCGACTGGCTGGTGGACCACTTCGTCACCCTGCTGGCCGCCACCGCCGCCCACGACCCGCAGACGGCCGAGATCACCCGCGCCGCGCTGGCGGCGGAACGGGCCGACGGGGCGGTGGGGCGGCTGGCGCGGCGCGTCGTGCCGGTGGTCGAGGACTCCCTGCACCTGCTGTGAGACTGGGGCGGTGAGAAGCGAGGAGACGCTGTTCGTCGGCGGGCCGATGGACGGGCGGACACTGCCGGTACTGCTGGGACCCACCGGACGGCCGCCCAAGCACTACGAGATCCCCGTGCCGGACCCGGCCGGCGGCGCCCCGACCGTGTACGTCTACCGGCTGGAGGCGGTCACCGGGAGCGGGCGGCTGGCGGCGCTGCCGCGCGGCTGGCGGTACGTGTACGAGCCGGAGGGGCGGCCCCGGGGCGGACCGAGGTGGCCGTGGCGGAAGCCCGGAGGGCGGAACGGCGGGCGGAGCGGGCCGGAGGGCGCCTGACCGGGTGACGCTTCCGGCACCCGGTCAGCAGACGGCGGATGACGCGCTTTTTGCGAAGAGTTCCGGCAGGAACGGCGCATTCGGGGTCAGGACCGTGCCGTTCGGCCTACCCTGCGGCCCGTGAGCACAGGGATGCCGCGCCCCCACACCGGCGCACCCCGGCGGCTCGGCCCCTACCGGCTGTACGGGGTGCTGGGCCAGGGCGGGCTGGGCCCGGTCTACCTCGGCCGGGGCGGCGCACGGCGCGGCGGGCGCGGGCGGACCGCCGCCGTACGGGCGCTCTCGCCCGTCCTGCTGCGCGACCGGCAGGTCCGGGCCCGGCTGCGGAACGTCCTGGGGACCGTCCGGTCCCGGGTGACCGGCCCGTACGTGGCGCCGCCGCTGGACTGCGAGCTGGACGGCGAACGGCCGTGGGTGGCGACCGAGTTCGTGCCCGGCCCGGCCCTGGGCCGGCTGCTCGACCTGCACGGCCCGCCGCCGGAGGCGGTCGTACGGGCGCTCGGCGCGGCCCTGGCGCACGGGCTGGCCGAGCTGCACGCCGCCGGGGTCGTCCACGGCGCGTTGCGGCCGGGTGCGGTGCTGGTCGCCGCGGACCGGCCCCGGCTGGCGGACTGCGCGCTCCTGCTGGACTCCGCCGCCGCCGACGACGGGGACGCGCTGCGGCCCGCCGACGACGTCGCCGGGCTCGGCGCGCTCCTCGCGCGGCTCGCGGGCGGGCCGCAGGCGCTCACGGGGGCGCGGCCGGAGGACGGGCGGACGGCCGCCGCGACGGCGGGCATCCCCGCGGGGCTGCTGCCGGTGCTGCTCGCCTGCCTGCACCGGCGGCCCGGGGCGCGCCCGCCGGCGAACGAGCTGGCGTCCTGGCTGGACCCGGGGGCCACCGCCCGGCGCCCGGCGGAGGAGTGGCTGCCGCACACCTGGCTGCACACGATCGACTCCTGCGCGGAGCACGCCCGCGAACTGGGCGGACGGCGGCTGTTCGGCCGCTGAGCCCGGCCCCCGCCGGGACGGAAGAACGTGCTCGTCAGCGACCGGGCAGTCGGCGTACGGCAGGGGACGTGACAACAGCCGGGTGAAGTCACCGCAGACCGTCCCGGCATCGGCGCCGTGCGGCCCGTTCTGGTCACCCGCGAAAAGGGCACTGACGTTCCGGACCGCGCGAACCGGCGGCTCACAGACCCACGACTCCTGATCGCCGGAGCGGCCGGGAGCCACCACCCGGGGCCGTACCTGTGGCGACGCTTTCGGAAGTTGTAAGCGAACCTTAAATGAGAGCGCTCTCAGTCAAAAGTCTTGACCTTTGCGGGGCTCGTTAACCACAGTGGCGCATACCGGCCCCGTCCCCACCCCACGCGGACAGCGGCCGGTCACCGGGGGCTGCTTTGTCGTGCCCCTGCCATGCCAGTCCACACCTGCCACGTCCCTCAGGAGCTCCCCACCGTGGTATCCCGCAGAAGGTTCCTCGGCCTGTCCGCAGCGGCCGTCTCCGCCCCCGTCATCGGCTACGCCGCCACCTCCCGCGGCTTCGCGTCCGGCGGCGCGAGTCCCTCGGCCGCGGCGACCCCGACCGTGCGGTTCGTCAACTCCACCGGCCAGTCCGACACGTTCGCCTACGTCCACGCCAACATGCCCGGCGGCGGACAGGGCTTCCTCAACCCCTCCACCGGGCGGCTGGACCCCATCCCGAACCCGTCCGACACCATGCACGACCTGAGCGACTTCATCGCCGCGCGCCGGATCCCGTTCGGCCAGGAGATCCCGCTCAACGACCACCTCACCGGCGGGCGGATCTACTTCTCGCTCGGCGAGAGCGTGTCCTTCTTCGCCAACCCCAACGCGGGCGGCGAGGCGGGCGCCGTGGTCCAGCCGTCCGCCGCCAACCCCGGTGACGCCTCGTACAACATCTCCTGGGACTACTGCGAGTTCACCTACATCCCCGAGGGGATCTGGGGGAACATCACCTGCGTGGACGGCGTCGGCCTGCCCATCGCCCTGACCCTGACCCCCGGCAGCGGCGAGGAGCAGCACGTCGGCGGCATCCCGGAGGGCGGCACCGCCGCCATGGCCGAGCGGCTGAAGCAGGCCGGCGGCGACTGGGGCAAGTGCGCCCTGTACGACGGGGACCGGCTGGTGCGGGTCTCCAGCCCGGCCAAGCTCCCCGGCCTGGGCACCGAGGTGTTCGCCGGCCACTACGGCGAGTACGTCGACCAGGTGTGGCACAAGTACCGCGCCGACGGCGGCGAGGACCTGCGGATCGCCCTCGGCGACGTCTGGCCGGACACCACGGTCACCGGCCGCACCCAGGGCGACAAGCTGGTCTTCGAGGGGATCACGGACGGCTCCCCGAACACCTTCGACAAGCCGGGCACCGGCGCCGCCCCCGCCGAGGCCGACATCTTCGGCTGCGACGGCACCCTGCACGGCATCAACGCCACCCAGCAGGGCCGTATCGCCGCGGTGCTGGGCGCCGCGTTCTGCCGGACCACCCTGCTGAGCAACCCCTCCCAGCCCGACGCGACCTCCGCGGACTTCTACCGGAACGACCCGGTGTACGAGTACGCGCGGCTGGTGCACGAGATGGCGGCCGACGGGCGCGCCTACGCCTTCCCGTACGACGACGTCACCCCCACCCGGGAGAGCGACAAGGCGGGCGCGGTGCACACCGGAGGGGGCGGCGACTGGTCGCTGACCGTGACGGTCAAGCGGCCCGCCTGACCGCCGCGCGGACCGCCGGGCCCGAGGCGCCCCCCGGACGGCGGTCCGCGACGAGCGGGCGGCGGCCCCGCGTGCCACGATCACCGAGTAGCCACGGACGGTGTGGTGTCGTGACTCGTGCGCTGCGGAGGTGATCCGGTGTCACACCTGCGGGGCCGCCCGGCCCGAGCGGCGGCGGTCGCGGTCCTGACGGCCGCGGCCGCCGCCGTCCTGTTCCCGGCGACGGACGCGCGCGGCGAGTCCGTCGCCGACCTGCTGCTCCGGCTGCGGGAGGCGTACCGGCAGGCCGAGACCGCCGGCACGGCCCACCGAGCGGCCGGGCGGGAGCTGGCCGAGACGCGCGCCCGGACCGTCCGGCTCCAGCGCCGGCTGGCCGACACCCGGGTGGAGCTGGACGCGGCGCGCGACACGGCCGGGCTGGTCGCCCGCCGCCAGTACCAGGGCGCCGGTGCGTTCCCGCCCGCGCTGCGGCTGCTGCTCGGCCGCGACCTGGCCGAGACGCGGGCGGTGTTCGAGCACGGGCGGCTGCTGGAGCGGATGGCCGCGCGCCAGGAGGCCGCGGCCACCCGGCTGGACGCCGCCGAGGGGGAGTTGGACCGGCAGGCGACCCTGGCCCGCCGCGCCCTGGACCGGGAGCGGGTGCTCACCGCCCGGGAGGAGCAGCGGCGACACGCCGCCGAACAGCGGCTGGCGGAGGTCCAGCGGCTGCTGGCCGGCCTCGGCGACGAGGAACTGGCCGCACTGCGGCGGGCGCAGGCGCAGGCGCGGCCGCACCCGGGCGGCGGATGAGACGGGCGCGGCCCACCCGGACACGGCGGGTGGGCCGGGACCGGCGGGGCCGCGTACGGCCCCGCCGGGATCAGACCGAGGGCTCGGCGGCCGGGGCGGACGCGGCCAGCTCCGCCAGGCAGGCCCGGGCCTTCTCCGGGTCGAAGAACCAGTTCTCCAGGTCGGACGGGTCGCTGAAGGCGTTGGCGAAGCGGTCGGCCAGCGCCTGGTACTGCCCGCACGCGCCGATCAGCTCCAGGATGTGCTCCGGCGGCGGCGCCAGCAGCGCGTTCGACCACTTGGTGACGTGCCGGGCCGCCGTCTCCCAGTAGCGGTCGAAGGTGGCCTGCATCCACTCCGCGTCGAACGGCCGGTCACCCCGCTCCAGGATCGAGTCCAGGTAGACCGCCGCGCACTTGGCTGCGGCGTTGGAGCCCTGCCCGGTGATCGGGTCGTTGGCCACCACCACGTCGGCCACGCCCAGCACCGCACCGCCCGAGGGCAGCCTGCCGACCGGCTTGCGGACGGTCGGGGCGTAGCGGCCGGCCAGGGTGGCGTTCGCGTCGGTCAGCTCCACCTTGGTGGCCCGCTCGTACTCCCAGGGGGTGAAGCGCTCCATCAGCTCCAGGGTGAGGGACAGGTGCTCGGCCGGGTCGCGCACGCCCTGGAAGACGTCCAGCGGACCGCCCGGGACGCCCTCCCAGAACAGGATGTCGCAGGCGCCGGAGAGGGTGTAACCGGGGATCATGAACAGCTCGCCGACGCCCGGCACCAGGTTGAAGCGCACCGCCAGCATGTCGGGGTGCTCCGGGCGCCGCTCCAGGCCGTGCACGTAGGAGACGGCCAGGGCGCGCTGCGGTTTGTCGTACGGGGAGCGCGCGGCGTCGCGCTCGAACATCGACACCAGCTCGCCCTTGCCCGCCGCGACCAGCACCAGGTCGTAGGTGCGGGCGAAGAAGTCCAGGTCGGAGACGGCCGCGCCGTGGATGACGAGCTGACCGCCGCGCTGGGCGAAGGTCTCCAGCCAGCCGGCCATCTTCACGCGCTGGTCGATCGACTGCGCGTAGCCGTCCAGGTGACCCACCCAGTCGATGACGCGCGAACTCTCCGGACCGACGACCGAGACGCCCAGGCCCTCGGTGCGCGGGCTCTGGTTCTCCCAGAAGTTGATCTCCAGGTCGCGTTCGTGCTGGAGCGCCTGGTCGAACATGCACTGGGTGGACATGATCCGGCCGCCGCGGATCTCGTCCGCCGTGCGGTTGGACATCACGGTGACCTCGTAGCCGTGCGACTGGAGGCCGAGCGCGAGCTGGAGGCCGGACTGGCCGGCTCCGACGATGAGTATCTTCCGCATGGCGGATCTCCCCTGGGTGCTGGATACCTGGGTGCGTGCTGGTCTGCTGCGGGGGGGGGTGGCGGTCCGGGGCCGGCGGTGCCGCCGCGCGCGGCGGGCGGTCACCGGGCGGGTGTCAGGCGGGCGTGAGGTCCAGCGCCTGGGCGACGAGCGCCAGCAGCGCGTCCACGACCGTGTCCCGTTTGCGCGCGTCCATCACCAGGACGGGGATGCCGTCCGGGACGGACAGCGCCTCGCGCACGTCCTCGGGCTCGTAGTAGGCCGTCCCCTCGAAGTGGTTGACGGCCACGACGTAGGGCAGGTCGCAGCTCTCGAAGTAGTCGAGCGCCGGGAAGCAGTCCTCCAGACGGCGGGTGTCGGCCATCACGACCGCCCCGATCGCGCCGCGCACCAGGTCGTCCCACATGAACCAGAACCGCTTCTGGCCGGGGGTGCCGAACAGGTAGAGCACCAGATCGGCGTCGAGGGTGATGCGGCCGAAGTCCATGGCGACCGTGGTGGTGGTCTTCTCCGGGGTCGCGGCGAGGTCGTCGGTGCCCTCGCTCGCCCGGGTCATCACCGCCTCGGTGGTCAGCGGCTCGATCTCGGAGACCGAGCCGACGAAGGTGGTCTTGCCCACGCCGAAGCCGCCCGCCACCACGATCTTGGTGGCGACGGGGGCGCGACCGCGCTCCTCCTGCCAGGGCTGGAACCTTTCGGCGCCCGCTGCCGGGCCCGCCGCGGAGCTGTTCATGTCGATGCTTCTGTTCGTGTGTGCGTCGGTACGTGCTTCGGCGGGTCCGGCGGTGCGTGCTCCGGCGGGGGCCCGCGTTCTTCCGGCGTCAGAGTCTGCGGAGGCCACCCAGCACCCTCTCCAGCAGCGCGCGGTCGGGGCGGTCGCTGTCGTAGCCGGTGCCGTAGACCCGGATGCGGCCCTGGTCGGCGAGGTCGCTGAGCAGGACGCGCACCACGCCCAGCGGCATCCGCAGCCGGGCGGCGATCTCGGCGACCGAGCGCATCCGGCGGCACAGCTCGACGATGGCCAGCATCTCGGGCATCACCCGGTCCCGCAGCCCGCCCGAGACCAGCTCGCGGCGCTCCTCGGGAGCCTCGATGGCGGCGACGAGGGTCTCCACCAGCAGCACGTGGCCGAAGCGGGTGCGTCCCCCGGTCAGGGAGTACGGACGCACCCGCGCGGGTTTGCGTACGGGCAGCGGAAGGATGTGGGAGGTCACTGGTCCAGCTCCATCGACGTGCGCAGTTCGGTGCGGAGTTCGGGGGTGAGGACGTGTCCGGCCCGGCCGACGAAGAGAGCCATGTGGTACGCGACGACGCTCATGTCGCAGTCGGGTTCGGCGTGGACGCCGAGCAGCGAGCCGTCGCTGATCGCCATGACGAACAGGGAGCCCTCGTCCATCGTGATCATGGTCTGCCGGACGGCGCCGGCGTCCGTCAGCTTCGCGGCGCCCTGGGTGAGGGAGGCCAGACCGGAGATGATGGTGGCCAGGTCGGCTCCGGAGGTCCGGGGCCCGCCGCGCCTGCCGCCGTCCGCGCCCCGCACCGGGGGGCGCGGCCTGCCGCCGTCGGCGGCGGGGGCGGCGGCGTCGGTCTCCGCAGTGGCCCCGTTGGCCGCGGTGGCTCCGGTGCCCTCGGTGGCGTCCGGCCGGGCCGGGTCGGAGGACAGCAGCAGCAGACCGTCGGAGGAGACCACGGCGACGGACCGTACGCCGGGGACCTCGTCCACGAGATTGGCCAGCAGCCAGCGCAGATTGCGCGCCTGGGCGCTGAGACCGCGCGCGGTGGTGGGAGCGCTCACTTCCGTGCCTCCTCGACAGTGCCGTCCGTGTCGGCCGCGTCCGTTGTGTCCGCCGTGCCCGCCGCGCCGACCGCCTCCGGCCGGTCGCCGGTGGCGGGGTGTTCGGTCTGCCCGGTCTCCTCGGCGAGCTGGGCCCGCACGTCCCGGTGCCCTTCCCGGGCGCCCTGCTGGAACCCGCCGAGCCGCCGCCGCAGTTCCTCGGCCTTCAGTCCGCCCCGGCGGGAGCGGGTGCCGGTGTCCACCGCCACCTGGCGGGGCGTCCGCTTGGGGAGGCCCTTGTCGGTGACGACGCGTCCGGCCGGCGCGTCCGGGGCGTCCTCCGGGCCGGATTCCGGCGCTGCCCCCGGCGCGGGGGCGGGTGCCTCGTCCACCGCGCGGGCGTGTTCGGCGGGCTCCCCGGCCGCGGCCGGTCCGGCGGCCCGGCCGACGGCCTCGCGCGCCGGGTCGGCCGCGGCCGCGTCGGCCTCGGCGACGTCGACGGGCCGGGCGGTGCCGGTGGCCACCCCCGTGGAGGCGGCGGGCGCGGCGGGCTCCCCGGGGAGGGCGACCCGGGGGATCCGCACCGTCTCGTCCGGCCCGGGATCCGCCGCGGGGGCGTGCTCGGCCGGCCCGGCGGCCGGCTCGGGAGCGGTCTCCCCGGGGGCGGCCGTCACACCGCCGCCGTCGGCGTCCGGTGCCGTCGGCGCGGGCCGCACCCGGGCCGCGCGGGGCGGCAGCGCGTTGCCGTTGGCCTCGGCCTCCGAGCCCGGCAGGGCGGGCGCCTGGCCCGCGGCTGTGTTTCCGGCGGTCCCGGCACGCCCGGATCTCCCGCCCGCGGCGTGGCCCGGCATCGGACGGTCCGGCAGCAGGGCGCGCGGCAGGACGACGACCGCGGCGACCCCGCCCTGCTTCTGCTCGCGCAGTTGCACCCGTATGCCGTGCCGCGCCGCGAGGTGCGCCACCACGTACAGACCCATGCCGAGCGCGCCGTTCTCCCCCGGAACCGCGGCGGGTTTCCGGGCCGGGGCGTCCGGCCCCCGCGCGCCGCACTCGCCGAGCAGGGCGTTCAGCTCGGCCATCCGCTCGGCGGTCATGCCGATGCCCTCGTCCTGGACGGAGAGCATGACCTCGCCGTTCTCCAGCATCCAGCCCGACAGCCGCACCTCGGCGTCGGGGGCCGAGAACGCGGTGGCGTTGTCCAGGAGTTCGGCGACCAGGTGGCTGATGTCGTCGGCGGCGGGGCCGGAGACCTGGGCGTGCGGGGGCAGCGCGGCCAGTTCCACCCGCTCGTAGCGCTCGATCTCGCTCACGGCGGCGCGCAGCACGTCCAGCAGCGGCACCGGCTCCACCTGGCCGGTGGTGTGCTCGGTCCCGGTCAGCAGCAGCAGGTTCTCGTTGTTGCGCCGCATCCGGGTGGCGAGGTGGTCGAGCCTGAAGAGGACGGCGAGCCGGTCCGGCTCCTTCTCCTCGTGCTCCAGGCCCTCGATGATGGCGAGCTGCCGCTCCACCAGGCCCAGGGTGCGCAGCGCGAGCTGGGCGGAGGCGCCCGGGGCGCCGCCGGCGGGCCGGTCCGCGACGGGGGCGGCGGGCGTGCCGGCCGGGCCCGTAGTGTCCGCGGTGCCGGTCGTGCCCGCTGTTCTCGCGGTGGCCGCGGCCCCGGTGGTGGCCGCGGCCTCCGGCGCCCCGGCCGCCGGGGCGTCCTGGGTGTCACGGGGCTCCTGGCCGGCCGCCGCCTCGGCACGTACCGCGCGCTCGTGCAGCGCGGCGGCGGTGGCCCGCAGCCGGTTGACGGCGCGTACGACCTCGGCGAACTCGTCGTCCCGCCCCTTGTAGGCCACCGGCTCCTGACCCACCGGGTCGGCGGCCACCCGCTCGCTGCCGCGCCGCAGGACGGCCAGCGGCCGGGTCATCGACCGGGCGGCCTGCACACTGACGCCGAGCGCGAGCAGCAGGCAGACGCCGAGCAGGGCGACGCGCAGCTCCAGCGCGGTGAGGTCGTCGTCCCGCAGCCGCTCCAGCCGCTTGACCTCGCTGACGGCCAGCGAGGCCTCCACGCCGCGCATCCGGTCCACCCGGGCGGTCAGCGCCGCCGCCACCCGGTCGGCGTTCAGCGCCCGGTCCCCGTCGCTCAGCCGGGGCCGGTCGGTGAGCCGGGCCAGCTGGCGCTCGGCCTGGGTGACGTCGGTGCCGGTGACGGTGCTGGCGTAGGTGTCGCGGGTGGCGGCGGGCGCCGTCTGGTCGAAGTCGGCGAGAGCGGCCTGCTCGCGCAGCCGGGCCAGCTGGCCCGCCTCGGCCAGCTCCCGCTCGGCGTTCCCTCCGTTCCCGGCGTCGAGCGCGGCCACCAGCAGTCCGCGGGCGCCGGCGGCCAGTTCGACGGCGCGGCCGAGGTCGGGCAGCGCGTCGGCCGCGGCGTTCTCGGCCCGGCCGGGCAGGGCCCGGGCGGTGGCGGCGGTGACGTTGCCCAGGGCCCGGATGAGCTCGGAGTACGAGTCGTACACCGCGACGGCGCCGTCCTCTCCGGACAGGGCCTGCCGGCGGATGGCGGGAAGTTCGTCGAGCAGCCGCCGGATGTCGGCGGGCGCGTCGGCGCGCAGTTCCCTGATCCGGCTGTCCACCCGGGCGCGCTCCGCCTCGGGGAGTCCCTCGCCGCCGGCGCCGTCCGCGCCGTCCGCCTCGTCCGTGCCGTCCGGACCGGCCGCGCCGTCCTCGGCGGCGAGGCGGACGGCCTCGGTGCGCTCGTCGGCCAGCGCGTGGCTCAGCGAGACCGCCCGCCGGCCCAGTTCGGCCCGGTCGACCAGACGCTGGGAGTCCGCCAGGTCCCGGGAGGCGGTGGCCACCCCGGGCGCGCCCGCGGCGAGCACCGCGACGGCGCACAGCGTGACGGAGACGAGCAGCCTGTTGCGCACCCGCGCCCGGCGCCCGGACACGGTCACCGTGTCGGCCGGGTGAGTCACCGGAGCCGCGGAGTTCGTGGCGCTCTCGTCGTTCTGCCGGCCGCGCCGGAGTCGCTTCTTCCCCACCCGCACTCGCATTCTCGTCCCGTGTCCCGGACTCGCCCGGGACACGACAGTCCATCGTGTGCGGCACGGGACCGTGCTCCTCGGCGTTCCACCGTCCCGTCCCCCTCCGGCCGCGTCCGCCCTCGGCGGCCGGCCGTTCCGGCGCTGCCGTCGAGGGCGGGAGAGGTTTCCCGTGCCGGACCACTCGGAGGAGTGAACATCACGATGGAGTTGCGGAACAACTCCGGTCCGTACAACGGTCCGGACACACACCGGACGGGGGTTGGAAATGGGGGCGCGGTTTTGGCAGGATTCGCCGCTCAGCTCTCCAATGGCGCCGCATTCCGGCGGAAGTCCGGCGAAATCCCGGCAGGGTGCCGCCGCCGGGCACCCAGTGCCGCACTCCTCCCCGCCCCTCCGGCAGACTGGCGCGCATGCGGATCGAGATGGCGAGCGAGCCGGGCAGCCCGCGCCGCCCCAACGAGGACTACGCGTCGGTAGCCCTACCTGCGGCGGGGCGGGGCGGCACGCTGGTGGTCCTGGACGGGGTGACCCCTCCGCCGGCGGACACCGGCTGCGCGCACGGCGTGCCGTGGTACGTGGCCCGTCTCGGCGGCGCACTGCTCGAACTGTCCGGTTCACGGCGGGATATGACACTGCCGGAGTGCCTGTCGGCCGCCGTCTCACGGACCGCCGAGGCCCATGGACCGGCGTGTGACCTTTCTCACTCCCGCACTCCGCAGGCAACCGTGGTGCTGGCGCGCTGGGACGAGGAGACCGTCGAGCATCTGGTGCTCTCCGACTCCGCGCTGCTGGTCGAGGACGTGGACGGCACGGTGACCCCCGTGCTCGACGCCCGGCTGGACGTCCTGCGGCGCACCGCGCGGACGCTGCCCGCGGCGGACCGGGCCGCCTATCTGGAGGGCCTGCGCAACACCGCGGACGGCTTCTTCACCGCGGCGGCCGACCCCGCGGTGACCGCCCGCGCGGTCACCGGCAGCACCCCCCGGGACCGGGTGCGGGCCCTCGCCGCGCTGAGCGACGGCGCCACCCGCTGGGCGGAGGTCTTCCGTCTCGGCGACTGGGCCGGACTGCTGGCTCTGCTCCGCGAGGAGGGGCCGGAGGCGCTGATCGCCCGGGTCCGCGCCGCCGAGACCGGCGACCGGGACGGCACGGCCTTCCCGCGCGGGAAGGCCCATGACGACGCGACGGCGGTGCTGGTGGAGTTCTGACCTGCCGGCGCCGCCCATGGCGCCCGGGGCGCGGCCCGGGCGGAACTCCGGGCACGCACCCCGGACGGACGGCACCGCCCGCCGGGCGGACTGCTCCGGCTGCAGGAGCCTCCGGGGACGGAGAACGGCCTCGCGAACGGACCGCCCACGCCTCCGGCGGTACGCCGCTCGCCGCGGGACGGGCCGTTCCGGACCGGCAGGCGGCACCCGGCCCCGATCCGGAGCGGGGCAGGGCCGGACCGGGCAGGGCGGGGCTCGTACCGGGCCGACGGCGGTCGCCGCGGCCACCTCCCCGCCCCCGCGCCCGATGGGGGCGGGAGCGGGAGCGGGGAGCCGGGCGGGACCGGTGGGGTCAGGCCGCGACCGGGAGTTCCGCCTCCGCCGGGGTCAGCGCCAGCTCCAGCACCCGGCGCACGTCGGAGACCGGCCGCACGTCCAGCTTCCGCAGCACCTCCTCCGGCACGTCGTCCAGGTCCGGCTCGTTGCGCCTGGGGATGATCACCGTGGTGATCCCCGCCCGGTGCGCCGCCAGCAGCTTCTGCTTCACCCCGCCGACCGGCAGCACCCGGCCGGTCAGCGAGACCTCGCCGGTCATCGCCACGTCCGGGCGGACCTGACGGCCCGACAGCAGCGAGGCCAGCGCGGTCGTCATGGTGATCCCCGCGCTCGGGCCGTCCTTGGGCACCGCGCCCGCCGGGACGTGCAGATGGACGCCGCGTTCCTTCAGGTCGCCGACCGGCAGCTCCAGCTCGGCGCCGCGCGAGCGCAGGTAGGACAGGGCGATGTGCGCGGACTCCTTCATCACGTCGCCCAGCTGCCCGGTCAGGGTCAGTCCGGCCCCGCCCGTCTCCGGATCGGCCAGCGACGCCTCGACGTACAGCACGTCGCCGCCGGTGCCGGTGACCGCCAGTCCGGTGGCCACGCCCGGTACGGCGGTGCGCCGCTCGGCCGGGTCCTGGGCGGACTCCGGCACGTGGTGCGGGCGGCCGATCAGCTCGCGCAGCCCGTCCGCGGCGACGGTGTACGGCAGTTCGCCCTCGCCCAGCTCGTGCCGGGTGGCGATCCCGCGCAGCAGCCGGGCGATGTGCCGCTCCAGGTCGCGTACGCCCGCCTCGCGGGTGTACTCCCCGGCCAGCCTGCGCAGCGCGTCCTCCCCGACAGTCACCTCGCCGGCGGCCAGCCCGGCGCGGTCCAGCTGCCGGGGCAGCAGGTGGTCGCGGGCGATGACGACCTTCTCGTCCTCGGTGTAGCCGTCCAGCCGCACCAGCTCCATGCGGTCCAGCAGCGGCTGCGGAATGGCCTCCAGGACGTTGGCCGTGGCCAGGAAGACCACGTCGGACAGGTCGAGTTCGACCTCCAGGTAGTGGTCCCGGAAGGTGTGGTTCTGCGCCGGGTCCAGCACCTCCAGCAGGGCGGCGGCCGGGTCGCCCCGGAAGTCGCTGCCCACCTTGTCGATCTCGTCCAGGAGGATCACCGGGTTCATCGAGCCGGCCTCCTTCACCGCCCGGACGATCCGGCCCGGCAGCGCGCCGACGTAGGTGCGCCGGTGGCCGCGGATCTCCGCCTCGTCGCGGATGCCGCCGAGCGCCACCCGTGCGAACTTCCGGCCCATCGCCTTCGCCACCGAGCGGCCCAGCGAGGTCTTGCCGACACCGGGCGGGCCGACCAGGGCGAGCACCGCGCCGCCCGCCCGGCGTCCGCCCCCGGTCCCGCCGCCCTCCCCGGCCACCGGCGCGAGGCCGCGTCCGGCGCGGCGCCTGCGGACGGCCAGGTACTCGATGATGCGGTCCTTGACCTCGGCCAGGCCGGAGTGGTCGGCGTCCAGGACGGCGCGGGCGCCGGGGATGTCGTAGGCGTCCTCGGTCCGCTCGTTCCACGGCAGTTCCAGGACGGTGTCCAGCCAGGTGCGGATCCAGCCGCTCTCGGGGCTCTGCTCGGAGGTGCGCTCCAGCCGGTCGGCCTCCTTCAGCGCGGCCTCGCGGACCCTCTCGGGGAGGTCGGCCGCCTCCACCCGGGCCCGGTAGTCGTCGCCCTCCTCGCCGGACCCGCCGCCCAGCTCGGCCAGTTCCCTGCGGACGGCCTCCAGCTGGCGGCGGAGCAGGAACTCGCGCTGCTGCTTGTCCACGCCCTCCTGGACGTCCTTGGCGATCGCCTCGGCGACCTCCTGCTCGGCGAGGTGCTCGCGCAGCCAGCCGGTCGCCAGCCTGAGCCGCTCGACCGGGTCGGCGGTCTCCAGCAGCCGCACGCGCTGCGCGACGGTGAGGAAGGGGCTGTAGCCGGAGTTGTCGGCGAGCTGCCCGGCGTCGTCGATCTGCTGGACGCGGTCGACGACCTGCCAGGCGCCGCGCTTGCGCAGCCAGCTGGTCGCCAGGGCCTTGTACTCCCTGACCAGTTCGGCGACCGCTCCGGGGGCGGTGGTCCCGGCGGCCCCGGAACCGGGGGCACCAGGCTCACCGGCCTCGTCGATCTCCGTGCCCTCCACCCACAGCGCCGCGCCGGGGCCGGTGGTGCCGGCTCCGATGCGCACCCGGTGCACGGCGCGGATCAGGGCGCCCGGATCGCCGTCGGCCAGCCGGCCCACCTGCTCCACCAGACCGAGCACGCCGATGCCCGCGTAGCCGCCGTCGACCCGCGGCACCAGCAGTACGCGCGGCTTCGGCGTTACCCCCGTTCTCCCGTCCTCCCCGGCGGCACCGGCCTCCCCGGGGGCGGACCGGGCGGCGGACTGGGCGGCCTCCACCGCGGCCCGCACCTCGGAGTCCGACAGGTCCAGCGGCACCACCATCCCGGGCAGCACCACCTCGTTGTCGAGCGGCAGCACGGGCAGGGTGAGCTTGGTGGGCGACAGAGCCATGATCTCTCCCTAGGCAGGCAAGTTGAGCTTGAACGACTCAATGCCTGTTCAATGCCCGGACGGTGGGCGGGTGTTCCCCGACCCGTGTTCGCTGTGAGCGATAGAGCGCCCGCCGTCCGTCGCGAACACCCCGCACGGCACCACCGGTGACCGGCAGGATGGCCCCGTGCTCTCCCCCGTACGAGGCCGGAGCGCCGCACCGGGCCCGAGGGGAACCGGGCCCCGGCGGCACGGCGGACGGTTCCGGACCGCCACCGAGGACCGCTCTCCGGTGGACACCTCCGGCAGGCGTTCCGGGCGGCCCCGTGTTCCGGGCGGCCCCGGCCGAACCGGACGGGCGGTACGGACGGGAAAGGGCGGAGGGACCGGAAGGGCAGGAAGGGCCGGGCGGACCGTACGGCTGCCGGGGAGGCACCGCCCGCGGCGGGCCGCGCCGCCGCGGGCCCCGTGGACGGTCCCCGCCGTCCGGGGCGCCCCGGACGCGGTCCGCCCCGCCGTCCGACCGGCGTGGCGCACCGCTCACCATTTCTTTACGCTGCTGCAAGAAACCGAGCACCGGGACGCGAGGCGTGATGGACCACAGGAACACGACGCAGACCCACGGCGGCGCCGCCGCGGCCACCCCGGGCGCCCAGCGCCGGGTCCTGGTCGTGGAGGACGACCCGACGATCACCGAGGCGGTCGCCGCCCGGCTGCGTGCCGAGGGCTTCCAGGTCAGAACGGCGGGTGACGGCCCGGCGGCGGTGGAGACGGCCGAGGTGTGGCAGCCCGACCTGCTGGTCCTGGACGTGATGCTGCCGGGTTTCGACGGTCTGGAGGTCTGCCGCCGGGTGCAGGCCCAGCGGCCGTTGCCGGTGCTGATGCTCACCGCCCGGGACGACGAGACCGACATGCTGGTCGGTCTCGGGGTCGGCGCCGACGACTACATGACCAAGCCCTTCTCCATGCGGGAGCTGGTCGCCCGGGTCCACGTACTGCTGCGCCGCGTGGAGCGGGCCACGATCGCCGCGGCCGCGCCGCGCTCGGGCACCCTGCGGCTGGGCGAGCTGGAGATCGACCACGCCCAGCGCCGGGTGCGGGTGGGCGGCAAGGACGTGCACCTCACCCCGACCGAGTTCGACCTGCTGGTCTGCCTGGCCAACTCGCCGCGCGCGGTGCTCTCCCGCGAGCAGCTCCTGGCCGAGGTGTGGGACTGGGCGGACGCCTCGGGCACCCGCACGGTGGACAGCCACATCAAGGCGCTGCGCCGCAAGATCGGCGCGGAGCGGATACGCACGGTGCACGGCGTCGGCTACGCGCTGGAGGCACCCGCGCCCGCCTCCGACTGGGCATGAGACCCGCGGACCGCCGGAACGACCAGGGGGGCCGGCGGGGCCGGGGTGGCCGGGAACGCCTGCGGTCCCTGTGGGAGCGCTGCTGGGAGGGCCTGCGCCCGCTGGACCCCAACCGCTCGGTCAAGGCCGCCCTGGGCGCCCTGGTGATCGCCACCGTGGCCATCACCACGCTGCTGACCATCATCGCGCTCCACTCCTCCATAGAGCTGCGGGTGATCGCCCTGCTCGCGGCGATCGCCTCGCTGCTGGTCACCCAGTTCGTGGCGCACGGGCTGGCCGCGCCGCTGGACGAGATGACGGACGCCGCCCGCGCCATGGCGCGCGGGGACTACACCCGGCGGGTCCGTGTCGAGCGCCGGGACGAACTGGGCGAACTCGCCGACACCTTCAACCGCATGGCCGCCGACCTGGAGGCCGCCGACCGGCACCGCAAGGAGCTGGTCGCCAACGTCTCCCACGAACTGCGCACCCCCATCGCGGCACTGCGCGCGGTGCTGGAGAACGTGGTGGACGGGGTCTCCGACGCCGACCCGGCGACCATGGACACCGCGCTCAAGCAGACCGAGCGGCTGGGGAACCTGGTGGAGCACCTGCTGGACCTGTCCCGGCTCGACAACGGCGTGGTGCCGCTGCGCACCCGGCGCTTCAAGGTGTGGCCGTACCTGTCGGGAGTGCTCAAGGAGGCCAACATGACCAAGGGCGAGGGGCACTCCCGCACCGACGTCCACCTGCACCTGGACGTCCAGCCACCCGAACTGGCCGCGTACGCCGACACCGAGCGGCTTCACCAGGTGGTCGCCAACCTGATCGACAACGCCGTCAAGCACAGCCCGCCGTACGGCCGGGTGACCGTGCGGGCGCGCTCCGGCCAGGCCCCGCTGAGCCTCCGGCTGGAGGTGCTGGACGAGGGGCCGGGCATCCCGGAGGCGGACCGCGAGCGGGTCTTCGAGCGCTTCGGCCGCTCCGCCGCGGCCAAGAGCGGCGACGGCGGCACCGGGCTGGGCCTGGCCATCGCGCGCTGGGCGGTGGACCTGCACGGCGGGCGGATCAGGGTGGCCGAGTCGCCGCGCGGCTGCCGGATCCTCGTCACCCTTCCCGGCCGCGCGTCCGACACGGAGGCGGCGTAGGGTTTTCGGCAGGGTTGCGGAGAACCGACGGGCGAGGGAGCCGGCCGCCGCGGGCCGGCTCCTCGGCCCGCTCTTGCCGAATCCGGTCGAACCGAGTGTGTTTCCCGCTGAGGAAAACACCGAAACAGGTCCCCGGATGTGACTTAGGCGACGCCAACCGCCTGCCGACTGCACCGAACGGCTCAGGGAGCGTAGCCTTTATTTCTGCTGTCCACCCATACAGGTAAGCGGAAGAGGGCGGTTGCCGCCGTGTCGCCACAGGCCCCCAAGACTTCGAGCTCCCCCAGCCCCCGGCAGGGAGGGACCCCGACCCCCGAGAAGGACGGACAGGGAACCGGACCCGCCGGCTTCGGTCCCAACGAGTGGCTCGTCGACGAGATCTACCAGCAGTACCTCCAGGACCCGAACTCGGTCGACCGGGCCTGGTGGGACTTCTTCGCCGACTACAAGCCCGGGCAGGCCGCCGCGGGAGCGGCGGCCCCCACCGCGTCGAAGCCGACCGCCGAGCCCGGGGCGCCCCAGGCGCCCGCCCGGGCCCAGCAGCAGACTCAGCCCCAGCAGCCCCGGCAGCCGCAGGCCGCGGCCCCCGTCGGGAAGGCCGCCGAGCAGCCCGCGGCGAAGGCCCCCGCGCCGCCCGCGTCGGCGAAGGCCGAGCCGAAGAAGACCGGGCAGGCCGAGAAGGCCGAGAAGACGGAGCCGAAGAAGGCCGGACCGGCGACGGCGGAGCCGGAGGCCCGGGAGGACGGACCGGAGTACGTGCCGCTGCGCGGCCCGGCCGCCGCGGTCGCCCGGAACATGAACGCCTCGCTGGAACTGCCGACGGCCACCTCGGTGCGCGCGGTCCCGGTGAAGCTGCTCGTCGACAACCGCATCGTCATCAACAACCACCTCAAGCGCGCCCGCGGCGGCAAGGTGTCCTTCACGCACCTGATCGGCTACGCCATGGTGAAGGCGCTCAAGGCGATGCCGTCGATGAACCACTCGTACACCGAGCGGGACGGCAAGCCGACGCTGGTCAAGCCCGACCACGTCAACCTCGGCCTGGCCATCGACCTGGTCAAGCCCAACGGCGACCGCCAGCTCGTGGTGGCCGGCATCAAGAAGGCCGAGACGCTCACCTTCTTCGAGTTCTGGCAGGCCTACGAGGACATCGTCCGCCGGGCCCGCGCGGGCAAGCTGACGATGGAGGACTTCAGCGGCGTCACCGCCTCGCTGACCAACCCCGGCGGCATCGGCACCGTCCACTCGGTGCCGCGGCTCATGCCCGGCCAGGGCGTGATCCTGGGCGTGGGCGCCATGGAGTACCCGGCCGAGTTCCAGGGCACCTCCCAGGACACCCTGAACAAGCTGGGCATCTCCAAGGTCATGACGCTGACCAGCACCTACGACCACCGGGTGATCCAGGGCGCCGCCTCCGGCGAGTTCCTGCGGATCATCCACCAGCTGCTGCTCGGCGAGGAGAACTTCTACGACGACATCTTCGAGGCGCTGCGCATCCCCTACGAGCCGGTCCGCTGGCTCAAGGACATCGACGTCAGCCACGACGACGACGTCACCAAGGCCGCCCGCGTCTTCGACCTGATCCACTCCTACCGGGTGCGCGGTCACGTCATGGCCGACACCGACCCGCTGGAGTACAAGCAGCGCAAGCACCCGGACCTGGACATCACCGAGCACGGGCTCACCCTGTGGGACCTGGAGCGCGAGTTCGCGGTCGGCGGCTTCGCGGGCAAGTCGGTGATGCGGCTGCGCGAGATCCTGGGCGTGCTGCGCGACTCGTACTGCCGCACCACCGGCATCGAGTACATGCACATCCAGGACCCCAAGCAGCGCAAGTGGATCCAGGACCGCGTCGAGCGCTCGCACTCCTCGCTGGAGCGCGACGAGCAGCTGCGCATCCTGCGCCGGCTCAACGCCGCCGAGGCGTTCGAGGTCTTCCTGCAGACCAAGTACGTCGGCCAGAAGCGGTTCTCGCTGGAGGGCGGCGAGTCCGTCATCCCGCTGCTGGACGCGGTGCTGGACGCCGCGGCCGAGGCCCGGCTGGACGAGGTGGTCGTCGGCATGGCCCACCGCGGCCGCCTCAACGTGCTGGCCAACATCGTCGGCAAGTCCTACGCCCAGATCTTCCGCGAGTTCGAGGGCAACCTCGACCCGAAGTCGATGCACGGCTCCGGCGACGTGAAGTACCACCTGGGCGCCGAGGGCACCTTCACCGGCCTGGACGGTGAGCAGATCAAGGTCTCGCTCACCGCCAACCCCTCCCACCTGGAGGCCGTGGACCCGGTGGTGGAGGGCGTGGCCCGCGCCAAGCAGGACATCATCGGCAAGGGCGGCACCGACTTCACCGTCCTGCCCGTCCAGCTCCACGGCGACGCGGCCTTCGCCGGGCAGGGCGTGGTGGCCGAGACGCTGAACATGTCGCAGCTGCGCGGCTACCGCACCGGCGGCACCGTGCACGTGGTCATCAACAACCAGGTCGGTTTCACCGCGCCGCCCGAGTCGGCGCGCTCCTCGATGTACGCCACCGACGTGGCGCGGATGATCGAGGCGCCGGTCTTCCACGTCAACGGCGACGACCCGGAGGCCTGCGTCCGGGTGGCGCGGCTGGCCTTCGAGTTCCGCCAGGCGTTCAACAAGGACGTGGTGATCGACCTCGTCTGCTACCGCCGCCGCGGGCACAACGAGGCCGACAACCCGAACTTCACCCAGCCGGTGATGTACAACCTGATCGACAAGAAGCGCTCGGTGCGCAAGCTCTACACCGAGTCGCTGATCGGCCGGGGCGACATCACCCTGGAGGAGGCCGAGCAGGCGCTCCAGGACTTCCAGGGACAGCTGGAGAAGGTCTTCACCGAGGTCCGCGACGCCACCGCCGCCCCGGCGCCGGCCGAGGTGCCCGCCCCGCAGGCGGAGTTCCCGGTCGCGGTGGAGACCGGGGTCAGCGCGGAGGTCCTCAAGCGGATCGCCGAGTCCCAGGTGAACATCCCCGAGCGCATCACCGTCCACCCGCGGCTGATGCCGCAGCTCCAGCGCCGCGCGGCGATGGTGGACGAGGACCGGATCGACTGGGCGATGGGCGAGACGCTGGCCATCGGCTCGCTGCTGATGGAGGGCACCCCCGTCCGGCTGGCCGGCCAGGACTCCCGCCGCGGCACCTTCGGCCAGCGGCACGCCGTCCTGGTGGACCGGGACACCGGCGAGGACTACACCCCGCTGCTGTACCTGTCCGAGGACCAGGCCCGCTTCAACGTCTACGACTCGCTGCTGAGCGAGTTCGCGGCGATGGGCTTCGAGTACGGCTACTCGCTGGCCCGTCCCGAGGCGCTGGTGATGTGGGAGGCGCAGTTCGGCGACTTCGTCAACGGCGCCCAGACGGTGGTCGACGAGTTCATCTCCTCGGCCGAGCAGAAGTGGGGCCAGACCTCCGGCGTCACGCTGCTGCTGCCGCACGGCTACGAGGGCCAGGGCCCGGACCACTCCTCGGCCCGGATCGAGCGCTTCCTCCAGCTGTGCGCGCAGAACAGCATGACGGTCGCGATGCCGACCCTGCCGTCGAACTACTTCCACCTGCTGCGCTGGCAGGTCCACAACCCGCACCACAAGCCGCTGGTCGTCTTCACTCCGAAGTCGATGCTGCGGCTGAAGGCGGCGACCTCGAAGGCGGCGGAGTTCACCGCCGGCCGCTTCCAGCCGGTGATCGGCGACACCGCGGCCGACCCGGCCCGGGTGACCAAGGTCGTCTTCTGCTCCGGCAAGGTCTACTACGACCTCGCCGCGGAGCGCGAGAAGCGGAACGCCACCGACACCGCGATCATCCGGCTGGAGCGGCTGTACCCGCTGCCCAGCAAGGAGATCCAGGCCGAGGTCGCCCGCTACGGCAACGCCTCCACGATCGTGTGGGCCCAGGAGGAGCCGGCGAACCAGGGCGCGTGGCCGTTCATCGCGCTCAACCTGGTCGACCACCTCGACCTGTTCATCGGCTCCGGCACCCCGAGCACCGAGCGGCGGCTGCGCCGGGTCTCGCGCCCGTCGTCCTCGTCGCCGGCGGTCGGCTCGGCCAAGCGCCACCAGGCCGAGCAGCGGCAGCTCGTCGAGGAGGTCTTCGACCTCTGAGCGACGCCCGGTGCCCGGCACCGACGCCGCACGCGGCGGGGCCCGCCGTACGGATTCCGTACGGCGGGCCCCGCCGCGTCTCCCGGGTGCGGGTGCGCCCGGGGCCGGGGGTGCCGGGGCGCGGGGGCTCAGCCCAGGAAGGGCTCGTAGTCCCAGTACGGCCGTCTCCGCTGCCGGGCGGAGAGCGTGTGGGGGTGCTGCGCGCCCAGGGTGCGGGTCAGCCGGTGGAGGGCTTCCTCCTCGACCCTGCTCGCCTCCTCCCGCTCTCCCAGTGAACGCAGGTCCCAGGCGAGCGCGACCATGCAGGAGAGGGTGAGCGGGTGGTCCTCGCCCATCACCCGGCGGGCACGCCCCAGGGTGTCCCTGCCGAGCTCCGCGGCCCCGTGCAGTCGGCCGGTGAAGCTCCGTCCCCCGGTGGTGTTCAGCGCGCAGCCCAGCGTCACGGGGTGGTCGTCGCCGAGCAGGGTGCGCAGTCCGATCAGCGCCTGCTCGAACAGGTTGAGCGCTCCGGACCGGTCGCCCTCGGCCTGCATGACCAGGCCGGCGTTGGACTGCATGGCGGTGGGCACCGGATGGGCCCGGCCGACCAGCGCGCGGTAGCCGTCCTCGGCCTCGCCGATCAGGTCGTGCGCCTCGGACAGGTCCCCGTGCTCCCGCAGGTAGTTCCCGTAGTCGGTGAGCAGGGCGAGGGTGTTGTAGTGGTTCCGGCCCGAGACCCGCTCGCGCTGCTCCAGCAGGGCGGCCAGCATCGCCCCGATGTCGTGCTGATCGGTGCCAGCCCGGCGCAGGCAGAGGATGTGGTTGTGCCGGGCCCACAGCGTCTGCGGATGCTGTTCCCCCAGCACCTGCACATGCAGGCGCAGCACGTGCTCCTGGCGGGCCAGCGCCTCCTGGTAGTGGCCCATCAGCCGCAGGTCCCGGGCGCAGGCGGTGCCGGAGTGCAGGGTGGTGGTGTGCCGGGCCCGCAGGACGGCCTCGCACTGGGCCAGAGTCTCCCGGTCGGCCTCGTACGCCTCGTGGTACCGGCCGCTCAGCCGCAGCGACGCACCCAGGTGGTGCCGGTTGCGGAGCGTGGTCCACTCCTGCGGGCCGAGCAGTCGGCGGGCCATGTCCACTGCCTCCCGCTGGAGTTGCAGCGCCTCCGCGTAGCGTCCCAGGAAGCGGTGGTCGGAGGCGAGGCTGTTGGTGGTGCGCATCAGCGTCACCTCGTCCGGGTGCTCCGCCGCCCGCAGCCGCTCCAGCGCCCGCCGGTCGAGCTCGTACGCCTCCTGGAAGCGTCCGTGGGCGCGCAGGATGGTGGTCTGCCAGGTCGTCAGCTCGAACATCGGCTGTGCTTCCGGGGCCAGCAGCCGGGACCAGCGTTCGCGGATGCGCTCGGCCAGTTCGATGCCTACGAGGTACTCGCCGCTGTTGAGGCAGTACAGCAGGCAGTTGAGCACCAGGCCCTGGAGCCGGGGCTCGGTGCTCTCCAGGACCCCGGCGTGGTCCAGGTGCGGCAGCAGCTCGGCGTAGCGCGGCCACTGCCTGCTGTCCGCCGGGTCGGCCGGGTCGGCCTCGGCGAGTACCCGCCGCACCACCTCGCGGTAGGCGCCGAGGTCGTCCCCGGCGGTGAGCCGGCTGACGATGCTGTGCACCATGCCGTGCATGTGGACGGACTCCTGCTGCCGGCCCGGGGCCTCGGCGGCGGAGGCGGGAAGGCTGCGCTCGCCCCTGACGAGGATGGAGTAGTCGGCCAGGGCCTCCAGGGCCCGTGACCAGCCGGGCAGATCGGTGGCGATCCATCTCAGCCGCTCCGGCAGATGGCTCGCGGGCAGGGAGCGGACCAGCCCCAGCGGGATCCGGCCGGCCGTGAAGGAGGTGCAGAGCATGAGCAGTTCCAGCGCCCTGGGATCCCGCTGGCGCAGCCTGTTGAGCACCATCGACCAGGAGGTGAGCAGGTGCCTCGGGTACTCCCCGGGCCCGGCCGCCTGGTCCAGCGGACTCAGCTCGCCCGAGCGCACCCGGCGCAGGTACTCGGGCACCCGCATGTGCGACTCGCCGAGCCAGGCGGCGGCGTGCGCGAGCTGGATCGGCATGTCCTCGAACTCGGCGGCGACCTCGTCGGCCTCCTCGGCGGAGATGTGCGGGGCCCGGCGCAGCAGATAGCCGGTGGACTCCGCCCGGCCGAAGACCGGGACCTCCAGCATGTCCATCACCTCGCGCCAGCCGTGGCTGCGTGCGGTGACCAGGACATGACCGGAGCCGCCCCGGGGAAGCAGTCTGGCGGCGTCCTCCACGTCCTCCCAGCCGTCGAAGACCAGCAGCCAGCGGCCGTGCGGCTCACCGCGGCGCAGGGCTTCCCGCACGGCGCTGATCCGCCCGGTCGGCTCCGATCCGACGCTCAGACCGAGCTCGACGGCGAGTTCGCCGAGCCGGTCGCGCTGTGTGCCCCGTCGGCCGGAGTCGACCCACCACACCACGTCGTAGTCGGAGCTGAAGCGGTGGGCGTACTCGGCGGCGATCTGCGTCTTGCCCACCCCCGAGGTGCCCACCAGCGCGCAGGCGGCCGTCCCGCGCTCCGCGTCCATCAGCCGCTGCTGCAGCTCGGAGAGGATTTCGTCCCGTCCGGTGAAGCGGTTGTTGCGGCGGGGGACCTCCCCCCAGACGGCGGGCTGGTCGTTGGGGTAGCGGGTACCGGAGGAGCCGCCCGGGACCGGCGGGGCCGCGGCGGGGGTGAGGGAGAGCCGGGCCAGCAGTCTGCGCTCGGCCTCGTACTCGCCCACGTCCCACAGGTCGGCCGGCTCCAGGACCGCGGTCGCCGGGAGCAGAGGGCGGCTGGTGAGGTTGACGGCGGCGAAGCGGTCGGCGTTGGCCGCGACGAAGCCGCGCAGCACCTCGCTCCACTCCCCCTCCTGCCGGGGCCCGAGCTGGAAGAACCACTCGCTGAGCACCAGCAGCACCCGCCCCCGGGCGAGCAGCAGGTCGCCCAGCGCGTGCTCCAGCTTCTGCTCCCGGGGAGGGTCCCAGCGGTGCACCGTGACCCGGTGCCCGTGGGCCTCCAGCCGGTTGGCGATCCAGACGGCCCACGACCGGTGCCGGCCGGGGAAGGCCACCAGGACGTGCTCGGCTCCCTGCCCCGGTGCACCGCTCTGCGCGGGGTGCCGCTGAGCGCCCATCAGTCTCCTAACGGGGAACCACCGGCCTCGGCCGGCGGGGGAATCGCTTCCCTGGCCTGTGTTGTCTTCCGTGCCTCCGGAAAGGGGTCGGTTCGGGCCGGATCCGCGCCTGCCTCTCCCCCGCCGTCGGCGCGTCCCGCCGGCCGGCGGAACACCGAATGCTACCGAAGGTGACGGCGCCGTGACAGCATCTGGCGGCTCTGGGGCGGCACGGCGCCGTGCCGCCCCAGAGCCGCCAGATGCTGTGCCATTCCTATCGCGAACTCCCTTCCCGGCGCTGTGAGTTGACCGGATTCCAGCAGGATCGGCAGTGCCTCGGCGGTCTGGGCCCGGTAGTTCTCGCACCGGCTCCGGGCCGCCGCGCGGGCGCCCGGGGACGCGCCGGGGCGCTCGGCGAGCCGGTGCCACAGGTCCGTGAGCGCCAGATGCGCGAACGTGCCCTGGAGCACGCCCCCCAGCGGGCGGGGATCGGCGCGCCAGGGCACCCGGTGCACGGCTCCGCCACCCGGCTCGTGGAACGGGACGAGGTCCGAGAGCACCGCGAGCTTGCTGTGCTGGAGCTCGTGCACCAGCACCTCCGCCATCCGCGCCGCGGTTTCCGGCAGAACCGTGAACACCGCCCAGGGCGCCGCCCGTACGGTGGCGCTCCGCACCCCCGTGTCCGTCCGGGACAGCGGCACCAGAGCGCGGAGCTGTAACGCGGTCTCCCCGGCCCGTGCCGGGTCGGCCGAGCCCAGCAGCGCCAGCGCGGCCCGCCAGCGCGCCAGCCAGGGCCGGACCGGGCGGGACGGCGGCGGCGGACAGACGCGCAGCACCGGCAGTCCCGCCGCCGCGGCCGCGGTGCGGTCCAGGCCGAGATCGTCCAGCCGGGCACGGCCGCCGGGCAGGGGGCACAGCCCGTACCAGCCCGCCCCCCGCGCCCGGTCGTACGGCGGGGCCAGTGCCACTCCGGTGCGCCGGCCCTCGGGAGTGAGCCGGAGGCCGCGCGCCCCGGCGGCGATCCGGACCCCGGCGGCGCGCGCCCGGTACGCGCCGAGGCCGGGAAGCACCAGTACGCCCCCCGGGGCGCGCAGGGTGGTCCGGAACCCGGTCCGCGCGTGCAGAGCGGCGCAGACCGCGATCGCGCCGAGCCGGTCCGGGACCTCCTCGGCGGCCGCCTCCGCGGGGGCGCTCAGCACCTCCGCCAGCATCCCGCCGACGGCGGGATGCTCCAGGGCGCTCCGGACGGCGTCGGGCGCGTGCCGGCCCGCCTGGGCCAGCAGCCGCCAGTGGCCGGCGGCCGCCTCCCGGTCGCCGGGCGGCAGGGGAAGCCGGGACAGCCTGGTGAGCAGGGACTTGAGCAGCACCAGGCGGCGGCTGTACAGCCCGGCCCGCAGCAACTCGCGGTCCCCGGCGGTCGTCCGGGTGGCGGCCATGCGGACCAGCGCCTCGGGCGGCACGGTGAAAGCCGTCGTCGTGCTCCGCATCCGTTCCCTCCCGTCACACGAGCAGATCACGAGATGGCAGATCACGGGAAGACCGGACGCGCCCGGTGCGCGCGCCCCGCGCGGGCCGGTGCGTACGGCGGACGCCCCGGGCCGGTCACCCGCGGCCGTGCGTCTCCCTCCGGGGCGCGCACGCCCAGCTCTCCGCCAGCTCCGACGGGTGGCACAGCACATGGTCGACCGCGGCGGCCAGCAGGGAGTCGTCCAGGTCCGGCAGGCCGTGGGGGCCGATCCCGCTCAGGTCGGGCAGCGGAGGCGGGCAGGCGGCCGCCCGGACCGGTGCGGCGGATGCGACCTCGCGCTGTGGCAGCACGCTCTTCTCCTCCCTGAGCCCCCCACGGAGGCGTCCACCGTCGACGCTCATTCCTTCCCCGAGCACCTCCGTACGGAAACCCGTTCGACATCGGGGGCGGATCAGTCCGCCTCGATTTCCGCCATCCGCCCGCGTACCGCCCGGAGCTCCTCCTCGGCCTCCCCGGCGGGCACCGCCCCCCGTTCCGCCAGCCGCCGCCACTCCGCCTCGGAGGCGCGGTAGTCGGCGAGCGCGGCGCCGGGGCGGCCGAGCCGCTCGTACAGGACGCCCCGGCCGTGCAGGGCGCGGGCCGCCGTGACCGGGGCGCGCGGCTGCCCGGGGGCCTGCCGGGCCTCCCGCAGCGCGGCGTCGTAGGCGGCCTCCGCCGACGAGGAGCCGCCTCCGGGGCCGGAGTCGGGGAAGTCCCGCCGGGCCCCGCCCAGCGCGAGCCACGCCTCGGCGCGCTCGGCGGGTCCGGACGCCCTGCGGGCGGCGTGCTCCAGCAGATCGCAGCCCTCGTACAGATCGGGCAGGAAACGTTCGCGCCGGTGCCGCTCGAGCAGCGCGCGGCCCAGCATCAGGTGCAGCCGGCCCTGGAGCGGCGCGTCGTCGGGGGCTCCGGTGAGCGCCTCCCGCAGCAGCCCTTCGGCGCGGTCCGGGTCCCCCGCCCGGTCCAGCAGCATCCCGCCCCACTCCAGCAGCAGTTCGCAGCGTTCCGGGCTGTCGCGGAGGGTGTGGGACTCGGCCCTGTCGTACGCCCGGCCGGCCGCCTCCCAGTCCCCGGCGTCGCGGTGGACCGCGGCCCGGGCCAGCAGACAGCGCAGCCGCAGGTCGTCGCCGTCCGCCGCGTCCGCCGCCCGGTCCGCCCGGTCCAGGAGGGCCGACAGCTCGCCGGGGGCGTGCGCCCCGCCCAGTCGCTCGGCGGCCACCAGGTCCAGGAGGGCCGCGCAGCGGCGCCGGGGAGCGGCGCCGGTGGCCTCCAGCAGTTCACAGGCCGCGCGCAGCTCCCGGGCGGCCGCGGCGGCGGCGCGGGAGCCGCCCTCCGCACGGGCCGTCTCCAGCAGCACCCGGCCGAGCCGCAGCCGCCGGACCCGCTCGGTGCGCGGCGGCTCCCCGTCCCGCCCGGCCAGGGAGCGCAGGACCTCCTCGGCCTCCCTCAGCCAGGCCGGGTCGCGTTCCGCGAGCCACAGTTCGTGGCAGACGGCGGCGCGCTCCAGCGCGGTGTCCGTACCGCCGCCGGTCAGCAGTCCGGCCGCCCGGCGCAGCAGTTCGCGGCGGCGGGCGGGACCGGTGCCCGCACCGGCCTGCGCCGCGGCGCGCAGCACCTGGCCCAGCAGGAGCCGCGCCCGCTCCCCGCCGTCGGCGGCCACCGCGGAGTCCGCCAGGGCCAGGGCCTGGCGCAGCGACTGCCGGTCGTGCTGCGACCGCCACTGGAGCAGCAGGCGCTCCGCATCGTCGAGCAGGTCGGGTACCGGCCGCACGGGCAGGTACCGGCGGACCACCCGGGCCGGGATCTCGGCGAACAGCTCGTCCCCCGGGTCCTCCGCCTCCCCGGCCTCGTCGCCGAGGAGCCGGTCGAGGTCCGGACCGGCCTCGTACCGGGCGCGGCCGGTGAGCCGGTCCACGGCGAGCGCGGGGAAGTTCCGCACCCCCCGGCCGAAGTTCCGGGTGACGTACTCCGAGACGTGCTTGAGCAGCAGCGCCGCCACGTCCTGGTCCAGCATCCCCTGCAGGCGGTCCGCCACCCCGGGCGCGAAGTCGTAGCGCGGGCCCGGCGCCCCCTCGATGTCGGGCAGGCGCTCCAGCAGGCCGCCGAGCAGGACCTCGGCCAGCTCCGCCGGTCCGGTGTGGGGCAGCATCGTCTCCTGTACCAGCCGGATGACCGGCAGCACCAGCGGCACCGGCGTCAGGTGCACCGCCAGTTCGAAGGCGCCGGGCGAGGCGGTGGCCCGGAAGGCGCGCAACCGGGCCTCGGGGGTGCGCGGACCGGACTCCGGTGGGGGTGCGGGCCGGGCCGGGTGGTCCGGCAGCACCCAGGCCGCCGCCCCGCGCGCCGTACGCCGTCCGCTGCCGCCCAGCAGCCATGCCCAGCTGCCCAGCGCCCGCGGCGTCGGCAGCAGGACGGGCACGGGGACCGCGCCCGGGGGCGGCGCGGGCCCGTAGCCGTCGGGCAGCAGGCCGAACCCCCCGCCGCCCGGCTCGCGGACCAGCGTCCCGGGCTCGGCGGGCAGCGCGGTGTGCTGCCACAGCCTCGGCGGCAGCGGCTGGACGACGGCCAGCGGGGCGCCGGTCGCCCAGCGGTACAGCAGCCGCTGGGCGGCGCCCTCGCGCCACAGCGGGCCCACGCAGTCGCTGACCACCAGGGTCAGCCGGCGCCCGGTGGTGTCGCGGTACTGGTCCGGCGGGCGCAGTCCGGCGGGCGCCGGGTCCGGTCCGGTGCCGATGCGCGGTTCGCCGTCCGGCCCCCGGTGCAGATGGCGCACCTGTACGTCGCGGAAGGCCCCGACCCGTTCGCATGCCTGGCGCAGCCGCTCCAGGAGGGGCTCCCAGACCGAGACGGTGTCGGCGGCGTCCATCAGCAGCTGGAGCTCGCACTCCCGCCGCTCGGCGGGGCGGAAGACGGGCCGGACCACTCCCCGGCGTGCTCCCTGCTCGGCGGTGGCCGCCTCGTCCAGCAGCCGCCCGGCCGCCGCGCGCGGCAGCGGCGGCCGGTAGGTCTGCAGGGGGCGCAGGGCGCGCTGGAGGCCGAGCAGCCCGGACACCGCCCCGGCGGCCGGGGCGCGCACCGGGAAGGCGTGCGCGGCCGGGCTGTCGGGGCGGACCGGCACGTGGAGCGACACCGGGCCGCTCCGCTCCGCGCCGCGCGCCGGCCGCTCGCCGTCGCCGGGCGGGGCGGGTTCCTCTCCCGGTGCCGGTGCCGGGGGCGCGGCCGGGTCCTCCTGCTGCCGGAGGCCGTCCGCCCCGTCTGCGGCAGGGGCCGAAGTGGTCCACCGGGCCAGCCACACCGCGTCGGCGAGCTCCTCCGCCGTCGGCCGCAGACCGGCCGCGCGCAGTCGCGCGGCGAGCTCCGCCAGCCGGTCCCGGGGTGTCATGCCGTCACCCCGGACGGTCCAGCGGACGCAGCAGCGCCTCGGCGAGGCGGTCACGGGTGACGCGCTCGGCCCCGGCGGCCCGCTGGGTGAGGTACAGGGCGTTGAGCAGCTGGTCGGTGGCGATCACCTGGCCCGGTTCCCGCTGCAGGAAGCGCTCGACGATCTCGGCGCCCTCCTCCAGCGCCTCCTCGCCGAGATGGGCCGCCACCATGGCGGCGAGCTGCTTCTCGCCGGGAGGTTTGAGCTCCAGCTGGATACAGCGTCGGAGCAGGGCGGCGGGGAAGTCGCGCTCGCCGTTGGAGGTGATGAGGATGAACGGGAAGACGGTGCAGCGCACCCGGCCGCCGCGGACGACCGCGGTGGCGCCGTCGTCGGTGAGCACCCGCGTCTCCGGCTCCCGCTCGGCGACGCGTTCCAGCTCCGGGAGGGCGAACTCGCCCTCCTCCAGCACGTTGAGCAGGTCGTTGGGGAGGTCGATGTCGCTCTTGTCCAGCTCGTCGACGAGCAGCACCCGCGGCAGTCCGCCGGCGGAGGGCAGCAGGGCCGTCCCCAGCGGCCCGAGGCGGATGTAGGAGCCGATCGGCGGACGCTCGGCGGGCTGTCCGGTGACGGCCCGCTCCAGCTGGACGTCCTGGAGCCGGCCGATGGCGTCGTAGTGGTAGAGCCCGTCCTGGAGGGTCGTCCTGCTCACCACCGGCCAGCGCAGCACCCGGCCCAGCCCCAGCTCGTGGGCGACGGAGTGGGCCAGGGTGGACTTCCCGACGCCCGGATTGCCGGTGACCAGCAGCGGACGGCGCAGGTAGAGGGCGGCGTTGACCGCCTCGACCTCCTCGGGGCGCGGATGAAGGTTCTCCACCAGCCGCCGCCGGACGCCCAGCCGCCGGGCGGTGTCGGCGCCGCCCTCGCCGTCCCCGGTGAAGTCCCGCCAGGGCGGCGGATCCGGCAGCCGCCGTACGCCGTCGTGCGGAAGGCCCGTTCCCCGGTAGACGCGCCAGTCACTCACTACGGGCTCCTCGCTCTGTTGGTGTCGGGGGAACCGACGGCGGTGCCTGGAGCGGCCCGCTGGGGAGTGGTGGCCTGTGGGGCGGATCGTAGAGCAGGACTATATGGCGTGCCCAGGCCGCCGTCCGGTCATTCCCTCCGCCGTCGGCGTTGCGGTTGCGCAGTGCGCGCACGTGCCCCGGAAGGCTGCCGGCACTGCCCGCGCCGCCGAGCAGTTCCGCGGCCCGCTCGTGGAACTCGGCGCAGTCGGTGTGCCCGTCGGCGTCGTACCGGCGCCACAGCGCGACCGCGTGCCCGGCGCTGAGCGCGGCGGCCATGGCCGCCGCACCGGGCGCGGCCCCGCCCCGGGCGCAGGAGACGGGTACGGCCGCCGGCGGGGCCGCGTGCAGCCGCGCGTAGCCGGCGTGCGGGCTCTCCCGGCAGGGCGCGTCATGCCCGGGGACGGGCAGTTCGGCGTGGAGCGGGACCGCCTGGAGCGGCCCGTCGGACACCCCCTTCCACCGGGTCCGCCACTCGGGGGTGACGCCCTGGGCGTGCCGCCGGCCGTCCCGCAGGACGACGATCCGGCGGCGGCCGATCGGCAGGGAACGGGGGTCGAACGGGTCCTCCGGATCGGGCTCGCACAGCCGCCACTCGTCCACCGGCTCGTCGAACAGGTCGCGCGGCAGCACGAACTCGACCGCCGCCAGGTGCTCGTGGGCGTCCCCCGCGGCGACGGCGGCGGCCAGCACGCCGCGGATGGCCTGTCCCAGCTGCGACCGGTGCACTCCGTCGTCGTCCTGGTGGACCGGCAGGACCTCGCCGCCGGGAAGGATGTGCGCGACCCGCCAGGGGTGCTTCCCGTAGTAGTCCGGCTGGATCTCCACCAGGACGTCCGCGCGGACGGCGGACGTCTCCCCGCCGGCCAGGACGGCGGGGACCTTCTCGTCCCGCACCACGTCGTTCCACAGGACGACCCGGTGGTCCTCGATCCAGCCGTACAGCTCGCCCAGGACCCGCGGGTCGGCCCCGCCCCGCCGGACCAGCAGGGTGTAGACCTTCGCGGCGTACAGCACCACCGTCTCCAGCTCCAGATCCCCGTACAGCAGTCCGGCGCCCTCGCGCCAGCCGCGCGGCGGCCGGGTCCCGGTGGAGCGGGGGCCGCGCAGGACATGGCTGAGGACCTCGTCGGCGGCCTCCTGGACCTCGCCCGCCCCGCCGGGCACCGGCAGGGCGGCGAACAGGTCGTACAGCCGGGCGCGGGACCGGCCGGTGAACCCGGAGACGGGGGCGCGCCGGTGGTCCTGGACGGTGTGGACCCGGGGCCAGGAGAAACCGGGGGAGAGCAGGCGGCGGTGGTGGTACGCGTCGTGGGCGCGCATCAGCTCGTGGAACAGCCTGCCGCCCTCCGCCCCCTCGTCGCACAGGGTGCGCAGCGCGGTGACGGGGGTGGCCTCCGCGAAGCTCCCGTTGCCCGCGCCCTTGCAGATCCCGATGACGGCGCCCCGGTTCTCGTCGACGACCGGCGCGCCGGAACAGCCGGGCACCACCACGGCGTCCCGCATCAGGAGGGGGCCGGACCCGCCGCCGAGCGCGCTCCCGCGGCTGACGAGGTACGTCTCCCCGCCGCCGGGCGCCCGCGTCCAGCCGCAGACGAGGACGTCGGCGGGGGCGAGGTCGGTGCGGTCGCTGAGCCAGAGGCAGTCGGCCTTCTCGGCGTCCGGCACCCGCACCAGCGCCAGATCGGGGGCCGGCCAGGGGCCCGGCGGCACACCGGAGCCGTCCGGCCCGGGCAGGCAGCGCACGAGTTCACCGGTGAGGAGCTCGCCGTCCGGCATCGTGACGCCGACGCCGCTCTCCCCCCACCGCACCGCACCCGCTCCCCTGCCGACGACATGAGCACACGTCAGTACCCAGCCGGGTGCGGCGACGAAGCCGCTGCCCCAGAATCTGACGCCCTGTCCGTCATACCCGCCGCCGGGTGCCCCGATGCGCACCACCGACCGCTGGACGGCTTCCTCGACGGAGATCACCGGGCGCCCGGGGCGTGCGGCGGAGCGGACCGCGCCCCGGCGCGGGACCGCGCTCCGAACGGCCCGCCGAGAACTCGCGGCACCCTGAGAACAGCACTCATACGCACCCCGTCCCCCTGCGCGAAACGTACGGGAGGGAGGCTAACGTCCGGGCCCGGCGGGCGGGAGGGGGCGCCGGAGCCGCCGGTCCCGTCACTCCCCCGCGCCGCCGCTCGCACCGCCCGTGCCACCGGCACCGCCCGGGCCGCCGTCGCCCGGCCGCCAGGTGAGGGTGACGGAGAGGGACGCCTTGGCCTCGCCGTCGGCGAGCACGGCGACGGCCCGGCCGGACCTGGCCACCAGCTCGACGCCGAAGGTGGCGGCGACCTCGTCGGGGCGGAGGGCCCGGGCCGCGTCGAGCACCGCCGTGCCCACGCCGGTGATGAGTTCGTTCAGCCGGACGACCCGGCCGGCGAGGTGGTCGACGGCTCCCACGTCCCGGAAGGCGTACTCCGGCTCGTCGTCGGGAGCGGGGAGGGCCGGGAGGTCCCCCTCCGCCGCGCCGAGGACCCCGATCCGGGCGAGGACCCTCTCCCCGCCGGGCAGTTCGATCTCCTGGACCGTGCGTTCCACCGCTCCCCCGTCCCGTCCGGCCGCCGTCGGCGGCCGGCCCGCCGAACGCCCCCGCGGCGCCCGTCAGGCTACCGGCGCGGGACCCCGCCCACCGCCGGAAACGGCGTTTCCGGTCCCGCATACGCTGAACCGGGGAGAGAGCATCCCCGACCGTCCAGGTTCCACAGGAGCACACCCATGTACTTCACCGACCGCGGCATCGAGGAGCTGGCACAGCGGCGCGGCGAGGAGGAGATCACCTTCGAGTGGCTCTCCGAGCAGCTGCGGACCTTCGTCGACCTCAACCCGGACTTCGAGGTCCCCGTCGAGCGGCTGGCGACCTGGCTGGCGCGGCTGGACGACGAGGACGACTGACACGGCCGGCGGCGGGTGGCGGTGCCGCCCGGCGCGGCGGGCCCTTGACTTCCCATCACCACGATATATCGTGTCTTCCGAGACGCGATATGTCGTCGCATGCCGAGACAGGGGAGGCCGCCGTGCCAGGCCGGTCCGAATGGTCCGTCGACGAGCCGCGCAGGCTCGACTTCGACGAGGACCTCCACACACTGCGGGTCCGCGTCCTCAACGGGACGGTCAACGTCGTCGGCACCGGCGACCCGGCCGCCCGGCTGGAGGTCGGCGCCCTCGACGGTCCCCCGCTGCGGGTCGTCCTGGAGGGCGGCGTCCTCACCGTCGCGTACGACGACCTGCCCTGGCAGGGCTTCCTCACCCTGCTCGACCGCGCGAGCCGGCGGCACCGGGCCGACGTGTCGCTCGCCGTGCCGGCCGGAATCCGGGTCGAGGTGGGGGTCGTCGGGGCCGACGCGGTGATCACCGGCGTCGAGGGCGGTACGGAGGTGCGCGCGATCACCGGCTGCGTCACCCTGGTGGGCCTGGCCGGCCCGGTGCGGGCCGACACCGTCTCCGGTCCCGTCGAGACCCAGGGGGTCACCGGCGGTCTGCGGTTCAACTCCGTCTCCGGCGATCTGACCGTCCTCGACGGGGGCGGCGCCCCGGTCCGGGCCGACTCGGTCGGCGGCGACATGGTGGTGGACCTCGGTCCGGCCCGGCGGGAACGGCCCGCGGACATCCGGCTCAACTCCGTCTCCGGCCAGATCGCCGTACGGCTGCCGCACCCGGCCGACACCGTGGTGGAGGCGGGCACCGCCGGAGGTGCCGTGTCCTGCGCCTTCGAGGAGCTGCGGGTCTCCGGGCAGTGGGGCGCCAAGCGGATCACGGGCACCCTCGGAGCGGGGGCCGGACGGCTGCGGGCCACCACCGTCTCCGGTTCGATAGCCCTGCTGCGCCGCCCGGCCGCGGACGACGGGGAGTCCGCTCCCCCCGGCGGCTCCGGTGTTCCCGCCCGGCCCCGGGGCACCGGCCCCGCGGACCAGGACTCCCTGCGTAAGGACGTGTGACCATGCCCCCCGTCTTCGCCCACGGCCGACTGCGCCTGTACCTGCTGAAGCTGCTCGACGAGGCGCCGCGCCACGGTTACGAGGTGATCCGGCTGCTGGAGGAGCGCTTCCAGGGGCTGTACGCCCCCTCCGCCGGCACGGTCTACCCCCGGCTGGCCAAGCTGGAGGCCGAGGGCCTGGTCAGCCACACCACCGAGGGCGGCCGCAAGGTCTACTCCCTCACCGACGCCGGCCGCGCCGAGCTCGCCGGCCGGCAAGGCGAGCTGACCGAGCTGGAGCGGGAGATCCGCGAGTCCCTGGCCGCCCTGGCCGCCGACATCCGGGAGGACGTCAGCGACGCGGCCGGCGATCTGCGCCGCGAGGTGCGCGAGGCCGCGGAGCGGAACCGCAGCACTCCGGCCGGGGGCGGGGAGGGCTGGGACACCGCCGGCTGGGAGAGCGCCTGGGAGAACGTGTGGGAGGCCGCACGGGGGACGGCCCGGGGCGACAAGGACGCGCTCCGGACGGTGCAGGAGGAGATGCGGCGGGCCCGGGAGCAGTGGCAGGAGCAGGCCCGGCGGGCCCGGCAGGAGGCCCAGCAGGCCCGGCACCAGGCGCGCAAGGCCCGTCAGGCGCGGGACGCGGCCCGGGAGGAGGCCCTGCGGATCGCCCGCCAGGTCCAGCAGGAGGTGCAGTCGCAGGCCCAGCGGGGTGACTGGCAGGGCGCGGTGCGCACGGGGATGTCCGAGCTGGCCCGGCATCTGGGCGGTCTGGGCGGGCCCCTGGGCGGACCGGGCGGAGGCGCCGGTCACGGCACGTCCCGGTCGCCCTCCGGGAAGGCGGAGGAAGCCGGGGCCCCGGCACCGGAGTGGGCCGAGGAGCCCGCCGACCCGCCCCGGGATCCGGCGCGCGAGCTGGAGAGGCTGCTGGACCGCTTCCGCGACGACGTGCGGGACGCGGCGCGCGACCACGGGGTGAGCCAGGAGCAGCTGGGCGAGGTCCGCCGCCGGCTGTCCGCGGCGGCGGTCCACGTCGTCGCCGTGCTCCGGGACGCCGGGCCCCCGTCCCCGGAGCGGTGACCGGGGCGTGACCGCGGGGCGGCGCGGCCCGGTCCGGTCCCGGCAGGGCCGGACGGGCCGCGCCGCCGGCGCGTCAGCGCGTCAGCGCGTCAGCGCGTCAGGACGACCTTGCCGAAGATGTCCCCCGCCGCCATCTTCTCGAAGCCCTCGCGGGCCCGCTCCAGCGGCAGCACGGAGTCGACCACCGGGCGGACGCCCTTGGCCGCGCAGAAGTTCAGCAGCCCGGCCAGCTCCTCCTTGGAGCCCATGGTGGAGCCGACGACCTTCAGTTCCAGGAAGAAGATCCGGTTCAGCTCGCCGGAGGGCGGGGTGACCCCGCTGGTCGCTCCCGAGATCACCAGTGTGCCGCCGCGCCTGAGCGACTTCACCGAGTGGGACCAGGTGGCCGCGCCCACCGTCTCGATCACCGCGTCCACCCGGTGCGGCAGCCGCGCCCCGCTCTCGAGGGCGGCCTCGGCGCCCAGTTCCTCGGCCCGCCGGCGCTTGGCCGCGTCACGGCTGGTGGCGAAGACCCGCAGCCCCGCCGCCGCGCCCAGCACGATGGCCGCCGTGGCCACCCCGCCGCCCGCGCCCTGCACCAGGACCGAGTCGCCGGGGCGCACCCCGGCGTTGGTGAAGAGCATCCGGTAGGCGGTCAGCCAGGCCGTCGGCAGGCAGGCGGCCTCCTCGAAGGAGAGCTCCTTCGGCTTGGGCAGGACGTTCCACTGCGGTACGGCCACCCGCTCGGCGAAGGTGCCCTGGTACTTCTCGGTGAGGATCGAGGGCTGCTCGCGCGGCCCGACGCCGTGCCCGGTCGCCCCGATCACCGGGTAGAGGACGACCTCGTTGCCGTCGGCGTCCACCCCGGCGGCGTCGCAGCCCAGGATCATGGGCAGCGACTCCTCGCCCAGACCGACACCGCGCAGGGACCACAGGTCGTGGTGGTTGAGGGAGGCCGCCCTGACGTCGATGGCCGTCCACCCCGGCGGAACCTCCGGTTCCGGACGTTCGCCCAGCTCCAGTCCGTTCAGTGGCTGATCGCGGTCGACGCGCGCGGCATAGGCAGCAAACATGTTCCGACCCTAGGCCGAGCGGCAGCCCGGCGAAACCGAATACCGGTGTGACACTCGCCGCTGACCAGGGCGGAAGTACTGCGGCGGTGCGGCCCGCCACCAGTACGCCGGCTCTCGGAACCAGTCGCTCCGGGAGCGCCTGCCACGGCTCACCGGCAATGGCTCAATCCGGACGTTTTGATCCCCTGACTCGGAAACCCGGCGGGCTCCGCACCGAACTCGGCGGCCGTACGGCCTTCTCCGGGCACCGCCGAGGGACCGACAGGAACGAAGGAGTACCGGATGAGGACACGTGCGCTGTGGACCGCGGGGGTAGCGCTCGCCTGCACGATCAGCATGATGGGCGGCCCCGCCCGGGCACAGACGCCGGCGCCGGCCGACACGACCCAGTTCTGCAGTCTTCCCAAGGGCGCGGCGGGCATGGCCTGCTTCTACTCCGACGGCGACCGGTTCTCGGTGGCGGACCTGCTCGCGGACGGACTGCGGGTGGGCGTCATCTGGGAACTCCACGGCGGCCCCCAGGACGGGCGGACGGGAGAGTGCCAGGACGCCGACGGAGCCGACAACGGCAACACCTGGTGCGACTACGACTTCCCGGAGGGAAGCGCCCACGCCGTGGAGTTCGTGACCGTGGCGCGCGACGGCGCGAACGGCGAGCCCCAGGCGCACGGCGACCCGATCGTCGCCTACGTCTCCGGACGCTGAACGTCTCCGCGTCGGCGGCCGCGGCCCGCCGGGGAACCGACGGGCCGCGGCCGCACGCTCACAGGACCTTCGACAGGAACGCCTTCGTCCGTTCGTGCCGCGGATCGGTCAGCACCTCGCGCGGACGACCGGCCTCGACGACCACACCGTCGTCCATGAAGACCAGCGAGTCGCCGACCTCCCGGGCGAAGCCCATCTCATGGGTGACGACGATCATCGTCATGCCGTCCTCGGCCAGACCCCGCATGACGTCGAGCACCTCGCCGACCAGTTCCGGGTCGAGCGCCGAGGTGGGCTCGTCGAACAGCATCAGCTTGGGCTCCATCGCCAGCGCCCGGGCGATGGCGACCCGCTGCTGCTGGCCGCCGGAGAGCTGGGAGGGGTAGTGGCCGGTGCGGTCGCCCAGCCCGACGCGGTCCAGCAGTTTCAGCGCCCGCTCCCGGGCCACCGCCTTGGCCTCCCCCTTGACCTGGACCGGCGCCTCCATGACGTTCTCCACCGCGGTCATGTGCGGGAAGAGGTTGAAGCGCTGGAAGACCATGCCGATGTCCCGGCGCTGGGCGGCGACCTCGCGCTCCCTGAGCTCGTAGAGCCTGTCGCCCTTCTGCCGGTAGCCGACGAGCCGGCCGTCGACCCACAGCCGGCCGGCGCTGATCTTCTCCAGGTGGTTGATGCACCGCAGGAAGGTGGACTTCCCCGAGCCGGACGGGCCGACCAGGCAGAAGACCTCGCCGGGCGCGACCTCCAGATCGATGCCCTTGAGGATGTGGGAGTGGCCGAAGGACTTGTGGACGCCCTCCGCCTTCACCATGGGGACCGCCGAGGTGGTCATATCGTCCTCCCTCCCACCTGGCTCGGCGTGCGGAACGAGGTGAGGTTGGTCCTCACCCGCTGCCACGGAGTGGGCGGCAGGCTGCGGGAGGAACCGCGCTGGAAGTGGCGCTCCAGGTAGTACTGGCCGATGCTGAAGACCGTGGTGAGGACCAGGTACCAGACGGTCGCCACCATCAGCAGTTCGATCACCGCGAGATTGCGCGAGTAGATCCTGTTCGACGCCAGGAGCAGCTCGGAGTACTGGATGATGTAGGCCAGCGACGAGGTCTTGAGCATGTTGATGAACTCGTTGCCGGTCGGCGGGATGATGACCCGCATGGCCTGCGGCAGCACGATGCGCCGCATCGTGCGGGAGCCGGTCATGCCGAGTGCGTGGGCCGCCTCGGTCTGCCCGTGGTCCACCGACTGGATGCCGGCACGGCTGATCTCGGCCATGTAGGCGGCCTCGTTCAGGCCCAGCCCCAGCAACGCCGCGAGGAACGGCGTCATGAAGTCTTCCATCTCGTCTTTGTAGAAACCGAGGTTCACGGTGTCGAAGACGAAGCTGAGGTTGTACCAGAGGAGTAGCTGCACCAGGACGGGCGTACCGCGGAAGAACCAGATGTAGGCCCAGGCGACGGACGACATCACCGGGTTCATCGACAGCCGCATCACCGCCAGGACCGTGCCGAGCACCACGCCCAGGAGCATGGCGAGCACGGTGATCCACAGAGTGTTGCGGGCACCCTCGATGATCGTGTCGTGGGTGAGGTACTGCCCCACCGTGGCCCAGCGGATCTCGGCCTCGGCGAACGCCTTCACCACCAGGCCGAGCAGGACGAGCACGACCGCGGCGCTGATCCAGCGGCCGTAGTGGCGTACCGGGATGGCCTTGACGGCCTCGGGCGGTACCGGCGGGCTCTTGGTCACCGGTACCGGCCCGTCCGGCCCGCCGGGGTCCTTGGTGAGGGACGCCGCCGGGACGGGGACCTTGCCTTCGGTGTCTTCGGGGTCGGACACGGATGCTTACCTTCGTTCGGACTGCTGCGGGACGATGCGGTCCGGACGGCTCACTCGCCGCCGTTGATGGTGGCCTCTTCGACCCCGGCCTCGACGACCTCCCACTTCTCCAGCACCTTCCGGTACTCGCCGTTGTCGATGATCGCGTCGAGGGCCGCCTTGATGGCGTCGCGCAGCTCGGTGTCCTCCTTGCTCACGGCGATGCCGTAGGGCGCGGCGTTGATCTGGTCGCCGACGACCTCGAAGTCGTCGCCGCCGCCGGAGGTCTTGGCGTTGTACGCGGCGACCGGGTAGTCGTTGATGTCCGCGACCGCGCGTCCCTGCTTGACCTGGAGCAGCGCCTCGGTGTCCTTGTCGAAGGCGAGGATCTCGATGGGCTTGTCGCACTTCTCGCTCTGCGTTTCGGCGAGCTCCTCGTTCGCCGTGCCGCGCTGGAGGGCGACGGTCCTGCCGCACAGGTCGTCCAGGGACTCGATGCCCTCGGGGTTGCCCTTCTTGACCAGGATCGCGGAGCCGGCCCGGAAGTAGTCGACGAAGTCGACGCCCTTGCCGACCTTGTTGCCCTCGTCGTCCAGGCCCTCCTGGCGCTGCTTGGTGTCGGTCATCGCCGACATGATGATGTCGTGGCGGTCCGAGTTCAGGCCGATGATCAGTCCGTCGAAGGTGCCGTTGCTGAACTCGAACTCGACGCCGAGCTGCTTCTCCAGGGCATCGGCCAGGTCGGGGTCTATGCCGGTGATCTGGTCGTTCTCGTCGTAGAACTCGACCGGCGCGTAGGCGATGTCCGAGCCGACCTTGATGACGCCCGCCTTCCGGATGTCCGCGGGCAGCTTGTCGTGCAGCGGGGCGGCGTTCGCGCTCTCGGACTTCTTGCCGCCGTCGCCGTCGCCGCCGCCGTCGGTCTGGTCCCCGCAGGCGGTGAGCAGCAGGGAGCCCGCGACCACGACGGCTCCGACCGCGGCCAGGCGCCGGCGGGCCGACGGCCTCGGAGACCCTCCCGCCGTGGACAGGGAGCGGTTGGTACGTGCGGTCATGGGTGGTCCTCCTGCGGGGTGAGTGGAGTAGCCGGTCGGCCGGACGCGCCCCGGAGGACGGTCCCGGTCCTGTGCGATGAAGCGCATCCTGCCATCCGGACACCGGGAGCCATGACGCCGACCGTGTCAAAATCGGGTAACGGGCCACCGAAGACGATCGTTTTCGGACGGCGACTCACCCACTTGCTTGCTCGTATGAGCGGAATGGCGCGCGGAACGAGAGTTCTGTCACTCTCCTCCCCTCCCCCTCGCCGTGTCTTTACCGCCCCTTTGCCGCTTTCCTGCCGCGCCGAGCGGGCCGTCGGCCGGAATACGGCCGTTCTGCCCGGAAACAGGCGTTTCGACCGGCTGCCCCCGGGGGCAGCCGGAGTGGGACACGGCGGCCGGGAGGATGCGAAAGCCACTCGTACCGGCGGGACTCATCCGGTAGAAAGTGCGGTTACACCCCTCACCCGGGGACCAGGGCGCGTGTGCGGCGCGCCCGGCGTCCGTACCCCGCCCCGACGGCGGCCCCATCCGCCGGACGGGCCGCGGACGCGGTGCCCGCCCGCTCCTCGACCAGGAAGCGGCCACCCTCGACAGAATCAGCGACAAAGGGGTTGAACACAGTGGCAGCGGAGATCGTCAATTCCGGGAGCGACCTGGACGACGGCGTCGACGCGAGCATCGATCCGGCCTTCGCCCTGCACCGCGGCGGCAAGATGGCGGTCCGGGCGACCGTGCCGGTGCGGAACGCGGACGACCTTTCCCTGGCCTACACACCGGGTGTGGCGAAGGTGTGCAGCGCCATCGCCGAACAGCCGGAGCTGGTCCACGACTACACCTGGAAGTCACAGACGGTCGCGGTCGTCACCGACGGCAGCGCGGTGCTGGGCCTGGGCGACATCGGCCCGGAGGCCTCCCTGCCGGTGATGGAGGGCAAGGCCATCCTCTTCAAGCAGTTCGGCGGCGTGGACGCGGTCCCGATCGCGCTGGACTGCCGGGAGATCGACGAGATCGTGGACACCGTCGTCCGGCTCGCGCCCTCCTTCGGCGGCATCAACCTGGAGGACATCTCCGCGCCCCGCTGCTTCGAGATCGAGCGCCGGCTCCAGGAGCGCGTGGACATCCCGGTCTTCCACGACGACCAGCACGGCACGGCCGTCGTCACCCTCGCCGCGCTGCGCAACGCCGCCCGGCTGCGCGGGGTCGCGCTCGGCGAGCTGCGCGCGGTCGTCTCGGGCGCCGGCGCGGCCGGGGTCGCCATCGCCAGGATCCTGGTGGAGGCGGGCATCGGCGATGTGACGGTCTGCGACCGCCGGGGCATCGTCTCCGCCGACCGCGCGGAACTCACCGACGTCAAGCGGGAGGTGGCCGGCTTCACCAACCGGGCCGGACTGAGCGGCTCGCTGGGGGACGCGCTGGTCGGCGCGGACGTCTTCATCGGCGTCAGCGGCGGTACGGTCCCCGAGGCCGCCGTCGCGCGGATGGCGAAGGGCGCGTTCGTCTTCGCCATGGCCAACCCCACCCCGGAGATCCACCCGGACGTGGCCCGCCGGTACGCCTCGGTGGTCGCCACCGGCCGCAGCGACTACCCGAACCAGATCAACAACGTCCTCGCCTTCCCCGGCATCTTCGCGGGCGCCCTGCAGGTGCGGGCCGCGCGGATCACCGAGGGCATGAAGCTGGCCGCCGCCGAGGCGCTGGCCGCGGTGGTGGCCGACGAGCTGAGCGAGGAGTGCGTGATCCCCTCGCCGTTCGACGAGCGGGTCGCCCCGGCGGTCACCGCCGCCGTCGCCGCGGCGGCCCGCGCCGAGGGCGTCGCCCGGCGCTGAGCGCCGGCTGCCGGGCCGTGGGGGGGGGGGCGGGGCGGCCGGCCCGCACCACCCCGCAGCCGTACGCCGCCCCGGTGCGGTGACGCCGGTCGCCCCGGCGTCACCGCACCACCGCGTCACCGCAGGGCGAGCACCATCGCGTCGGACGGGGAGGCCCACACCGTCCGCGCCTCGGCGAAGCCCGCCGCCCGCAGCGCCTCGGCGTGCCAGGCCGCGGACTGCACGTCGCCGTCGGAGTGGTCCCCCGCCCGCGGATCGCCGATGACGCGGAAACGCTCGGCGACCGGCTCCGCCAGCACCGGGTCGGCCGCGGCCATCGCCCACCAGTCCGCCCAGTCCTGGACACCCGCGGCCTTCTCGCGCTCGCGGCGGGCCCGGTGGAAGGCGTCCACCGCCTCGTTGATCCGGGGCGTGGCCCCGTCGGGCATGTGGTCGGCGTTGAGGAGGATCCCGCCCTCCCGCACCACACCCGCGAGCTGCCCGTACAGCGTCCGCAGCTCGTCGGTGCGCAGCCAGTGCAGCGCGGTGGAGGTGAGCACGGCGTCGTACGCGCGGTGCGGCAGTTCGTCCCGCCACCGCGGGTCGCGCAGGTCGGCCCGGACGAACTCCACCCGGGAGTCGGCGGCGAAGTAGCCGCGCGCGATGGTCAGCAGGGCCGGGTCGAGGTCGATTCCGGTGCCGGTGGCCTTCGGGAACCGGCGCAGGAGGCGGTCGGAGACGCTGCCCGTGCCGCACGCCAGGTCCAGCACCCTCGGCGCGGGGCCCACCAGCGCCTCGACCGAGTCGAGCATCACCCGGAACCGCTCCTCGCGGTCGGGCAGGTAGCTCTCCTGCTGCCGGTCCCAGGTGGTCTGCCAGTGCCGCCAGTCCGTGGATACGCCGGTGTCCGTCTCACTCACGGCAACCTCCTGCGCCATCGAGAAGTAATAGGCTGATTCCTTCAAGGGCTCTTACCCGGTCCCGGCATGACCCTAGGACGATCTCGTAAGGACCACAAGTGGAACTGAGCCATTACTCAGACTTCGCCGTGCGGCTGGTCAACACCGAGCAGCCCCGGCGCGGCGAGGACACGCTCACCTCGGTCGAGGCCGTACGCGCCCTCTTCGGCCCCGGACAGACCGCCGCCCGGCGCGCCACCGAGGCCGACGTGACCCGGCTGCGGAACGTCCGCACCCGGCTGCGGGCGGTCTTCACGGCGGCCTCCGAGGGCGACGAGGTCAGGGCCGTGGGCCTGCTCAACGCCCTGCTGATGGAGTTCCCCGCCAGCCCGCAGATCTCCGGTCACGACCACCTGGACGACCGGGGCCGGCCGCGCTGGCACCTGCACCTGGCCGACCACCCCGCCAACGCCACCGCCGGCTACACGGCCACCGCCTGCATGGGGCTGGCCTTCCACCTCACCGAGCTGGGCGTGGAGCGGCTGGGCATCTGCCAGGCCGACCCCTGCCGCAACGCCTATCTGGACACCTCGACCAACCGCTCGCGGCGCTACTGCTCGGACCGCTGCGCCACCCGCGCCAACGTCGCCGCCTACCGCGCCCGCAAACGCCTGGCGGGCAGTGGCCGCACCGACGAGAACACCCAGGCCAGCAACGCGCCGGGGGTCCGCTGAACCAGCCGCGGAGGCCGCAGCCGCACCCAGGCGCGCGCCACCACCAGCTCGTCGGGCACCACCCCGAATTCACGGCTGTCGTTGCGCACGGACGGGTTGTCGCCCCGCACCCACCAGCCGCCCGCACGCCGCGCCACGGCGCGCTTGACGATCAGCAGGTCGTGCTGGAAGGGATGGCGCACCACCACCACGTGACCGGGCCGCACCTCCCCCCCGTAGCGCACCACCAGCAGGTCGCCGGGGACCAGCGTCGGCTCCATCGAGGGGTTGTAGACCTCGGCCAGCCCGATCCGCAGCAGTCCGCGGCCGTCCTGTTCGTCCACCCGCTCCGGCATCCGCGGCACCTCCGGTCCTCGCCTCTACAACTGTCCCCGCACCTGTCCCCGGCCCAGTCTTCCCGGCTGCCGTTCCCGGGTTCCCCCGGGTCCGCCCATGCTTCCTCCGACTTTTGTCCCAAGCCGGTGGGGGCACACGCGAAAAGGCCTCCCGCACGGAGTAACCTCACCCGAGAGAAGACGATCACGAGGAAGGACAGCTCTATGCTCTCCCGCCTGTTCGCCCCGAAGGTGAAGGTCAGCGCGCACTGCGACCTTCCCTGCGGCGTCTACGACCCGGCCCAGGCGCGTATCGAAGCCGAGTCGGTCAAGGCCATCCAGGAGAAGTACCAGGCCAACGACGACCCGCACTACCGGGCCCGTGCGACGTACATCAAGGAGCAGCGGGCCGAGCTCGCCAAGCACCACATCTCGGTGCTGTGGAGCGACTACTTCAAGGCGCCGCACTTCGAGAAGTACCCGCAGCTCCACCAGCTGGTGAACGACGCGCTCAAGGCCGCCTCCGCGGCCAAGGGCTCCACCGACCCGGCGACGGGCCAGAAGCTGCTGGACCTCATCGCCGAGATCGACAAGATCTTCTGGGAGACCAAGAAGGCCTGATCTTGATTCATGCCTTCTGAACTGCGGTTTCCCTGATCGCCCGGTCTTGCTGTCCGCACCCGGTCCGCAGGGCGCCGAGCACGGCGTCCATCACGGACCGGGTGCGGTCCTTCTCCCCCGGTCCTCCTCCTCGGCGGGATTACGTCGTACCGCGCGTCAGGCCGATGCGGTGCCGGCCGGCACCGCCGGGCGCTCCGGCTGGTCGCGGTGGAGGATCGCCAGGAGCGCGAACCAGACCAGGATCATGATGCTCGCCGGGCGCAGGAACTCCTCGCCGAGGACGTTCCCGACGAAGGAGTAGCCGCCGAGCCAGACACCGGTGAGGACGCCGACCGCGCGAACCGGCCAGGAACGGCTGACCAGGGAACTCGCCACGATCCAGACACCGGCGAGGACATGGGCACCGAGGCGGACCGCCCAGGCCGTGTCGTCATCGACTTCGTTGATCACCAGGATGCCGGCGAGTACGTCGGTGACCACCCAGCCGTAGCCCGCGGCCCTGGCCCAGGAGGCCGCCTCCAGGCGCGACACCAGGAAGAGGATCGAGAGGTGGAAGAAGACCCCCACGTATTCTCCCCACGCCACGCCCGGGCTTATGAAGAAGCTGACCATGATCGGGAAGAACAGCACGAGCGGAAGCAGCGCCACGAAGCGCAGACTGGCGTAGTGCCGCCGAGGATCGAGCATCGGGGAAGTCCTTTCACGTGAGTTGCCCGGGCGGCCCGAACAGCACCGGAGAGACCCTGTTGACCCGTCAACAGATGATTCGAGTGGAGCCACCGCGCCGTGGCTGCGGTGGAAACGCGCCTGCGGGACGGGGCCGGGCTGCCGTCATCGCCGGAACCGCCGCGACATCCGGCACCTTCGAGCCGGAACTGAGCGTCCTGGTCCGCCTGTGCGAGTCCCGCGGGAGTCTAGGGCAGGACGATCTTGCCGCCGCCGCCTGACGGACCGGCACCGGCCCCTCCGCCCCGGCCACCGGGTCCGCCGGGACCGGTAAGCGCCCGCCACTCGTCCCGCACCGCATCCCATCGCCCCGGATAACCGCAGTTCAGATACGGTGCGCCGTCCCAGCGTCCCAGATCGCCGGAATCGCGTTGACGCGTCCGGCGGGCCCGTGACACACATGTCTCGTCGGCCCAGCGGACTCGGGGGAGCGCTGAGCCGGCCACGGCGAAGCGGCGCATGTCCGGACTCCGTCCCCACGGGGGAGTACGGGGGATCACGAATGAGACGGTGATCCGGACGGCCGCGGGCATTCCGGCGGATGCCCGCGGCCCCCGGGTGCGTCCGCTTCCCGTCGGGCCCGTCCCTGGCCCCGCCCTCCCCGATACGATGGCTCCGTCATCGGGCGGACCCGCGTCTCGGGGGAGGGCCAGGGATGGGCCACGATGGAACCTCGGAACTGGCAGCCGCGCTGCGCGATCTGAAGGGACGCACGGGACACAGCTTCGAGACGCTGGCGACGCGGACCGGGATCAGCCGTTCCGCACTGCACCGCTACTGCTCCGGCAAGTCGGTTCCAGCCGTTTTCGGGACCGTGGAGCGCTTCGCCAAACGGTGCGGGGCGGACCGGGACGAACTGGTCGAACTCCACCGGCTGTGGGTGCTGGCCACCGAGTCGTCCGGGCCCCCCTCGCCGGAGCCGCGGCCGGAACGGCGCCCGGAGCCGGTGGCGGCCCCGGTCACCACCGCGCCGCCCGCCTCGCTCCCGGCCGCTTCCCCGGCCACGGCCCCCGTCCCGTCGCGGCGGCAGCCGTCGGGACGGGCCCTCGCGGCGTTCCGGCCGTCTGTCCGGCATTGGCCGCGGTTCCTGGCCGGCGCGCTGGCCGCGGCCGTGGTCGGTGCCGTCCTGATCGCGGGGGTGCGCGGTGCCGCGGAAGCCGCGGACGACGAGCGGCTGCTGCTCTCGGACGCCTGCCCGGACACGGTCGGCCAGGGGCAGCAGGGCGAGTGCGTACGGGAGGTCCAGCGCCTGATCGCCGGGGCCGGCGGGAGAACGGCGGCCGACGGGCGTTTCGTGGGGGACACCCGGCGCGCGGTGCTGGCCTTCCAGGCGCTGGCCGGGGTGCGGCCCAACGGCGTCGTCGACCAGGCGACCAAACGGGCGCTGTACGAGGGCGGGGTGTCCCTCGCCACCTGGGACAGGGACCGGGTCACGGACCACATCCGGAAGGTCTTCACCGAGGATCCGGAGGCGGCGGTGCGGACGGCCGAGTGCCGGTCGCTGCTGGACCCGCACTATGTGCTCTCCCACCCCGACACCTCGCGCACCTGGGGCGTCTTCCAGATCTCCGAGGAGCGGCTGCGGAAGATGGGCGCCACCCCCGCGGACGCGCTGGATCCGAAGTGGAACATCGAGACGGCCCACCGGCTGTGGGGCGGGGGGGACTCCGGCCGCCGGCCGCGCTGCCTGGTCTCGCTGGAGCCGGGCCCCCGTTTCGGCGACGGCTGAATCCGGCCATCCGCCACCGCCGTGCCGCTCGGTGTTCCTACGATGTACGCGTCGTGATCAGGGCGACCACAGGTGTGGAGGTCTGGGGCAATGCGGGACGGTCGGGGCGAGGCCCGTGTCGAGGAGTTCGCCTCGGCTCTGCGCGAGTTGAAGGGACGTACCCCACACAGTTACGAGACGCTGGCCGCCCGGCTGGACATCAGCCGTTCCGCGCTGCACCGCTACTGCTCCGGAAAGGCGGTCCCCCCGGACTTCGGCACGGTGGAACTGCTGGCCCGGCAGTGCGGGGCGGGCCGGGACGAGCTGACGGAGCTGCACCGGTTGTGGACCCTGGCCTCCGAGCCTCCTTCCCCGCACCCGGAACGAGCCCCGGACCCGGAATCGGAACCGGAGCCGCAGCCGGTGTCCGGCCCCGGGGACACCGGAGCTGTCGGGTACGCCGGGGACACCGGGGACACCGGGGAGGAGCCCAACGCGGCCACGGCGGCGTCCCGGCCCCGCCGCGGGCTGTGGATCGTCGCCGCCGTCGTCGTGGCCGCCGTGATCGCCGCCACCCTGGCGTGGGCCTCGTTCGGCGACGGGAAGGACGGGGCGGCGGCGGACGACCGGCTGCTGTTCTCCGCGGAGTGCCGGGACCCGGTCCACATCGGCCAGGAGGACGAGTGCGTACGGGAGGTCCAGCAGCTGCTGTCCGACGCCGGGGCGACTATCGGGATCGACGGCATCTTCGGCCCGGAGACCCTGCGCCGGGTGGAGGCCTTCCAGGTGCGGGCGGGCCTGGCGGTGGACGGGATCGTCGGTGACGACACCAAGCGGGCGCTGTACGCGGGAAAGGTGTCGATGACCACCTGGGACGAGAAGCGGGTCACCGACCGCATCCGGAAGGTCTTCGCCGAGGACCCGGAGACGGCGGTCCGGATCGCCCGCTGCCAGTCCCGTCTCGACCCGCTGTACGTCCTCCCCAACGTCGACGGCAGCCGGAACTGGGGCGTCTTCCAGATCTCCGACGCACGGCTCCGTGATCTGCGCGGCACCCCCGCGCAGGCCCTGGACCCGGAGTGGAACATCAGGGCGGCCCACCGGCTGTGGTCCCAGAAGGAGGACTTCAGCCACTGGCCGCACTGCCTCTCCGCCATCGTCGGCGACGGCGAAGGCGACAAGGACGGCCGGGAGAAGGGCGCGGAGAAGGACGGGAAGGGCGGCCGGGACGAGGCGGAGGCCGGGCAGGACCGGGGCACCGAAGCCCCCTGACCGCGCCGCCCTCTCCCGGGTGTGTCAGGCCAGCGGCCCGCAGCGACGGTCTTCCGCTGCGGGCCGCTGGCCCGACCGTCCGGTCAGGCCGCCGGAACGAGCCGGGCGGCGAGCTGGGCACGCCCGAAGAGCAGGGCGTAGCCGGGCGGGAGCCGGTCGATGATCCGGTCCAGCAGGTCGTCGCCGGCCAGCTCGGCGACGACGCTCAGCACCGAGCTGACGTCCCAGCGGGCGGTCGCCGGGGTGGCTCCCTCGATGCGCGCCGCGACACTGTCGACGAACTGCGCACCGCTCATCGCCTTGGTGACCTGGAGCTGGTCGGTCAGCACGCGCGTGCCCTCCTGGGGCAGGCGGACGGCCAGCTCCGTGCGCTCCTGTCCGGTGAGATGGCCTCCCAGAGCCGAGAGCACGATCCGCGCGACGCGCTCGGCCTCTCTGACCGTCGGGTACTGCCCCCGCTCACGTACCTTCGCCACGAACTCGCTCCACCGCATGTTCCATCTCCCCTTCCGTACTGCTGGTACCGGTGAGGTGGTCGGTACGGCCGTCACTCACTGCTCTGCCCTGCCGGGGTCGACCGGTCATACGGCACTGAGTGCACTGCCTCGCACCCATCTGTATAACCCAAGCCAAGAAAACTTGACAACATCCGACTCACGGCAGCGCAGCCACCTCATGTCAGCCCTGATCCGGGGGAAGCACGTCAACGGGCGTCCACAGACCGGGGCGTACACCATGTGCCCCGTAAAAACGCTTTCATACGGGCCGGAAATCAACATTCGCGAAGACGCACCGGAGCGTCCGCGCCGCCCCGGGAACGCCCGCCGGGTGACGGCACGCCCGCCGGTGCCGGCCCGGCGACGTTCCCCCTCCCGCACCGCGGTAATCCGGTACAGCCGGTCCGGGACGGCGGGAGGAACCCCGGGCCCACCGGGCACGCTCCGGGCCGGAGACAGACGAAGGACGGCATCCCGTCATGGATGCGCGTCCACTTCGCACATCCCCGCATATCCGTCGAGGATCTCCTGGCCCCCGCTGCCGGCGCGGACAGCCGGAACCGCCGTCCCCGACCGCCCGCACGGTCACAACCGCAACTCCACGAACGGCCCGCGGGCAGACGGTGGCGCCCGGGGCACCGCCAGGGGCGCCGGGCGCCACCGCGGCCGGCCCGGCCACCACGGCACGGCGTGCCACCCCGGGAGCGGGAGAATGGCGGGGTGAGCAGCACAGCACCCGGACAGCCCGGACCGACCGGCCCCGCGGCCGCCCTGGCCGCCCTCGGCCCGCGGCTGCCGTCCCCCCTCACCGAGATCGCCAACGAGCGCTTCGCCCGCCACGGCGTACGACTGCTGCTCAAGCGCGACGACCTGATCCACCCGGACCTCGTCGGCAACAAGTGGCGCAAACTGGTGCCGAACCTGCACGCCGCCGTCCGCGCCGGGGAACACACCCTGCTGACCTTCGGCGGCGCGTACTCCAACCATCTGCGCGCCACCGCGGCCGCCGGGCGGCTGCTGGGCCTGGCCACGATCGGGGTGGTACGGGGCGAGGAACTGGCCGGCCGGCCGCTCAACCCCTCCCTGGCCCGCTGCGCCGCGGACGGCATGCGGCTGCACTTCGTGACGCGGGCCGCGTACCGCCGCAGGACCGACCCGGACTGGACCGCGCGGCTGCGCGAGCGCTTCGGCCCCTTCCGCCTCATACCCGAGGGCGGCAGCGACGCCGCGGCCGTACGGGGCGCCGCCGGGCTGGGCCGGGAACTGCGCGGCACGGCCGACGTGGTGGCCGTCGCCTGCGGCACGGGCGGCACGCTCGCCGGGCTCGCCGCCGGACTGGCGGACGGGCAGCGGGCCGTCGGCTTCGCCGTACTGCGCGGCGGCTTCCTCACCAGGGAGGTGGAACGGCTCCAGCACGCCGCCTTCGGCGGACGACGCGGTGACTGGCGGGTGGAGGACCGTTTCCACTGCGGCGGCTTCGCCCGCGTCACCGGCGCGCTGGAGGCGTTCGCGCGGGACTTCCGGCACCGTCACGGACTGCCGGACCTGGACCGCGTGTACGTCGCCAAGGCGCTGTACGGGCTGTCGGTGCTGGCCGGCGAGGGCGCCTTCGCGCCGGGGACGTCGGTGGCCGCGGTGGTCACCGGCTAGCCTTCGGGGGTGATTCGGACAGCAGTGCCCGCGGACGTGCCGGTGATCCACGCCATGATCCGCGAACTGGCGGCGTACGAGCGGTCGTCGGAGCAGGTACGGGCCACCGAGGAGCAGGTGCGCGACGCCCTCTTCGGCGCGGACCCGGCCGTCTTCGCGCTGATCGCCGAGGACGACGGCGGCGAACCGGTCGGCTTCGCCCTGTGGTTCCTGAACTTCTCCACCTGGACCGGCACCCACGGGGTGTACCTGGAGGACCTGTACGTCCGCCCCGCCGCGCGCGGCGCGGGCCACGGCAGGGCGCTGCTGGCCGAACTCGCCCGTGTCTGCGCCGAGCGGGGTTACGAACGGCTCCAGTGGTGGGTACTGAACTGGAACGAGCCGTCCATCGGTTTCTACGAGTCGCTCGGCGCCGAGCCGATGGACGAGTGGACGGTCTACCGGCTGAGCGGCGCGCCGCTGCGGTCCCTCGCCGCCGAGCGGGCCCCGGCCGCGGGAGGCGGCGGAAAGAGCGCGGAGCCCGGAATATCCGGGGCACCCCGGGCGTTGTGACACAGCGTAGTGGGGGCAATTGATTACCGCAGACCCCTAGCCACGGACAGTGTCCATGTGTTTACTATGGGTGACGTTCGTGGGAAGGGTGCCCTCCGCAGCCCGGGCGACAGCATGCCTCGGATCGCGATAGCGTCGCAGTCGAACGATCTGCCGCGCCGGTCCGTTACATCTGTGCCCACAGGACGCCGACCGGCGTTCGCGGCAGTCACCAGCTCGTGCCACCTTGGAGGTGAGGGTGTCCCAGATCGCAGGCGAGCCCGGGACGCAGGACTTCGTCGAGGTCCGGTTGCCCGCAGCGGGCGCCTACCTGTCGGTGCTGCGTACGGCCACCGCCGGTCTCGCGGCCCGCTTGGACTTCACCCTCGACGAAATCGAGGATCTGCGCATCGCCGTCGACGAGGCGTGCGCCATCCTGCTCCAGCAAGCCCTCCCCGGCAGCGTGCTGAGCTGCGTCTTCAGGCTCGTCGGGGACTCTCTGTGGGTGACCGTCTCGGCACCCACCACGGAAGGCCGCGCACCCGAGCGCGACACCTTCGCCTGGACGGTGCTCTCCGCACTGGCCGGCGAGGTCGACTCGGCCGTGGCCGACGATCGCACGGTCAGCATCAGTCTGCACAAGAAGCGCGGCGCCGGTCCAGGGGCGTCGTGACCGACGCACACGGGCCGGTACGGGAAAAGGGGGTCGGGGTGAACGACCTGGAGCACGAAACGCGGACGAGCCGTCACGAGAAGGCGGTCGGTCCGGTCATTCCCGAACAGCAAGCCCGGCCTCATCCAGCCGATCCCCAGCACGGGACGGAGCGGGCGGACGCCGTGGAGGACCATGTCGTGGAGGACCTCCGGGGCGGCGGGTACGACGGGCCCGAGGGCCACGGGAACGGCGCGTCCGGGCACCGGCTGCCGGAGCCGCAGGACCGCGGCGGCGCCCGGGACCTCTTCGTCCGGCTGCGCTCCCTCCCGGACGGCTCCCCCGAGCGGGCCCAGCTGCGCGACACCCTGGTGCGGATGCACCTGCCGCTGGTCGAGCACCTGGCACGGCGCTTCCGCAACCGCGGCGAGCCGCTGGACGACCTGACGCAGGTGGCCACGATCGGCCTGATCAAGTCGGTGGACCGCTTCGACCCGGAGCGCGGTGTGGAGTTCTCCACCTACGCCACCCCGACGGTCGTCGGCGAGATCAAGCGGCACTTCCGCGACAAGGGCTGGGCGGTACGGGTGCCGCGCCGGCTCCAGGAGCTGCGGCTGTCCCTGACCACCGCGACCGCGGAGCTGTCCCAGCAGCACGGGCGCGCCCCGACCGTCCACGAGCTGGCCGAGCGGCTGTCGATCTCCGAGGAGGAGGTCCTGGAGGGGCTGGAGTCGGCCAACGCCTACAGCACGCTCTCCCTGGACGTCCCCGACACCGACGACGAGTCCCCGGCCGTCGCGGACACCCTCGGGGCGGAGGACGACGCCCTGGAGGGCGTGGAGTACCGCGAGTCGCTCAAGCCGCTGCTGGAGGAGCTGCCGCCGCGCGAGAAGAAGATCCTGCTGCTCCGGTTCTTCGGCAACATGACCCAGTCGCAGATCGCGCAGGAGGTCGGGATCTCGCAGATGCACGTGTCGCGGCTGCTGGCCCGTACCCTCGCGCAGCTGCGCGACCGGCTGCTGGTCGAGGAGTAGCCCCGGCCGGCGTCCCGGGCCGGCATGGAGCCATGGGGCCTGGGTGCGCGCCGCGGATCCGCTCAGGCGTCCCGGGGCTCGCGCGGCCCGATGCCCAGTGCCTCGGTGGCCGTCGGGTTGACGACGCAGCCGAGCACGGTCAGCGCGGTCAGCGAGACGAGGGCGCCCAGAGCGAGCCACACCCCGCCGTTCTGTGCCATCTGCCAGCCCGCCGGGACGGCCATGAGCTGCACGATCACCGCCGGGCCGCGGCTCCACCGGCGCCGCAGCCACAGCCCCCGGGCCGCGGCCAGCGGCAGTACGGCCAGCGCCAGCACGGTCACGGCCCCGGTCACGGCCTGGAGGGCGTCGTCCGCGTGCCGGCCGGACAGCAGCAGGACCAGCATGGTGACGCCCAGGCCCGCGACCACCACCCCCTGCAGCGCCACCAGCGCGGCCGCGACGGTGATCCGGGCCGGCCGGGAGGTCCGGAGGACACCGGAAGTACCGGCGGGGCCTGGGGAGGATGCGTCCGTACTCACCCCGCCAGGGTAGCCGGGCGGTCCCGGGCGAGGTCCCGGCCGACCCGGATTTGGGCCGTCCCACCGGCGGCTATGTACGCTGCACCCCATGCGCGCACTCCTCGTGGTAAACCCGGCGGCCACCACCACCAGTGCGCGGACCAGGGACGTGCTCATCCACGCCCTGGCCAGCGATCTCAAGCTGGAGACCGTCACCACCGAGTACCGGGGGCACGCGCGCGACCTCGGCCGGCAGGCGGTCCAGCGCGGGGAGATCGAGCTGGTCATCGTGCTCGGCGGGGACGGCACGGTCAACGAGGTCGTCAACGGACTGCTGCACGCCGGCCCCGACCCCGACGACCTGCCCCGGCTCGCGGTCGTGCCCGGCGGCTCGACCAACGTCTTCGCCCGCGCGCTCGGACTGCCCAACGACGCCGTGGAGGCCACGGGCGCGCTGCTGGACGCGCTCCACGCGGGCGGCGAGCGCACGGTGGGCCTGGGCCTGGCGGCCGGGACGCCGGGGACGGAGGACGCGGAGGTGCCCGCCCGCTGGTTCACCTTCTGCGCGGGGTTCGGCTTCGACGCGGGCGTGGTGGGCCGGGTGGAGCAGAAGCGGGAGCGCGGCAGGCGCTCGACGCACGCGCTCTACATACGCCAGGTGGTGCGGCAGTTCCTGGGGGACCCGCACCGCCGCCGCGGAACGATTACTCTCCGGCGGCCGGACGAGAAGCCGGTCGACGGGCTGGCGCTGTCCATCGTCTGCAACACCGCGCCCTGGACCTATCTGGGCAACAAGCCGGTGTACGCGGCTCCCCGGGCGTCCTTCGACACCGCCCTCGACGTGCTGGGACTGACCCGGCTGACCCCGCCCGCGGTGACCCGCTACGGCACCCAGCTGCTGACTTCCACTCCCGAACGCGGCCCGCACGGCAGGCACGCGGTCTCACTGCACGATCTCACCGACTTCACCTTGGATTCGCAGGTTCCACTGCCGTTTCAGATGGACGGCGACCACCTGGGGCTGCGTACGAGCGTCACGTTCACAGGCGTACGCCGTGCACTGCGTGTGATTGTGTAAGTAGATGTGGTGAAAGTCCTTCCAGTCGAACGTTTAGGCCATACTCCACCCCCTGGAAGTACGGCTGTGACCTAGTCGACACCAAGGAATCAAAAAAAACTTTCCGGAAGGGGTTGTATCCGCCGCCGAGGTTTGCGAGTCTCTTCATGGCGATCGGGACGGTCGACGCCGACCCCCTTGAGAGCCCCGAATCCACCTCCCCGTTCCCCCTGGGACACGACCCGGTAAATCCGGGCGCTGACCCTTCCCTTGTGGAGGGATTCGTGAAAGCGTTCACATTCACAAGCCATTACCACCAAGCGTAGGAGATGGAGCAGCCATGGACTGGCGTCACAACGCCGTTTGCCGCGAGGAAGACCCCGAGCTCTTCTTCCCCATCGGCAACACCGGTCCTGCGCTGCTGCAGATCGAGGAAGCCAAGGCCGTCTGCCGCCGCTGCCCCGTCATGGAGCAGTGCCTGCAGTGGGCGCTGGAGTCCGGCCAGGACTCCGGCGTCTGGGGTGGCCTCAGCGAGGACGAGCGGCGCGCGATGAAGCGCCGCGCCGCCCGCAACCGGGCGCGCAAGGCCACCGCCTGACGCCCACGCCGCCACCTCTGCTGCCCCCGAACCGCAGCGCGCAGTGCCCAGTGCGCACCGCAGAGACGGTGTCGAGCCCCGGACCGCCACGGTCCGGGGCTCGACGCCTGTCCGGTCCCCTTCCAGTCCGCGCCCGCCCACAGGCCCCGCTCCCCGGCCCGTTCCGGCACCCGCGCCGGGCCGGAAGGGCCCGCCGGGGAGCCGACGGCGTCCCGGAGCCGGGGGGTGGGACCTCCCCCGGAAGCCGCACGCGGCCCGGCCCCGGCCTTCGGCCGAGACGCGCCGCTAGCGCCGCTCCCGTCCCACGGGGATGTCCAGGAGCACCCGGGTGCCTCCCCCGGGTGCCGGAAGCATGTCGAAGGTGCCGCCCAACTCCCCCTCGACCAGAGTCCGCACGATCTGCAGACCCAGGTTTCCCCCCGCCCGGACGTCGAAGCCCTCGGGCAGGCCGCGGCCGTCGTCCTGCACCGTGACCAGCAGCCGCCCCTCCTCGCGCCGCTCTCCCGGGCCCGCCGGCCGGTCGCTCCGGTCGCCGCGGACGGCGTTCACCTCCACCGTGCCCCGCTCCCCCGGCCGGAAGCCGTGTTCCAGGGCGTTCTGCAGCACCTCGGTGAGCGCCATGGACAGCGGGGTGGCCACCTCCGCGACCAGGATGCCGAAGCGGCCCGTGCGGCGCCCGGTGACCGTGCCCGGGGAGATCTCGGCGACCATCGCCAGCACCCGGTCCACGATCTCGTCGAACTCCACGCGCTCGTCCAGGGTCTGGGAGAGCGTCTCGTGCACGATGGCGATCGAGCCCACCCGGCGGACGGCCTCCTCCAGCGCCTCCCGCGCGTTGCCCCCGTTGCCCGTGCCGATCCGCCGGGCCTGGAGGCGCAGCAGGGCGGCGACGGTCTGGAGGTTGTTCTTCACCCGGTGGTGGATCTCCCGGATGGTGGCGTCCTTGGTGATCAGCTCCCGCTCCCGGCGGCGGAGTTCGGTGACGTCGCGCAGCAGGATGAGCGAACCGATCCGGTCGCCCTTCGGTTTCAGCGGGATGGCCCGCAGCTGGACCACACAGCCGTTGCCCTCGATCTCGGTCTCGCGCGGTGCCCAGCCGCTGGCGAGTTTGGCCAGTGACTCGTCCACCGGGCCGCGGGAGGGCGCCAGTTCGGCGGTGGCCTGCCCCAGGTGCAGCCCGACCAGGTCGGCGGCGAGACCCAGCCGGTGGTAGGCGGACAGCGCGTTGGGGCTGGCGTACTGGACGATGCCCTCCGCGTCGAGCCGGATCAGCCCGTCGCCCACCCGCGGGGAGGCGTCCATGTCCACCTGCTGGTCGGGGAAGGGAAACGATCCGGCGGCGATCATCTGCGCGAGGTCCGAGGCGCTCTGCAGATAGGTCAGCTCCAGCCGGCTCGGTGTCCGTACCGTCAGCAGGTTGGTGTTGCGCGCGATGACGCCGAGGACGCGCCCCTCGCGGCGCACGGGGATGGACTCCACCCGCACCGGCACCTCCTCGCGCCACTCGGGATCGCCCTCGCGGACGATCCGGCCCTCGTCGAGCGCGGCGTCCAGCAGCGGACGGCGTCCGCGCGGCACCAGATGGCCGACCATGTCGTCCTGGTAGGAGGTGGGCCCGGTGTTGGGGCGCATCTGCGCGACGGAGACATAGCGCGCCCCGTCCCGGGTGGGGACCCACAGGACCAGGTCGGCGAAGGAGAGGTCGGACAGCAGCTGCCACTCGGAGACCAGCAGGTGCAGCCACTCCAGATCGGAGTCGGTCAGAGCGGTGTGCTGGTGGACGAGGTCGTTCATGGCGGGCACGCCGCCGAGCCTAACCGGCGGACGGCCGGGACGTTTCCGCGGCCTTGCCGTCCGCGCTCGCGTGCGCCCGGGCGCGCTCATGTGCGCAAGAAGTGACGGCAATCGCTCCTGGCATGCCGTCGGCGCGTTCAAGGCATGGACACAGGGCAGGGGGCGGCCCCAGAATGGAGGAGCAGACTTCTGTCCTCCCCGCACAGGAGGGCGGAACGAGACCGGGCGCTCTCTGCCCTGACTGCGCCAGGTCTTCGATGCTCCGGGCTGCGGTGCCGGGCGGGTTGAGGGTCCCGTCCCGGCGCCGCGGCCCGCGGGTGTTCCGGGGGCCGCCCCCGTGTCCCGGGGCGGCCCGCCGGCCGTCGCGGCCCGTGCGCCCGCCGCGTACGGGAGCCGAACGCACGACTGCCCTCCGCACCCCCTGTCCTCCCCGTCCCGCCGGTCCGGGACCGGACCGGCGGGGGCCGGCGGTCAGCGGGTCTCGGTGACCTTCGCCAGGGCGCGGGGCGCGTCCGGGTCCTGGCCGCGGGCGATGGTCACCTCGTAGGCCAGCAGTTGCAGCGGCAGGATCTCCAGGACGGGCTGGAGCTCCTCGGGCAGTTCCCCGGTCGGCAGGACGAAGCCCGCCGAGGCCCGGGCGACCTCCGCCTCGGGTCCGACGACGACGAGGTCGGCGCCGCGGTCCCGCAGCCGGTCCAGGACGGGCCGCAGCGCCTCGCCGCCCTTCCCCTCGGGGACGACGGCGATCACCGGGGAGACGTTGTCGACCATCGCCAGCGGGCCGTGCAGCAGATCGGCCCCGGAGTAGGCCAGGGCCGGGATGTAGCTGGTCTCCATCAGCTTCAGGGCCGCCTCCCGGGCGGTCGGGTAGCCGTAGCCCCGGGAAGTGAGGACCATGCGTTCGGCGAAGCGGTAGCGGGCGGCCAGCCGCCGCACCTCGTCCCGGCGGGCCAGCACCGTCTCGGCCAGGTCCGGCAGCACCTTGGCCGCGGCCCCGTCCCCGCCGCGCAGACCGTCCACCAGGAGGTAGAGCGCCAGCAGCTCGGCGGTGTAGGTCTTGGTCGCCGGCAGGGCCCGCTCCGGGCCGGCCAGCACGTCGATGTGGAACTCGGCGGCCGCGGCGAGCGGGGAACCGGCGTTGTTGGTCACCGCCAGGGTGACGGCACCGGCCTCGCGGGCGGCCCGGGTGGAGGCGACCAGATCCGGTGAGCCGCCGGACTGGCTGACGGCGATCACCAGGCAGTCGGTGAGGTCCTGGCGGGCCCCGTAGGCGGTGGTGGTGGACATGGAGGTCATCCCGCAGGGCCTGCCCAGCAGGATCTCCAGCAGGTACTTGGCGTAGAGGGCGGCGTTGTCGGAGGTGCCGCGGGCGGTGAGCAGCACGAAGCGCGGGGCGCGGGCCGCGATGCGCTCGGCGGTCTCGCGGATCCGCGGGGCGCCCTCGACGAGGATCCGCCGCAGCACAGCGGGCTGCTCGGCCGTCTCGGCGGCCATGAGCCGGCCCGGCCGGCCGCCGCCTTGCGGGGCGGCCGGATTCGCCGGGGGGTGCGCCGGCTTCACCGGGTCGGCTGCCGGGTTCGTGGCGGACATGCTGGGGGTCTCCCGTCTTCCGTGGTGCCGGTGCGGTCCGGTCGCGATTCCGGGCGCCGGCCGCGGGGTGTGCGTCCGGGTTCAGCCGTCGGCGCCGTCAGCCGCCGGCCTTCCGGCCGGTGATGACCTCGGCGGCGGCCCGTCCGCAGACCCGGGCGGCGCCGTGGGTCGCGATGTGGAGGGCGCCGGACGGCGGTGCCTGGGGCAGTCCCATCTCGACCACGACCGTCTCCGGCCGGGCGGCGATCAGCGCGCGCAGCGCGTCGGCCATCCAGGGATGCCGGTGGACGTCGCGTACCACCACGACGATCCTACGGTCGGCCGCGTCCGCCAGCACCCGTGCGGCCAGCGCGTCCGTGCCCGCCGCGGCGGCCCGGTCGCGGTCCCAGGAGCCGGCCGCGGTGCCCGGGAGGAGTTCCGCCAGCTCGCCGGCGAGCCCCCAGGGGGTCTCGTCGCCGACGGCGATGTTGGCGACGGGAGCGAGGGAGACGACGTACGGCGGCTCGGTCACCGGGACCCAGTCCGCCCCGTCGTCCGCCCCGCCGGTGATCCGCAGGGCGCGGCGGGCGGCGGCCAGTCCGACCCCGGGGTCGGGGGGCACGGCACGGGCGCCGGCGGCCGCCCGCGCGGTCCAGCGGGCGAGCGCGCGGACCCGGTCCGCGGCGTCGGCGAGCCGCTCCTCGGCCAGCTCCCCCTCGGTCACCGCCCTGACCAGGGCGTCGCGCAGGCGCAGCACGGTGTCCTCGTCGGCCAGTCCCCCGCCGACGCAGATGGCGTCCGCGCCCGCGGCGATGGCCAGCACGCTGCCGCGCTCGATGCCGTGGGTGGCCGCGATGGCCCGCATCTCCATGCCGTCGGTGACGATCAGTCCCTCGAAGCCGAGTCCGCCCTCGCCCGCCGGTGCGCGCAGCAGGCCGGTCAGGGCGGCCGGGCTGAGCGTGCCCGGCAGCGCCGGGTCGAGGGCGGGCAGCAGGATGTGCGCGCTCATCACGCACTTGCTGCCCGCGGCGATCGCCGCCCGGAAGGGGACCAGCTCGCGGGCGTGGAGCGTGTCCAGGTCGGCGTCGATGCGGGGCAGGGCGTGGTGGGAGTCGACGGCCGTGTCGCCGTGCCCGGGGAAGTGCTTGGTGCAGGCGGCGACCCCGGCGGACTGCAGTCCCGTCACCCAGGCGGCGGTGTGCCGGGCCACCAGGTCCGGGGCGGCGCCGAAGGCGCGGACGCCGATGACCGGGTTGTCGGGGTTGGAGTTGACGTCGGCCGAGGGCGCCCAGTTGAGGTTGACCCCGCACTCGGCCAGCCGCCGGCCCAGCTCGCGGGCGACGGCACGGGTCAGTGCGGTGTCGTCGACGGCGCCGAGGGCGAGGTTGCCGGGGAAGGAGGACCCGGTGCGCGCCTCCAGCCGGGTGACGTCACCGCCCTCCTCGTCGACGGCCACCAGGACCTCGGAGCGGACCCGGCGCAGCTCCCCGGTGAGCGCGGCGAGCTGCTCGGGGGAGGCGATGTTGCGGCCGAACAGTCCCACCGAGACGAGCCCCTCGTCCAGCCGGCGCAGCAGCCAGCCGGGGGCGGTGGTGCCGGTGAAGCCCGGCTGGAGGACGGCGAGGGCGTTGCGGGTCAGGGTGTCGGTGGCGCCGGTGAGAATCGTCATGGCCGCGCGCTATCCCTTCACTGCGCCGGAGGTGAGTCCCGCCGCCATCTTCTTCTGGACGATCATGAAGAAGATCACCACGGGAAGGGCGATGAGCACGGAGCCGGCCATCAGGGCGCCGTAGTCCGTGCCGCGGTCGGTGGTGAAGTTCATCAGCCACACGTTGAGCGTGTACTTCTCGTTGTCCTGCAGGAGGATGTAGGCGAACAGGTACTCGTTCCACGCGGTGACCAGGGCGAAGATGGACGCCGCCGCGATTCCCGGGGCGACCAGCGGGAAGATCACCCGCCAGAAAGCGCCCATCCGGGTGCAGCCGTCCACCATCGCGGCCTCCTCCAGCTCCCTGGGCACGTTGATCACGAAGCCGCGGATCATCCAGGTGGTGAAGGGAAGTACGGAGACCATGTAGACGACGATCACGCCCCAGTACTCGTTGAGCGCGCCCAGGCTGTTGAGCTGGACGTAGATGGGGATGAGCATCGCGGTCGGCGGCAGCAGCTGGACGAGGATCAGCACCGTCATGAAGGGCCTGCGGCCGTAGAACTCGAAGCGCCCGATGGCGAATGCCGCGATGGTGCCGATGAAGATTGCACCGGCGACCGAGGTGACGCAGATGATCAGACTGCTCTGGATGGCGGTCCAGAAGTTCGGGGCCTCGGTGGCGCGGACGAAGTTGTCGAGGGTGAGGGAGGAGGGCCACAACGTCTGGTCATAGCTGCGGATCTCGCGGTTGGGCCGGAAGGCGCTGACGACCAGCCAGTAGACCGGGAAGGCCATGACGGCGAAGGCCACCAGTCCCAGCACGTCGTACAGCAGCCGGTTCCGCTTCCGGTCCGGGCGCAGCTCGTACGCGGACGGGGTGCCGGAAGCCGCCTCGGGAGCCGCCGCCGGAGCGGCGGCGGTCGGGGTGGAGGTGCTCACTCGACCTCTCCTGTCTTCATCAGCTGACGCAGGTAGTACACGGCCACACCGGACAGCAGCAGCACGGTGATGAGCGCGATGGCGGTGCCCTGGCTGAACGAGGCGCTCTCGAACGCCTTGCTGAACGAGTACAGGCCCAGCAGTTCGTACTCGGGCTCCGGCTTGTTGGCACGCATCAGGAAGATCTGGCCGAAGACGTTGAAGTCCCAGATCACCGAGAGGGTGGCCACCATCTGGAAGACCGGTTTGATGACCGGGAACACGACGCTGCGGAAGACTCCGAGAGCCCCCGCGCCGTCCAGTTGCGCGGCCTCCTCCAGTTCCTTCGGCACCTGGGTGAGGGCCGCGTAGAGAGTGATCACCACGAACGGGATCGCGCCCCAGACCACCACCGCGCCGATGACGGTGAAGCCCTGCCAGGGGTTGAGGAACCAGTTGTGCCCCTGGAAGTCCACTCCGGGAAGCCTGCTGAGCAGGTTGTTGACCACGCCGTAGTCGGAGTCCGACAGCCAGCGGAAGATCGAGGTGGCCACCAGCAGCGGCATCGACCACGCGGCCACCAGCGCGCCGGTGAGCAGCAGCCGCACCCAGGTGGACAGCCGCTGCATCAGCAGGGCCAGCAGCAGACCCAGGCCCATGGTCGCCGTGACGCAGACGACCATGAACAGCACGGTGCGGAACGTGACCGTCCAGAACTCCGGGTCGCCCAGGATGTTGGTGAACTGCTCGAATCCCACCCACGGCGGGGTGGTGCCGCCCCACAGGTGGGTGCGGCGCATGTCCTGGAAGGACATGATCACGGTCTTGACCAGTGGGTAGGCGAAGACGGCGCCGATGGCGACGATCGCCGGGCCGATGAGCAGGTACGGCAGTCCGCCACCCGCCGCGGCGCCGGGGCCCCGGCGCCGCGGGAACGGCCCGGAGCCGCGGGAGTCCCCGGACTCGGGGGACGGCCGGGACGGCTGTGGCGACCCGGTCTGCTGGGACGGGACCGCCGGCGGATCGGCGGCCTTGGTGTCGGCGGTCACGGTGCTGGCCTTCCGTTCGTTGTCGTCACCGAACTGTTCACCGAAGGGGCGCGGCGGGCGGGCCGCCGGGGGCGGCCGTACGCCCGCCCGCCGGGGAGCGGGGAGCGGGCCGGGGGGCGGGGCTCCCCGGCCCGCTCCCCGGCCGCGGCTCAGACCTCGCTGTTGATCAGCTCGTCGATCTCCTTGTCGGCCTTCTCGGTGGCTTCGGCCACCGAGGTGCCCTTGAGGATGTCCAGCAGCATGTTCTCCAGCACGCTCTGGTTCTCGATCGCGGTCCAGCCGGGGGCGATCGGGGTGAACCAGGCGTCGGGCACCGCGTTGGCGATCGGGGCGGTCTCGGGCTTCGCCTTCAGCGGCTCGAGCTGCTTGGTGTTGTTGGGCAGGATGTTCTTGGAGGCCAGGACCTCCATGGACTTCTCACCGGTGAACAGCGAGATCCACTCCTCGGCGAGGTCCTTCGCCTCGGACTTCTGGATCACCGCGAGGTCGGAGCCGCCGATGAAGGACGGCAGGGCCTTCCCGTCGGGGCCGGGCATGCCGGCGGTACCGATCTTGCCCTTCAGCTCCGGGTTGCCGTTCTCGCCCTCGACGACGCTGCCGGCCTCCCAGCCGTTGCCGTAGATCAGGGCGGCCTTCTCGTTCGCCATGACGTTGGCGTGGTCCTGCTCGTCCTTGGTCCGGTCGCCGTTGTTGTACTTCTTCACCAGGCCGATGAAGTGCTCGATGCCCTCCCGGGCCTCGGGGGTGCTCAGGGTGGCCTTCCACTCGCCCTTGCCCTCGTCGTACTCGGCGATCTGCCCGCCGTACGCGGCGACGTAGGACATGGCGGCGTACCAGTAGCGGCCGGGCAGGTAGAGGGGGGAGAACGCCTTGTCGTCGCCGTACTCGGCGGCGACCTCGTCGAGTGCCGCCAGCAGCTCGTCCTCGGTCTTCGGCAACTCCTTGACGCCCGCCCCCTTGTCGAACATCTCCTGGTTGTAGATGGCGACGCGCGCACCCGCGTAGTAGGGGACGCAGTAGAGCTTGCCCTCGTAGGAGCAGGTGTCCTTCAGGCCCTGGATCCAGGTGTCGGAGTTGTCGTACTTCTCCGGGTCGATCTCGGCGAGCGCGCCGTTGAGGATGTAGGTCATGGTCTCGGTGTTGCCGAGCTCGACCACGTCCGGGAACTTGCTGCCGCCCAGCGCGGCGTCGAGCTTCTTGGCCTTGTCGCCCCACTGCTGGTACTGGATGTCGACCTTGACCTTCGGGTACTTCTTCTTGAACTGCGCGTTGACGTCCTTGACCAGTTCCGGCCAGGTGCTCTGCGCGTCGTTCATCAGCCACACGGTGAGCGTCTCGTCGCGCTCCCCGGGGTCCTTGGAGGCGCTGTCCCCGCCGTCCGACCCGCAGGCCACCACGCCGGCCATCATTGCCGCGACACCGACCGCCGCTATGCCCTTGCGCTTCACGTCACTCTCCTCCGGGATGCCAGGAATCTCCCGCCCACCGCCCGAAAAAGCCCCCGTCCACCGCCCGGGAGCTCCGCTCCCGCCGGCCGCGCCGGACGCTCCCCGCCGACGACGCCGTGCTCCGCGGGCACCGGTTTCCGGCCGGTGCCCGACGAGTACTGCCCTTGGGGGCCGGGATGGTCTTTAATGGTGTAGACCAGTTCCCGCAGCTTGGCCTAGACCTAGTCCGGTGTCAACGGTGCACGATTCCCGGCTCCCCTTCCGTTACCGGACCGACATCTGGGCCGGAACGCCGCGGGGAGCGGGTGCCGTGCCACCATGTGAGCCGCCGGAGGCGGGAGCGGGTCGCACATGAGACCGTGACCGATCCGGACGGGTCACGACACGAGTCGGGAAGGCGTGCGATGGAGAACGCGGGCACCCGCGCCGCGGGGGACACCGGGATCGGCGGCGGCGTCGGCAGTGGAGCCGGCGGCGGCACGGGCGGACGCACCGCGCGCGTGCCCAAGTACTACCGCCTCAAGCGCCATCTGCTGGAGATGACCGAGACGCTGCCCCCCGGCTCGCCGGTCCCCCCGGAGCGCACGCTCGCCGGCGAGTTCGACACCTCCCGCACGACCGTGCGCCAGGCGCTCCAGGAACTGGTCGTCGAGGGTCGCCTGGAGCGCATCCAGGGCAAGGGCACCTTCGTGGCCAAGCCCAAGGTCGCCCAGGCGCTCCAGCTCACCTCCTACACCGAGGACATGCGCGCCCAGGGCCTGGAGCCCACCTCCCAGCTGCTGGACATCGGCTACGTCACCGCCGACGACCGGCTCGCCGAACTGCTGGCGATCCCCGCCGGGGGACGTGTCCTGCGCATCGAGCGGCTGCGGCTGGCCAGCGGCGAGCCCATGGCCATCGAGACCACCCACCTCTCCCAGAAGCGCTTCCCCGCGCTGCGTCGCAGCCTGGTGAAGTACGCCTCCCTCTACACGGCCCTGGCCGAGGTCTACGACGTCCACCTCGCCGAGGCCGAGGAGACCATCGAGACCTCCCTGGCCACCCCGCGCGAGGCCGGGCTGCTGGGCACGGACGTCGGGCTGCCGATGCTGCTGCTCTCCCGGCACTCCCGCGACACCGGCGGCGAGCCGGTGGAGTGGGTCCGCTCGGTCTACCGGGGCGACCGCTACAAGTTCGTCGCCCGCCTGCAGCGCCCCGGCCGCGGCCGGTAGCCCCGCACGGCTCGGCTCCGTACGGCCCCGGCCGGCTCCCGTCTCAGGTCCGCCGGGTCCGCCGGGTCCGCCGGACCTGACGGAGTCTCCGGCTCCGGTGGCACGAGCGTCACCCGATGGTGAACTCCCTAGTGACGCGGGCCGATTGACTGCCTTAAATTTCCTCGTCGCAGTCAACGGTGATCGCCTCAGGACGGAGCCCCACGCCATGTCCGCACCACCGGAAAGTCCCCGGCCGCGCCCGGTCGTCACCCCCGCCCGGGTGGTGATCGGCCTGTGCCTGTCCGCCCCCTTCGTCGCGATGCTCTGGGTCGGCTCCTACGCCAAGACCGAGCCGGCCGTCGCCGGAATGCCCTTCTTCTACTGGTACCAGATGCTCTGGGTGCCCCTCTCCGCCGCCCTGACGGCCCTCGCGTACGTACTGGTGCGCCGCGAGCGGACGGCACGGCGCACCGCGGCGGCGGGCGGCGAGCGGCGCACGGGCGGTGAGGAGGGGTGAAGGAGGGAGTCAACGTCGTCGCGCTGGCCGTCTTCGTCTTCTTCTTCGCCCTGGTGACGGTGATGGGATTCCTGGCCGCCCGCTGGCGCCGGGCGGCCAATGCCGAGAACCTCGACGAGTGGGGACTGGGCGGACGGAGCTTCGGCACCTGGATCACCTGGTTCCTGCTCGGCGGCGACCTCTACACCGCCTACACCTTCGTCGCGGTCCCCGCGGCGATCTACGCGGCCGGCGCGGCGGGCTTCTTCGCGGTGCCGTACACCATCCTCGTCTACCCGCTGATCTTCACCTTCCTGCCCCGGCTGTGGTCGGTCTCGCACCGCCACGGCTACGTCACCACCTCGGACTTCGTCCTGGGGCGGTACGGCTCGAAGGGCCTGTCGCTGGCCGTCGCCGTCACCGGCATCCTCGCCACGATGCCCTACATCGCGCTCCAGCTCGTCGGCATCCAGGCGGTGCTGGACGTGATGGGGATCGGCGGCGGCGAGTCGACGCACTGGTTCATCCGGGACCTGCCGATCCTGGTCGCCTTCGGTGTGCTGGCCGCGTACACCTACTCGTCCGGGCTGCGCGCGCCCGCGCTGATCGCGTTCGTCAAGGACACGCTCATCTACCTGGTCATCGCGGTCGCCATCATCTACATCCCGATCAGACTCGGCGGCTTCGACGACATCTTCGCCGCCGCCGACGCGAAGTTCGCCGAGACCGGCACCGGGACGGTGATCCCGGGCGAGGCGGCCCACTGGGGCTACGCGACGCTGGCGCTGGGCTCGGCACTGGCGCTGTTCATGTATCCGCACTCGATCACGGCGACCCTCTCCAGCGGCAGCCGCGAGGTCATCCGGCGCAACACCACCATCCTGCCGCTGTACTCGCTGATGCTCGGCCTGCTGGCGCTGCTCGGCTTCATGGCGATCGCGGCCGGGGTGCGGGTGGAGAACGGCCAGCTCGCCATCCCCCAGCTCTTCGAGAACATGTTCCCCGACTGGTTCGCCGGGGTGGCCTTCGCGGCCATCGGCATCGGCGCGCTGGTACCGGCGGCCATCATGTCGATCGCGGCGGCCAACCTCTTCACCCGGAACATCTACAAGGACTTCGTCAAACCGGACGCGACCCCGGCCGAGGAGACCCGGGTGTCCAAGATCACCTCACTGCTGGTGAAGGTGGGCGCGCTGGTCTTCGTCCTCGGCATGGACAAGACGGTGGCCATCAACTTCCAGCTGCTGGGCGGCATCTGGATCCTGCAGACCTTCCCGGCGATCGTGGCCGGCCTGTTCACCCGGTGGTTCCACCGCTGGGCGCTGCTCGCCGGCTGGGCCGTCGGCATGGTCTACGGCACGGTGGTCGCGTACAACACCTCCAGCCCCACCCAGAAACACTTCGCCACCAGCTCGGACACCATCCCGCTCATCGGGGAGATCGGCTACATCGGTCTGACCGCCTTCGTGCTCAACCTGCTGGTGACGGTCGTGATGACCGTCGTGCTGCGCGCGGTGAAGGCTCCCGAGGGCATCGACCGGACCGCCGCGGACGACTACACCGCGGACGCCGGCGACCCCGGCGTCCAGCGCGAGCTGCCGCCGCCCACGGTGGACGTCCGGCACTGACGTACGGGCGACCGGCCCCGCCGCCCGTACGTCCCGCGCACCCCGCCGGCAGCGGCCGCCGGCCCGACTCGGCCGGTCCGCCGCCGGCGGGGTGCGGCATGACGGCCGCCGAAACCGGGCGGGCGCGGGAGGTGACCGAGGCGCGTGACGCGGTAACCCGGACCCCGACACACGGCCTCACACCTGTGGAGGGTCCATGCGGGAATCCTTCTCCCTCGGACATGTCGCCGGCATACGGATCGGGGTCAACTGGTCCGTACTGGTGATCTTCGCCATCATCGCCTTCGGGCTCGCCGAGGGCCGTCTGCCCCAGGCCCATCCCGACCATCCACGGTTGCTGTACTGGGGCCTGGGGCTGGCCACGGCCGTGGTCTTCTTCGGCTCGCTGCTGGCCCACGAGCTGTCCCACGCCGTCATGGCCCGGCGGCACGGCCTGGAGGTGGGCGGCATCGTCCTGTGGCTGTTCGGCGGTGTCGCCCGGCTCGGCGGGGACGCCCCGAACCCGCGGGCCGAACTGCGCATCGCCGGTGTCGGCCCGCTGGTCAGCCTGCTGCTGGGGCTGGGCTTCGCCCTGATCACCTGGCTGCTCGCCGTGACGACCGGCATCACCCTGGTGTCGGAGGCCTTCGCCTGGCTGGCGGGGATCAACATCCTCCTGGCGCTGTTCAACTCCATACCCGCCGCTCCCCTCGACGGCGGCAGGCTGCTGCGCGCCTTTCTGTGGTGGCGCACGGGCGACCGGCTGCGCGCTGCCTCCGGCGCCTCCAGGGCGGGCCAGTTCACCGGCTGGCTGCTGACCGTCCTCGGCCTGTACCAGGTGCTGCTGGGCCGTGCGTTCGGCGGCATCTGGCTGGTGCTGATCGGCTGGTTCGTGCTGGCGGCCGCCTCGGCGGAGGGCGGCCAGGCGCAGGTGCGCAGGCTGCTGGCCGGGGTGCCGGTGCGGGAGGTCATGAGCTCCGCGCCGGTCACGGTACCGCCGGACCTGCCGGTCGAGGACTTCCTGGCGGCGCCGCCCGCCGGCCGGCGGCACGCCACCTTCCCGGTGACCGCGGACGGCGGCGGGCCGGTCGGCCTGCTGACGCTGGACCGCGCCCGGCGGGTGCCGCCCGGGGAGCGGCGCTCGACGACCGCGGGCGAGGTGATGGCGCCGATGGACCGGGTGGTGACGGCGGGCCCGGACGAGTCGCTGGCGGAGGTGCTGCCGCGGATGGACGGCTCGGAGGAGCGCCGGGTGCTGGTCCTGGAGGAGGGCGGCCTGGTCGGCATCGTCTCCCCGTCGGACATCAGCCGCGCGGTGAACTGGGCGATGTCCTCGGGGGCCCCGGGGCCCTCCGGCATCCGCTAGTGCGGTGACCGGGAAGGTCTGCCGGGGAGTGCCGTGCCCGGACCGCCGGACCGGTGAACCTCCCCGGACACAGCGCCGGGCCCCCGGGGACCGGCCGGCCGTCAGTCGTTGGGCACCGTCTCGTAGCGCGGGGTGCCCTCGGCCATCTGCTTCAGCACGTCCTTGCGCTCCCGCTTGGAGAGCCGGTCGATGTAGAGATAGCCGTTCAGGTGGTCCGTCTCGTGCTGGAGGCAGCGCGCGAAGTAACCGGTGCCCCGCACCCTGATCGGCCTGCCCTGGGCGTCCTGCCCGCGCACGACGGCGTAGTCGGGGCGGGCGAGCGAGGCGTACGCGCCCGGCACCGACAGACAGCCCTCGTTGGAGTCGTCCAGCACCCGGCGCTCGGCGGGCAGTTCCTCCAGGACCGGGTTGCACACGACGCCGACGTGCCGCACCCCGTCGTCGTCCGGGCAGTCGTAGACGAACACCTTCAGGTCGACGCCGATCTGGTTGGCGGCCAGGCCCACGCCCTCGGCCGCGCGCTGGCTGGCGAACATGTCGTCGACCAGTTCCGCCAGCCCGTCGTCGAACTCGGTGACCTCCTTGCACTCCCGGTGCAGCACCGGATTGCCGACGACGGTGATCGGACGGGCGGTGCCGCGCTCGCGGTGGGTCCGCTCGCGCTCCTCGCAGTCCTCCGTGTCGACGATGAATCCCTCGTCGTCCACCCGCTGACCGGTCTCGTGCTCCGCCATCTGAGTCGTACGCCTTCCTCGGTGCTCCACCACGACCCGTACAGAGTACGGGCACGCCGGGACACGATGTGCCCGTTGCCGAACGGCCGGACCGGCCTCAGCAGACCTCTTCCAGATCCCGCCACTCACGGGTGTCCGGGCTGTCGGCGACCCAGCCGTCCAGCAGCCCGCGCACCAGCCCGGCCGGAGCCGCCAGACCGCACTCGCGCTCGGGCACCCACAGCTCGCCGGACGTCATGTGCCCCAGCGGACCCGGACGGCCGGGAACGCTGTGGTCGTGCGGATCGTGCCGGGGCGCGCCCTCGCCCTCGTCGGCGGGCATCCGGCTCTCCGAGCAGGACCGGCACAGCAGCCGCACCGACGAGGACCAGTCCTCGGCCGCGAAGCCGGCGTCCGCCGCCAGCCGCTCCAGCGCGTCCCGGTCCGCCTCGGTCGCCGCCTCCAGCAGCACCACCCAGGTCGGCACCGGGGAGGGCGCCCAGAGTTCTATCTCGTCGAAGACCGGATAGGTGTGACCCGACACGGTGGTCCGCTCGCCGTGCGGTACGCCGTCGTGGAGCACCACCTCGCCCCAGCGGCGCCCGGAGGAGGGCAGCGGAATGCTCTGCACCTCGACGCGGGCCGGGTCCAGCCGGCGGCCCCAGACCACCTCCGCCTCGCCCTCCGGCGACAGGCGGACGGCGGCACTGCCCAGCCGCATACCGGTCGGCGGTCCCGCCGGGCCGCCGTCGTCCCCGGCGCGGGCCGCCTGCTGGGAGTGCGCCGCGTCCGGCACCCGCAGCCCGTACGCCTGCCAGGCGCGCCGGGCCAGCGCCCAGTCCTGCAGGGCGGTGGCCGCGATGCCGACGTTCCACCAGTCGGGTGCGCCGGTTCCCCGTTCCAGCAGCGCGACCGCCCGCAGCCCGGCCGCCCGGGCCTGCTCCCAGTCGTGCCGGAACTTGTGCAGCAGGGCGAGGTTGAACCAGGACTCCGACAGCCACGGCTCCAGGTCGGCGGCACGGGTCAGCAGCTCGCCGGCGTCCTCGTAGCGGCCGTCGCCGATGAGCGTGAACGCGCGGTCGGTGGCCAGCCGCCAGTCGACGGAGGGCCGGTGCCGTGTCCTGCCGAAGATCCTCACGATGTTCCCGCCTGACTCCCGCCTGCTGCTCCGGCCGCCGCCGCGGCCGTTCCCGCGTCCTTCGCGTCTCTCGCGTCCTCGTGTCTCCCGGGTCTTCCGCGGTCACTGCCGCGGTTCCCGGTTCGCATCCAACCATGCCCAGCGGGGTGCCCGCTCATTACCCATCGGTCGTGGAACTCGGACCGGCACGGCGGAGCGCCCCGGCACGGAGACCGGGGCGCTCCGGGGCGGGAACGGCGGTTCGGGGGTGAGGACGGACGGGCGGGGGTGTGCGGGGCCCGGCCCGCGCCGCCCGGTCGGGCCGCCCCCGGTCCGTCTCCGTCCCGTCAGGCGAGGTCGGTCTCGCCCCGGCCCCGGGCGGGAGCGGCCGGACCGGCCACCGGGTCCCCGGACTGCTCCACGGGCTGGTCCGGTACCGCCTGCCCGGTGCGGATCAGCTCGATGCGGCCCATCACCTTGGAGCGGAGGTCGGTCGGTACGTCGTCATGGCCGCAGCAGCGCCGGACGAGCTTCTTCACGGCCTCCTCCAGGCCGTACTTCTCCAGACACGGAGCGCACTCGTCGAAGTGCTCCGCGAACTTCACCCGGTCCCCGTCGGGCATCTCGCGGTCCAGGTACTCGTAGAGGTGCTCCAGGACCTCGGCGCAGTCCGTCTCGTGCGGCTCTCCGCAACTCATGAGCCCGAGCCTTTCCGGTCGTGCGACTCGTCCGGCGCGGCGGCGTTGGCACCCGCCGGGACCAGTCCGCGCTCGCGGGCGTAGTCCTCCAGCATGCCGCGCAGTTGACGGCGACCGCGGTGCAGCCGGGACATCACCGTGCCGATGGGTGTCCCCATGATGTCCGCGATCTCCTTGTACGCAAATCCCTCGACGTCCGCGAGGTAGACCGCTATCCGGAACTCCTCGGGGATGGCCTGGAGGGCCTCCTTGACGTCCGAGTCCGGCAGGTGGTCCAGCGCCTGCGCCTCGGCCGAGCGCAGCCCGGTCGACATGTGCGACTCGGCACGGGCGAGCTGCCAGTCCTCGATCTCCTCGGCCGCGCTGCGCTGGGGTTCGCGCTGCCTCTTGCGGTACGAGTTGATGAAGGTGTTGGTCAGGATGCGGTACAGCCACGCCTTGAGGTTGGTGCCCTCACGGAACTGGTGGAAGGACGCGTACGCCTTGGCGTACGTCTCCTGCACCAGGTCCTCCGCGTCGGCGGGGTTGCGCGTCATGCGCAGCGCCGCCGAGTACATCTGGTCCAGGAAGGCGAGGGCGTCCCGTTCGAAGCGTGCGTTCCGTTCGGCCTCCGTCTCCTCGGGCTGCTGCGGCTTGCTGGGCTCAGCGTCGTCGGTCCCGGCGACCGGACCCACCTCCTCCGATGCGGCTGCGGGTCCGGCTGTGGACCCGCTCGTCTCGGAGAATAGACGACGGGGCTCGCCCCGCGCCGCCCGGAAAGGGGTGTCGTCGACGTGCCCGGCGAGCCTGAGCGTCGCCCAGTCGAGCTGCACCGCCGTGGTGGGGGCGCTCACGGGACGGGACGGGCATGCGATCGAACCCATGTGGGTGGACTCCCTCTCCTCGCGCGTGTGACTGTCCGTGTCCTGCTACAGGTGTGGAACACGGGCCGCGGGGAAGTCATTCCCGGTCCAGCCACTCCTGCACGGAGCCGGTGAGCAGCGCGAGCGCGGCCGTCTGCGCGTCCTGCCCGGCCGGGCCGCCCCGGCCGCCCGCCGCCCGCTTCGGCACGGCGAAGCCGTGGTCGGCGCCGGGCACCTCGACGACCCGGACACCCGCCGGGAACTCCCCGGGCCGGCCGAAGGGATCCCGCCCGCCCTGGACGACCAGGGTGGGCACCCCGGCGCCGAGCAGTTCCGGTGCCCGGGACCGCTCCGGCCGACCCGGGGGGTGGAGGGGGAAGGCCAGCGCGAGCACGGCACGCGCGCCGAGTTCCCCGGCGGTACGGCAGGCCACGCGCGCCCCGGCGCTGCGCCCGCCGGAGACGACCGGCAGCCCGTCCCGGATCAGGGCGGGCCACACCGCCCGCCAGCCGGTGTCCAGGGTCCTCGGCGCGGGCGCGAGCCGTTTCCCGGCCACCAGCCAGGGCTGTTCCACGAGGGCCACGGTGATCCCGCGGGCGGGCAGCTCACGGGCCAGCGCCCGCAGGTCCCGCGCCCCGACGCCGCCCCCGGCACCGTGGCCGAGTGCCAGGACCAGCCGCGGGCGCGCCGCGCGGTGCCATACCACCCGGGCCGCCCCGGCCGGGGTGTCCACCGCCTCCGCCGTCCCCGCCGCCTCCGTCTGCTCCGCCGCTCCGGGCTCCCCGGCCGTCCCGCTGTCGTCGGTCACGGTCTCAGAACAGCGTCCCGGCCTCGGGGCCGTCAAGCTCCGCCAGCAGCTCGGGGCCGTTGTTGCGCACATTGCTGACCCCGGTGCCCACCGGATAGGCCCGCACGGCCTCCGGCGGCGGCGGGACCAGCAGCTCGCGCACCTCGTCCGGGTCGGTGCGGGCCGGGTCCAGCCAGGCGTCCCAGCGGTCGGGGGTGAGCGCCAGCGGCATCCGCGGGTGGATGTCGGCCAGTGACCGCGGACCGTCCCCGTCCCCGCCTCCGGCACCGGCGAACGGTTCGGTCTGTGCCTCCGTGGTGATCACCGCGCAGGTCGCCCACCAGGCCCGCGGATGGTCCTCGGGCAGCGTCCTGTCCCGCCAGAACTCGTAGAGCCCCGCCATCGCCATCACCGAGCCGTCGGCGGGCGTCACGAAGTAGGGCTGCTTGCGCGGCCGCTTGCGCTTCCCCTTCTCCTCCTCCTGCCGCTCGGCCGGCCCGGTGACCCACTCGTAGTAGCCGTCGGCGGGCAGCAGACAGCGCCGGGCGGCGAACGGGCGGCGGTAGGAGGGCTTCTCGTGCACCGTCTCCGCCCGTGCGTTGATCATCTTGACGCCCACGTCCGGGGACTTCGCCCAGGACGGCACCAGGCCCCAGCGCAGCGGCCGCAGCTGCCGTACGGGCCGCTTGCCGCCGCCGTCCTTCGGCGGCCGTTCGAGCACCGCGTAGACCTGCTTGGTGGGGGCCACGTTCCAGTCGGGGGCCAGCTCCTCGGCCGGCTCCCACTTCTCCACGCCGAACAGCCCGGCCAGTTCGCCGGGGCCGCGGCTCGCCGCATACCGTCCGCACATGTCTGCCACCCTGCCACGTCCCACCGACATCGGGGCCGGAAAGGCGGCACCGCGCCCGCCGGCCGCCGGCCCGCGGGACCGGAGCGGCCCGCGCCCGGACCGGCCGTGACACACTGCGAGGCACCGAACGGGGCCGGGGAGGGCCCGGGGGAAGGGAGCGGCCGGGATGGACGTCGACAGCGTCACCGAGGTGTGGGACCGCGTCGTCGGGACGCAGCCCGAACCGGCGCTGCCGATCGTCGTGGCCGCCGGGCTCGCCGCCCTGGCCGTGGTCGCGGTCCGGGGCGTCTGGCAGGTGGCGCGGAACGCGGTGACCATCGCCCACGAGGGGGGACACGGCCTCGTGGCGCTGCTGACCGGCCGGCGGCTGGAGGGCATACGGCTGCATTCGGACACCTCCGGGCTGACCGTCTCCCGGGGCAGACCGTCCGGGATCGGCATGGTGCTGACGGCCGCCGCCGGGTACACCGCCCCCTCGCTGCTCGGCCTGGCCGGGGCCTGGCTGCTGGCCGACGGGCATGTCACCGCGCTGCTGTGGGGGGCCACCGCGCTGCTGCTGGCGATGCTGGTGATGGTGCGGAACGCCTACGGGGTGCTGACGGTCGTCGTCACCGGCGGGACGTTCTTCCTGGTCTCCTGGTTCGCCGGGACCGAGGTGCAGTCGGCGTTCGCGTACGGGGTGGTGTGGTTCCTGCTGCTGGGCGGGGTGCGGCCGGTCTTCGAGCTGCAGCGCAAGCGGCGCCGGGGCGAGGCACCGGACTCCGACGCCGACCAGCTGGCACGGCTGACGCACGCGCCCGCGGCGCTGTGGCTGCTGCTCTTCCACGCCGTGGCGCTGTGCTCGCTGACCGGTGGCGGGCAGTGGCTGCTCGGCCTCTGACGGCCGGTCGGACGCGGCCGTCCGCGGCTTCCCCCGGGTGTCTCGACGCCGACCGCTCATGTCCGCCCCTCCCCGGTGAGCCACTAAAGTTGGGGCCATGACCGACAACACCTCCCTCTGGCCCGCCCCGCTCGCGCCCGGTGCCGTCGACGCGACCGTTCCCGTGCCCGGGTCCAAGTCGGTCACCAACCGCGCCCTGGTGCTCGCCGCCCTCGCCGCCGAGCCCGGCTGGGTGCGCCGGCCGCTGCGCTCGCGGGACACCCTGCTGATGGCCGAGGGGCTGCGCGCCATGGGAGTGGGCGTCGAGGAGACGCTCTCCGCCAACTCCGCCTCCGTGCCCGGTGCCCCCGCCGGCACCGGGGAGGCCTGGCGCGTCATCCCCTCCGGGCTGCGCGGCCCCGCCCAGGTGGACGTGGGGAACGCGGGCACCGTGATGCGCTTCCTGCCGCCCGTCGCCGCGCTGGCCGACGGTCCGGTCCGCTTCGACGGCGACAGGCGCTCCCACGAGCGCCCGCTGCACGGGGTGATCGACGCGCTGCGCGCACTGGGCGCCCGGATCGACGACGGCGGGCGCGGCGCCCTCCCGATGACCGTGCACGGCGGCGGCTCCCTGACCGGCGGCCGGGTGGAGATCGACGCCTCCTCGTCCTCGCAGTTCGTCAGCGCGCTGCTGCTGTCCGGCGCCCGTTTCAACCAGGGTGTCGAGGTGCGGCACACCGGCGGCACGCTGCCGTCCCTGCCGCACATCCGGATGACGGTCGAGATGCTGCGTGCCGCGGGCGCCCAGGTGGACACCCCCGAGTCCGGGGGCGAGCCGAACGTCTGGCGGGTCACGGCCGGCGCCCTGCTCGGCCGGGACCTCGTCGTCGAGCCCGACCTGTCCAACGCCCAGCCCTTCCTCGCCGCCGCGCTCGTCACCGGCGGGCAGGTGACGATTCCCGACTGGCCCCGGCACACCACCCAGCCCGGTGACGCGCTGCGGGAGATCTTCACCGAGATGGGCGGTGTCTGCGAGCTGGACGAGCGCGGGCTGACCCTCACCGGCACCGGCCGGGTGCGCGGCATCGACGTGGACCTGGGTGACGTGGGCGAGCTGACCCCCGGCATCGCGGCGGTCGCCGCGCTCGCCGACTCCGAGTCGCGGCTGCGGGGCGTGGCGCATCTGCGGCTGCACGAGACCGACCGGCTGGCCGCGCTCACCAAGGAGATCAACGGGCTCGGCGGCGACGTCACCGAGACGGGGGACGGTCTGGTCGTCCGGCCGCGTCCGCTGCGCGGCGGGATCTTCCACACCTACGAGGACCACCGGCTGGCCACGGCCGGCGCGGTGCTGGGCCTCGTGGTGAAGGGCGTGGACGTGGAGAACGTCGCGACCACCGCCAAGACCCTCCCCGACTTCCCGGAGATGTGGCAGGCCATGCTGGACGGGACGGCCGGGGAGCGGATGTAGGGGCCCGCCGTCATGCGCCGCTACGGCAAGCACACCGACGAGGACGACATCCGCGTCCGCCCCGGCCGCCGGGGCAGCCGCCCGCGCACCAGCATCCGGCCCAAGCACGAGGACGCCGCCGAGGGGTTCGTCCTCACCGTCGACCGGGGCCGGCTCACCTGCCTGGTGGACGGTCGCACGGTCACCGCGATGAAGGCCCGCGAGCTGGGCCGCAAGGGGGTGGTGGTCGGCGACCGGGTGGCGCTCGTCGGCGATCTGTCGGGGCAGAAGGACACGCTGGCGCGGATCGTGCGGGTCGAGAAGCGCACCTCGGTGCTGCGGCGCACCGCCGACGACAACGACCCCTACGAGCGGGTCGTCGTCGCCAACGCCGACCAGCTCGCCGTCGTCACCGCGCTCGCCGATCCCGAGCCGCGCCCCCGCATGATCGACCGCTGCCTGGTGGCCGCCTACGACGCGGGCCTGGAACCGCTGCTGGTGCTCACCAAGGCGGACCTGGCCCCGCCCGGCCCGCTGCTGGAGACGTACGCCCCGCTGGGGGTGCGCCATGTGGTGACCAGTCGCGACGAACTGGCGGACGGGGGCGCCGACCGGGTCCGCGAGCTGCTGCTGGGCCGTACCACCGTCTTCGTGGGCCACTCCGGGGTCGGCAAGACCACACTGGTCAACGCGCTCGTCCCGGCCGACCGCCGGCGGGCCACCGGCCATGTCAACGCGGTGACCGGCCGCGGCCGCCACACCACCACCTCGGCCCTGGCGCTCCCGCTGCCCGGCGCGGTGTCCTTCCCGCCGCCCTCCCGGGGGGGCTGGGTGATCGACACCCCGGGCGTACGGTCGTTCGGGCTGAACCACGTCGATCCGTCCCGGGTGATCCACGCCTTCCCCGATCTGGTGCCGGGTACGGAAGGGTGCCCGCGCGCCTGCAGCCACGACGAGCCGGACTGCGCGCTGGACGCCTGGGTCGCCGACGGTCACGCCGAGCCCGCCCGGCTGTACTCCCTGCGCCGGCTGCTGGCCACCCGGGAGCACCGGGAGGAGGACTGAGGGGCGACCGGGGCCCCGGCAGGCGGCCGGGTCCTCGCGGGGACCGGCCGGACGGCGGAGGTCAGTCCAGCAGGGCCCGCAGCACCTGGAGGACATGGGCGCCCGCGGCCTCCTCGGTGGCCTCGGGCGGCCCCTCGCAGGGCGCGACGACGTAGGACAGCGCCAGCCGCAGCCCCACCTCGCAGGCGCGGCGCAGCTCGGGCCCGGAGTCGGCGGCGGTGCCGGGGACGGACGTCCGGGCGGCGGCCAGGCCGTCGAGCGTACGGTCGCGCAGCCGCGCCGCCAGCCGGTCCGCCGGTACGTCCGGCAGCGGCAGCCGGGGCTCCCAGCAGCCGGTGAGGGCCGCGCGGACCAGGGGATCGTCGTGCGCCGCGCGCACCACCCCGGCGGCCGCCGCCGCGCAGCCCGCCACGGGATCGGCGCCCTCCCGGACCTCCTCGGCGGCGGTGCGCGCGGTGCGTTCCAGGAAGGTCTCCACACCGTCGGCCACCAGGGCCGCCCCGAGCCCCTCCTTGGAGCCGAACTCGTTGTAGAGGGTCTGCCGGGAGACTCCGGCCGCCCGGGCGACCTCCACCATGCGGATGCGGGGCCAGGGCCGGCCGGCGAGGGCGGCGCGGGCCGCGCGCAGCAGGCGCTGCCGCGCCGGCGGCCTCGCCGGGGACGCCCGGGAGGACCCCCTGGGCCCCCCGGCGGAGGACGGCGCGGGAGATCCGGCCGGGGGTGTCGGCAAGGGCGTCGCCGGGGGCATCGGCGGGGGCATCGCTGAGGACATCCGGCCTCCCCGGGCACGGCGGGTCGCCGCACAGCATCGGCGCGGTGACAGAGGGTGTCAAGGGTGCCGGGCGCGCCGCCCGTTTCCTGCCACCCGGTCGGCCACTCCCGTGTGGCCGGTCCCGGCAGGCCTGGATACTGTTTCGTCCATGCCGGACTACCACGATGACCTGCGCCTGGCCCATGTGCTGGCCGACACCGCCGACGCCACCACCATGGAGCGGTTCAAGGCCCTCGACCTGAAGGTCGAGACCAAGCCCGACATGACTCCGGTGAGCGAGGCGGACAAGGCGGCCGAGGAGCTGATCCGCACCTCCCTGCAACGGGCCCGGCCGCGCGACGCGGTGCTGGGCGAGGAGTTCGGCGGTGACGGGCAGGGGCCGCGCCGCTGGGTGATCGACCCGATCGACGGCACCAAGAACTACGTGCGCGGCGTTCCGGTGTGGGCCACGCTGATCGCCCTGATGGAGCGGGGCGAGGGCGGCGACCGTCCGGTGGTCGGGGTGGTGTCGGCCCCGGCCCTGAACCGGCGCTGGTGGGCGGCGCTGGGCGCCGGTGCGTACACCGGCCGCAGCCTGTCCTCGGCGACCCGGCTGTCGGTGTCCCGGGTGAGCCGGGTGCGGGACGCGTCGTTCGCGTACTCCTCGCTGAGCGGCTGGGAGGAGCGCGGCAGGCTGGGCGGCTTCCTGGACCTGACCCGGGAGTGCTGGCGCACCCGCGGCTACGGCGACTTCTGGCCGTACATGATGGTCGCCGAGGGTTCGGTGGACATGTGCGCCGAACCGGAGCTGTCGCTGTGGGACATGGCGGCGAACGCGGTCATCGTGCAGGAGGCGGGCGGCGCCTTCACCGGTCTGGACGGGCGCGCGGGCCCGCACAGCGGGGACGCGGCGGCCTCCAACGGACTGCTGCACGAGGATCTGCTGTCCTACCTGGGCGGTTAGCGGCACCCGGCGGCGCTCCGGGCAGGCGGCGGTCACGGCCGGGCGGGCGCGTGGCGGTCCGCCGGCCGGCCGACTGCCCCCGCACGCCCCCTTGTTGGGCTCCGGACATCATGTGAACATGAGAATCCCCGCGCTTGTGAGCTTGTGAATTCCTTCTCGTGCGGGGATTCCACCAAGGAGGTGGCACCAACGCCATGCCCACCCTCGTCCGTGACGCCATGAGCACAGTGGTCCTCACCATCGGCCCCGCCCACACACTCCGCCAGGCCGCCCGGCTGATGTCCGCCCGCCGGGTCGGCGCGGCCGTCGTCCTCGATCCCGACGCCGGCGGCATCGGGATCCTCACCGAACGCGACATCCTCAACTCCGTGGGCGCCGGCCAGGATCCCGACCGGGAGCCGGCGCATCTGCACACCACCACCGACGTGGTCTTCGCCGCCCCCGACTGGACCCTGGACGATGCCGCGCGGGCCATGACCCGCGGCGGCTTCCGCCATCTGATCGTGCTGGACGGCCACGAACCGGTGGGGGTGGTCTCCGTCCGCGACATCGTCCGCTGCTGGGCGTCCGCTCCCGGCCACGGACCGATGGCCGCCGCCGACGCGGTACCGGTCTGAGGGCACCGCCCTCCGCCCCGCCGGGGGGCCGCACCGGAGGAACGGGGGGGGCCGCACCGGAGGAAGCCGCGCAGGAGGACCGGGACCCGGCGGCACCCGGCTCCTCCGGAGCGCTCGGGGCCCTCCCGGCCTCGCTCCGCACGGCTGCACACATCTCCTGGACAGGATCTCACCTTGGACACCATCCAGACCGAGAGGAAGGCCAAGATCATATGAAATCCGGCCATGGACGGCCGCTGTTAAGGTGGGAGCATGAGTGACCTGCTTCAACGCCTCCGGGACCGCGGCTGGCGGCTGACCGCCCAGCGGCGGGTCGTCGCCGAGGTGCTCGATGGTGAGCATGTCCACTACACCGCCGACGAGGTGCACGCGCTCGCGGCCGGGAGGCTGCCGGAGATCGCCCGCGCCACGGTGTACAACATCCTCGGCGAACTGGTCTCGCTCGGTGAGGTGCTCGAGGTCAGCACCGACGGCCGTGCCAAGCGGTACGACCCGAACGCGCATCGCGCCCATCAGCACCTGGTCTGCTCGAAGTGCGGGGCGATCCGCGACGTCCGCCCCTCGGGGGACCCCCTGGCCCTGCTCCCCGAGACGGAGCGCTTCGGTTTCACGCTCGACGAGGCGACGGTCACCTTCCGGGGGCTGTGCCCCTCCTGCGCCTCCGCCTAGCCCTCCCTCGGAAGCCCCGTGCCCGGCGCACGGCGAGAACGCGCGTGAGGGAGCGGAGGAGGCACCGGGCGCATACGGCCGACGCATACGACGGTGGCCCGGATCCCTGGGGATCCGGGCCACCGTCCGCAGTAGCGGGGACAGGATTTGAACCTGCGACCTCTGGGTTATGAGCCCAGCGAGCTACCGAGCTGCTCCACCCCGCGCCGTTGTGTTCACAACCTTAACCCCATCCCGGCCACCTGTGCAAATCGCCACTGCCGGGCCCGCGAACACCGAGCGCCCCGGAGCTCCCGGGGCGCTCAGGCCGTCAGCTCCTCGTGGAGTGCCTCGCTCAGCCTGGCCGCGCGCTCCGCGACCTCCGGCGGGCCCAGCTCGACCGCACGGGTGCACCAGTGACGGCCCGCCGCCAGGTCGCCGCGCCGGGCGTTGAGCAGCGCCAGCTGCAGAGCCGCCCGGCCGTGGCCGGCCTCGGCGGCCCGGGTCCACCACAGGGCGGCCTCCGGCTCGCTGCCCTCCCGGGCCAGCAGCAGCCCGAGGTTGAAGGCGCCGTTGCGACTGCCCGCCTCCGCCGCGGTGCGGTACCAGCGGGCGGCCCGCACCACGTCACCGCGCGCCGAGGCGTACATGCCCAGCCGGACCTGTGCGCGCCGGTGCCCCTGCTCGGCGGCCCGCTCGTACCACTCCTCGTACTCGGCGGGCGGGCCCTGCGGATCGAGGGCGTCCGCCGTCGGCATCTGGCGCTCCAGCAGCGCGGCGAGCCGGAAGGCGCCCTCCACGCTGCCGCCCCCCGCCGCGCGGCGCAGATGCCGCTCGGCGGTGTGGGTGTCGCCCTCGTGCAGCAGCGCCATGCCCACCTGGAGCGCGGCCTCGGTGTGGCCGGCCGCCGCCGCCTGCTCGTACCACTGCCTGGCCAGGGCGTCCTCGCCGCGGCCCGCGTGCAGGATGCCGAGGTTGAACGCGGCGTCCACGCTGCCGGCCTCGGCGGCCTTGGAGAACCACGGCTCGGCGCCCGCCGCGTCCCCGCGCTGCAGCAGCAGTACGGCGAGCGCGTTGGCGGCCTCGCGGTGCCCGGCGTAGGCGGCACGGCGGTACCACTGCTCGGCCTGGGCGGTACGGCCCTGGGCGGCGCACAGCAGTCCCAGGTTGAAGGCGCCGTTGATGTCGCCGGCCTCCATCGCGACGCGGTACCAGCGCTCCGCGGACTGCCGCTCGCCGCGCTCGGCGTGCAGTGCGCCCAGGGCGTTGGCCGCGTTGCCGTCGCCGTCCAGGGCGGCCCGGCGCCACCACTCGGCGGCGCTGTCGGTGTCGCCCGCGTCCCGCAGCAGGAAGCCCAGCGCGCAGGCGGCGCGCGGCTCCCCGTCCCTGGCGGCCGTCAGGTACCAGCGGGCCGCCTCCTGGGACTCGCCGCGCTCCTCCAGGAGCTCGCCCAGCCGCAGCGCGGCACGCCGGTGGCCGCGGGCCGCGGCCTGGCGGTACCACTGCCCGGCCTCGGCACCCCCGTCCGGGCGCCGCGCCAGGATCCGGGCGAGGCGGTACGCCGCCTCGCGGTGGCCGCGCTCGGCGGCGGCCCGGAACCACTCCTCGGCGCCGTCCTCGCCGCGGTGCTCCAGCAGGTCGGCGAGGGAGTACGCGCCGAGGACGTGCCCGGACTCGGCGGACTGCCGCAGCCAGTACTCGGCCGCCGTCTCGTCGCCGCGCTCGCGGTGGTGACGGCCCAGGGAGTGGGCCGCCGCGGCCGATCCCGCGAGGGCCGCTATCCGCCACCAGCCCGCGGCCTCCTCGCGCAGGCCGCGCTGGTGGAGCAGGACCCCCAGGTTGTTCGCGGCGGCCCGGTCACCGGCGGCGGTGGCCGCGCGCAGTGGCGGCTCGGCGCCCTCCAGGTCCCCCCGGCGCAGCAGTCGGGCCCCGAGCGCGCTGGCGGCGGCGGTGTCGGCGTCCGTGTCGTGAACCTCGCGGGCGGTGTGAGCGCCATGAGCGGCGCGGGTGTCGGTACGACTCACACCACCACCCACGCCCTCAAGTCTCGCCTTGTCCCCCATGAGGCCCATCGTCGCACCACCCGCAACCCGCGTACACCTGGTATACCGTCGACAGCCAAGTCACTTCAGCGTTTTGTCGACTTCCCGATAGAGCAACCACCCAAACCCAAACGTCCGTTGGGTACATACGTCCTCACATCCCCCACACGGGGGAGAACACACGGAAGAGGGGCCCGGAGTCGATGACTCCGGGCCCCTCTTCGTCAGTAGCGGGGACAGGATTTGAACCTGCGACCTCTGGGTTATGAGCCCAGCGAGCTACCGAGCTGCTCCACCCCGCGCCGTTGTGTTCACAACACTACCACGGCGCGGAGGGAGCCCGCTCACCCCCGGTTCACTCCTCCCGGCGACCCTCTTCGGCGCCGCCGTCCGCGGACTGCTCCGCCTCGGCGGCCCGCTGGAGAGCGTCGTCCAGGTCCTGCTGCGCCTGGCCGTAGGCCTCCCAGTCCTGTTCGGCCAGCGCCTCCTGGCCCGCCTCGAACGCCTCCTGGGCGTCCTGGAGGGCCTCCTGCACGGTCGCGTTCCCGGAGGCCGGAGGATCGGCGGGAGTCTCACCGGGCTGCTCCTCCTCACCGGGGGGCTGCTCCTCCTCGCCCGGGGTCTCCTCCGTCCCGTCGACGCCGAAGACCACGTTCAGCGCCTCGCCGAGGGTGTCCTCGAAGGCGGTCTCCTCGCCGTAGGTCACCAGCACCTTCCGCAGCAGCGGGTAGTTGGTGCCCGCACCGCGGACGTAGACCGGTTCGACGTAGAGCAGTCCGCCCTCCAGCGGCACGGTGAGCAGGTTGCCGTACTCGATCTCCGAGTCACCGCGCTGGAGGATGTTGATCTCGTTCGCGATGTCGGTGTCCGAGTTGAAGCGGCTCTGCACCTGCTGTGGACCGGAGACCGTGGTGTTGGACGGCAGCTTCAGGATCCTGATCGTGCCGTAGTCCTCACTGCGGGCGTCCGCGTTGACCGCCATGAAGGCGCCCAGGGTCTCGCGCCCGCTGGGGTTGAAGGTCGTGGTCAGGGAGAAGGTCTGCTCCTCCTGGTCCGGCATCTTCATGCTGAGGTAGTACGGCGGGACCGCGTTGCCCTTGTGCGTCGGGTCGTCCGGCACCTGCCAGCGCTCACTGCCGCTGTAGAACTGGCTGGCGCTGGTGACGTGGTAGCGGGTCAGCAGCTCGCGCTGGACCTTGAACAGGTCCTGCGGGTAGCGGAAGTGCGCCATCAGCTCGTCGCCGATCTCCCCGCGCGGCTCGACCGTGTCGGGGAAGGCCTTCATCCAGGTCTTCAGGATCGGGTCCTGGGTGTCCCACTGGTACAGCTTCACGTCGCCCGTGTAGGCGTCGACGGTGGCCTTGACCGAGTTGCGGATGTAGTTGACCCGGTTCTGCTGGGCGATGACCGAGCGCTGGCCGTCGGTCAGCGCGTCGGCCGTGGTCTCGCCCAGGGTCGTGCGGGAGGAGTACGGGTACTGGTTGGTGGTGGTGTAGGCGTCGACGAGCCACTGGATGCGCCCGTCCACCTCCGCCGGGTACGGGTCGCCGTCGATGGTCAGCCAGGGGGCCACCGCCTCGACGCGCTCCTTGGGCGTGCGGTTGTACAGGATCCGTGAGCCGTCGCCGATCGCCCCCGAGTACAGGATCTGCGGCTCGCCGAAGGTCACGGCGTAGGCGGCGCGGTTCACCGGGTTCTCCAGGCTGACCCCGCTGTCGCCCTTGTAGCTGTAGGTCTTCTCCTCGCTGCCGGAGATGTAGTCCAGTTCCTTCTGGGGACCGCCGACGATGGAGTACTGCGTGGTCTTCTCGCCGTAGTAGACCCGCGGCTCGTAGTCGCCGAGCTCACCGGTCGGCGGGAGGTTCTTCTCGATGAACTCCGGCGCGCCGGTCGAGGCCACCTCGGTGCCCTTGCCGGCCACGATGCCGAAGCCGTGGGTGTACTTGAAGTGGTCGTTGATCCAGTTGCGCTCGGTGATGCCGTTGATGTTGATCTCGCGCAGACCGATGACGGTGTCCTGCTCCGCGCCGTCCTCGGTGGTGTACCGGTCCACGTCCAGGGTGGCCGGGAACTGGTAGTAGCTGCGGACCTGCTGGAGCTGCTGGAAGCTGGGCGAGACCACGTTCGGGTCGAGCAGCCGGATGCTGGCGGTGGTGTTCGCCGCCTCGCGCAGCTCCTCGTTGCTCGCCTCGCTCTGGCCCTCGTAGTCCGAGACCTCCGAGTCCGCGATGTCGTACGCGTCGCGGGTGGCGTCGATGTTCTTCTTGATGTACGGCGTCTCCTTGGCCTGCTCGTTCGGCTGGACCTGGAACTTCTGCACGATCGCCGGGTAGAGCCCGCCGATGAGGATCGCCGAGAGGACCATCAGGCCGAAGCCGATCACCGGCAGCTGCCAGGTGCGCCGCCACAGGGTGGCGAAGAAGAGCACCGCGCAGATCGCGGCGATGAAGAACAGGATCGTCTTCGCCGGGAGATACGCGTTGGCGTCGACGTACCGCAGGCCCGTCCAGTTGTCGGTCGCCTTGAAGTCGCCGGACTTCACCGCCAGGCCGTAGCGGTCCAGCCAGTACGCCACCGCCTTGAGCGCGACGAAGAGCCCGAGCAGCACCGACAGGTGGCCGGTGGCCTGGGAGGTCGCGCGGGCGCCCGGGGTGGTGAGCCGCAGCCCGCCGTAGAGGTAGTGCACCAGCGCGGCGGCGAGCAGGGAGAGCACGACGGCCGCGAAGCCGAAGCTCAGCAGGAAGCGGTACCAGGGCAGGTCGAACGCGTAGAACGAGACGTCCTTGCCGAACTGGGGATCCTCGGTGCCGAAGGGGACCCCGTTCAACCACAGCAGCCAGGTGCGCCACTGGCCTGCCGCGGAGGCGCCGGCGATCAGCCCGACCAGCGCGGTGACCCCCAGCAGCACCCACTTCTTGTACGGGGCGATGCCCATCCGGTAACGGTCGAGACTCTGCTGCTCCAGCGACATCGCGCTGAGCGGGGGCCGCAGCCGGTGGGCCAGCCAGATGTTGACGCCGACGGCTCCGGCCATCAGAAGGCCGAAGACGGCGAACATGCCGATCTTGGTCCACAGGGTGGTGGTGAAGACATTGGTGTACTGGACCGACCGATACCACAACCAGTCGGTCCAGAAACCGGCGAACATGACGAAAAGCATGGCCAGTACGGCGAGCACGCCCGCTGTCATCAGCAGGGTCTTGGCGCGCCCGGAGGGCCTGCCGACACTGATCCGTGGTCCGGTGGGCCCGCCTGAGCCCCGGTCCGGCATCTGGAAAGCCAAGGTGCGCACCTCGAAAATTCGCAGCGGATGGAACAGGCCCCGAATGCTAGGGCCCCACCCATGCAACTTACTCAAGCTTTACCCGGTTCCCGTTTCCGGGGTGTTCGGCGGCACGATATGGGGATGGACAACATCACCGACGACGGCACACCTCTCGCCGCCAGCCCGCTGACCCGCGCGGTGCTCGAGATCGACGAGTACGCCGCGGGCCTGGGCTGGGACCAGCCCGCCCGCCTGTTCGCCCTGGTGGACACCGACCGGCTGCGCGCCGAGGAACCCGTGCTGGCCGACCGGCTCGGGCTCGGCGGCGAGAGCGGTCAGGATGATCCGGCCGGCCGGGGCGGCGGCAGCGGTGCCGCCCCCGCCTCCCTCACCCCGGTCGAGCAGGACGAGCTGCCCGCCGGAATACCGCTCGACGAGTTCCTCGGCACCATCGCCTGGCCCGACGCGGTCGCCGGATGCGCGATGACGGTGGAGCGGCTGATGCTGCCGCCGTCGGCCGAGACCTCCGTTCCCCGGGAGCTCCAGGAGGAGGGCGCGGAGGAGCGACTGGCGCGCTGGGTCGCCGAGCACCCCGAGCGCCGGGAGGTGCGGATGACCGTGGCGGTGCTGCGGGACGGCGCCCGGGAGACGGCCCTGCGGCTGCGCGAGAAGGACTCGCCGACCGAGGTGCTGACCGGCCCGGACCTGGTGCCGGGGCTCGCCGAGGCGCTGGCCGGCACCTTCACCGACTGAGGACGGGGCAGCGCGGGGAACGGGAAGACGGAGGGGAGGGGGCCGGGTCAGTCCGCCGCGCAGCGCGGCAGGGCGCCGGTGTCCCCCTCCCTGATGTCCGCCAGGGCCGCCAGCGCGTCGTCGATCGTGCCGACCTCCACCAGGGTCAGACCGTCGGGGACGGAGCGGGCGGCGGTGGCGCAGTTCGCCTCGGGGGTGAGGAAGTACTCGGCGCCCTTCTCCCGGGCGGCGATGGTCTTCATCTGGACGCCGCCGATCGGGCCGACCTTCCCCTCGCCGTCGATCGTGCCCGTACCGGCCACGAACTCGCCCCCGGTGAGATCCTCCCGGGTGAGCCTGTCCATGATGCCGAGGGCGAACATCAGTCCGGCGCTGGGACCGCCGACATCGGCGAGCCGGATGTCGATCTCGAACGGGAAGGTGTGGTCGAGGCCCGCCTGGATCCCGACGATGGCCCGCTGGTCGTCCTCGGCCGCGGTGGTGGTGACGGTGACCTCCCGGCCCCCGGTGAGCTCCTCACCCTTCTTCTCGGCCTCCTCCGCGCGCTTGGCCGGAACGACGGTGAAGACCACCTCCTCGCCGGGCCCGTGCTCGGTCACCAGAGCGGCGACGTCGTCCGGCCGTTCCACCGGCTTCCCGTCCACGGCCGTGATCACGTCCCCGGCGTGGAGCCGGCCCTGGGCCGGCGCGCCCTTGACCACGGAGGCGACGACCACCCGTTCGCCGACCGGGATCCCCAGTTCCCGCAGGGCGGCCACCTTGGCGCTCTCCTGCGACTGGCTGAACTCCTCGGCGTTCTCCTCCCGCACCTCCTCGGCCGACTTGTCGTCGGGGTAGAGGGTCTCGTGCGGGACGACCACGCTGTCCTCCGCCAGCCAGCCGTGGACGGCCTCCACGAGGTTCATCCGGTAGTCCGCGCCGGTGACCCGGACGGTGGTCATGTTGAGATGCCCGGAGCTCTCGTACGTCCTTCTGCCCTCGATGCTCAGCACCGGCTTGCCGCCGTGCTCGCCGAGCGTGTTGACCGTGGGCCCGGGGGACATCTCCGCGTACGGGACCCTGATCAGGGCCCCGGCGCAGAGGACGGCTATGAGCAGCAGGGTGGAGGTGAGCATCGTCGCGGTCCTGCGTGGCATGCCACGACAGTACGGGACAGCCCTGTCAGTCGGCTGCCGGGGTGATCGCGGGACGGGGCTCCGCGGCGCCCTCCCGCCGGTGCGCCCGTGCGTCGGGGAGCCCCTGGGGCCGCTCCATGGCCGCGCGGAACGCCTCGTACCCGGCGACCCCCTCGGCGTCCCCGGCGCCGCTGGGTCTCCTGGCGGCCCAGACGGACCAGACGGCCGCCCCGACCGCGGCGGCGAACGGAATCAGCAACCAGGCGAGTGCCGCCACAGTGACCTCCCGATTCCTCGGATAACGCCAAAACCGGCCTATGAGCAGACTAGATCCCCGACGGAAAGACCACTCCGGCGGGGTGGCCCGTGTCCCGGAAGCCGGCCGCTCCCGGTACCGGCCGTGCGGGACCTGTTCCCGGCGACCGGCCGGGCATTCCCGGAGAACGGCGGCGCTACGCGCCGACCCTCCCACCCGTCACCCGGCCACCACCCCTCAAGGACAGCGCTACGCGCCGACCCACTCTTCGGTGCCGTCGGTGAAGGTCTGGTGCTTCCAGATCGGCACCTGGTGTTTCAGGTCGTCGATCAGGCGGCGGCACGCCTCGAAGGCCTCGGCGCGGTGCGCACAGGAGACGGCGACCACCACCGCCAGGTCGCCGATCGACAGGTCACCCACCCGGTGCACCGCGGCGAGCGCCCGGACGGGGAAGTCGGCGGCCACCTTCTCCGCGACCCGGCGGAGCTCGGCCCCGGCCGTCGGATGCGAGGAGTAGGAGAGCCCGGTCACTCCGGTGCCGCCGTCGTGGTCGCGTACCGTGCCGGCGAACAGCGCGGTACCGCCCGCGGCGGAGTCGCCGACGGCCGAGAGGACCTCGTCCACGGAGAGCGGGGTGTCGCGGATCGCGAGCAGCCGGATCGGATCGGACGCCGCCCGTTCGCCCGCATGGTCGTACGTCTGTGGCATGGGGTCATGGTGCCCCACGGACCCGGCACACGGCACGGCGGCTTACCGTCGTGTCCGCACCGGGGCGTGTCCGCCGGGGCGCGGTCACATCGCGGTCACATCCGGCGGCGGGTCCTACGGGCGCGGCGGACCAGGGCGGCGGTGCCCACCAGGGCCACGGTGGCGCCCGCGGCGCCGAGCGTGGTGGCGTCCTTGCGGCCCAGCCGCCGTCCCGCGACGGTGTGCCGTCCGGCCACCTCGTGCAGCAGCTCGGCCAGCACCTGCTCGTTCGTCCACTTCGGCCGCCAGCCCGCCTCGTGCAGCCGGGAGCCACTGACCACCCAGGGGTGCATGGTGTACGCCAGGTCGCCGGCCGGGGAGGGCGTCAGCCCCAGACGGTGCAGCCGGGAGGCCGCGCCGAGCGCCACGGCCGGGGGCAGCTCCATGCGGCGGATCCCGGACAGTTCCTCGACCTCCTCCTGCTCCAGCCAGCCGTCGCAGCCGACCGCCAGCTCGCCCTCGGCCTTCTCCAGGGCCGCGTACTCCAGGGCACTGGCCAGGTCCTCGAGGTGGCAGAACTGCCAGCGGGGCCGGGAGCCGGCCACGACCAGCAGGCGCGGCGACTCGAAGTAGCGGGTCAGGGCGGTGTCCACGCCACCGACCAGCACGGTGGGACGCACCACGGTGACGTTCAGGCCGGGATGCGCGCGGGGCGCGCGCCGGGCGAGGCGCTCGATCTCCAGCAGGTCGCCGACGCCGGTGGCCTCGGCGGTCGCCCGCAGCTCGGCGTCCTCGGCCAGCGGCACGTCGTTGTCGGGCAGCGCCCCGTAGACCATCGCCGAGGTGCACAGCACGACCCGGCGCACCCCCGCGGCGGCCGCCGCGGTCAGCACCGTCTGGGTGCCGCGGACGTTGTAGGCGGTACGGGCGGCGGGATCGGTCTCCAGATCCAGGTCGACGGCGAGATGCACCACGGTGTCCACCGGATCGCCGTCGCAGCGCAGCCGGTCGGCGATGGCGGGGTCCCGCACGTCCAGGAGGTGCCACCGCGCGCCGTCCGTGCCGCCGTGCCGCTCGTCGATGGCGACGACCCGCCCCACCTCGGGGGAGGCCACCAGCCGCTCGGTGAGCAGCGCGCCGATCCCCGACGCGGCACCGGTGACCGCGACGGCGCGGCCCGCGGCACCGTTACGCGGACCGCGAACGTTTGGCTCCTGGGAACTCACCCGGTGTCTCCCCCGGTTGTCTCTGGTACGACGTACGCAGGGTCCATCCTGCACGAGAGGTGTCTAGGCTGGACGTAAGGGTCACCGTCGCGCACCCGCGCCGCGCCCCGTCCGGCCGCGGCTCCACCCGTCCCGCTCCACTCCGTCCATCCCATCCATCCCACCAGCAGAGCCGAGGAACCCCGTGAGTGACATCCCATTCGGATTCGGCCTTCCGCCCGAGGAGCCGGAGGAGGGCGACGACGGCCGGAAGAAGGGCGGCAAGGGCGATCAGGGCGGCCAGGGGTCGGGCCCGTTCGGGTTCGGCGGCCAGGGCGGCGCCGACAACCCGCTCGCGGCGATGTTCGGCTCGCTGGGCGGCGGACCCGGCGGCTTCGACCCGAACGACCTGGGCGCCGCCTTCCAGCGGCTGGGCCAGATGCTCAGCTACGAGGGCGGTCCGGTCAACTGGGACATGGCCAAGGACATCGCCCGGCAGACCGTCGCCGCGGGCACCCCGGACGGCACCAAGGACGCCAGTGTCGGCCCGCAGGAGCGGGTGGCCGTCGAGGAGGCCGTACGGCTGGCCGACCTGTGGCTGGACGGGGTGACCTCGCTGCCCTCCGGGGCGGGCTCGGCGGTCGCCTGGAGCCGCGCCGAGTGGGTGGAGGCCACCCTGCCGGTCTGGAAGGAGCTGGTGGACCCGGTCGCCGAGCAGGTCGGGGCGGCCATGGGCGGTGTGCTGCCCGAGGAGATGCAGGCCATGGCGGGCCCGCTGCTCGGCATGATGCGCTCCATGGGCGGCGCGATGTTCGGCACCCAGATCGGGCAGGCGCTGGGCGTGCTGGCCGGTGAGGTGGTCGGCTCCACCGACATCGGGCTGCCGCTGGGCCCGGCGGGGAAGGCCGCCCTGCTGCCTCTCAACGTCGCGGCCTTCGGCAAGGACCTGGGCGTTCCGCTGGACGAGGTGCGGCTGTACCTGGCGCTGCGCGAGACGGCGCACCAGCGGCTGTTCGGCCATGTGCCGTGGCTGCGCTCGCACCTGTTCGGCGCGGTCGAGGGGTACGCGCGGGGCATCAAGGTGGACACCGCCCGGCTGGAGGACCTCGTCGGGCAGCTCGACCCGTCGCGCCCGGAGGAGCTGCAGGAGGCGCTGCAGGAGGGCATGTTCCGGCCGCAGGACACCCCCGAGCAGAAGGCGGCCCTGGCCCGGCTGGAGACGGCGCTCGCCCTCGTCGAGGGCTGGGTGGACGCGGTGGTGCACGCCGCCGCGGAGCCGCATCTGCCGTCCGCGGCGGCACTGCGCGAGACGCTGCGCCGCCGCCGCGCCACCGGCGGTCCGGCCGAGCAGACCTTCGCCACCCTGATCGGTCTGGAGCTGCGGCCGAGGCGGCTGCGCGACGCCTCCCGGCTGTGGGCCTCGCTCACCGACGCCCGCGGGCTGGACGGCCGCGACGGGCTGTGGGCCCACCCGGACATGCTGCCGACCGCCGAGGACCTCGACGATCCGGACGGCTTCGTCCACCGCGAGCAGCTCGACTTCTCGGAGCTGGAGGGGCTGCTGCGCAAGGACGGCGGGGACGGACCGGACGGCGGCGGGACCGCCGGGGAGCGGGGGGACGGCCGCGGAGACGGACCGGACGACGGGAGCGGGGACGACGGGAGCGGCACCGGCGGCGGCGCCCGGTGAGCCTGCACGAGGACGCGGCGCGGGTCCTGAAGGAGTGGCCCGCGCCGGACGACACACAGCACACGCTGCGGCTGGCGTACGGCGACCATCTGGCCGCCCACCCCGACGGGATGTGGAAGTCCTGTGCGGACGGCCACCTCACGGCGAGTGCCCTCGTGGTGGACCCCCGCCGCGGGCGGGTGCTGCTGACGCTCCACCGCAAGCTGCGGATGTGGCTCCAGACGGGCGGGCACTGCGAGCCCGGCGACACCACGCTCGCCGGTGCCGCCCTGCGGGAGGCCACCGAGGAGTCGGGCATCACCGGGCTCGTCCCGCTGCCGGGCGGCCCGGTGCGGCTCGACCGGCATCTGACGCCCTGCGCCTGGCATCTGGACGTGCAGTACGCCGTCCTGGCGCCCGAGGGCGCCCTGGAAGCGGTCAGCGAGGAGTCGCTGGAGCTGCGCTGGTTCGGCTGGAACGAGGTGGCGGACGTGGCGGACGACTCCGTCGTCCGGCTGGCGGACCGCACCCGCGCGCTGCTGTGAGCCGCTGAGCGGCTTCGGCGCGCGGGCGCGGCCCGTGCCGCCCGGCCTACCGGTTGGTGAAGATGTTGCCCGGGTTCTGGCCGGCCGCGCCCTGCCGGCCCGCGCCGTACTGCGCCCGCACGCCCTGGCCGGTCATCGCGTTCTGCGGGGGGAGCAGCTCGCTGGGCTGGACGAGGGCGAAGCCCTGGCCCATGAAGCTCAGCTCCCAGCCCTCCCCGGTGTTGCCGCGCCGCCGGAACACGCTCTGCGAGCTGGTCTGGGCCTGCATCTGCACCCGCAGCGAGCTGGACCAGGCCACCACCGCGTCGGCGTCGGCGCTGACGTACCGCTCCGGGGTGACCTGGAGCGCCAGCGGCTGGCCGGAGGTCATCAGGGCGACCTTGCCGCGGCCGGTGATGTTGAGGTTGTACGCGCCGGAGCCGGAGATGCCGAACTGGCTGTCCACCGCGATCACCTCCCAGTTCAGACCGGAGTCCAGGGCCAGGACGTAGGAGCTGTCGACCGTCAGGCCCTCGGCGGAGTCCACGTCCATGACGTGGACGTACTGGGCGAGGTTGGCCAGGTAGACCGTGCCCTGCCCGGAGCAGCGCATCAGCTCCAGGTTCTCCCCGGCGCGCGACTGCCTGCGGCGGCGCCCGTGCGACTGGTATTCGCCGTCGAACTCCAGCAGGCCCTCGTAGGCGACCATCGCGCCCTTGCGGGCGAGCACGTCGTCCTGGCCGCCGAGCCGGATCCGCAGCAGCTGCGGGTTCTGCAGGGCGTAGCGCTCCTGACTGGTGACCTCGGTGTACGCGAAGAGCGGACTCTGCATGGTTCTTCCTTCCCCCTCAGCCCCGCACGCGCAGGCGGTCGGTGCTGTCCTCGCTGGGCTGTACGACGACGAAGCCCTGGCCGGAGAAGGCGATCTGGTACGCCTCGCCGCTGCCGCGGCCGATCAGCGCGCTCGCCTTCATGGTGCGCTTGCTCTTGATCTTCAGCCCGCTCGACCAGGCGACCAGGGCGTCGGGGTCGACACAGGTCTCGTCCTCGCCGCGCCCGCAGTCCACCACGATGGGGGTGCCGCGGGAGGTGAGGGCGACCCAGCCGGTGCCGGACAGGCCGACGTTGAACAGGCCCTGGCCGGCGAGCTTCGCCAGCCCCTTGACCCGCTCGACACCCCACTGGAGATGGGCGTCGAAGGCGAGGAGGTTGGTGCCGTTGACGGAGAGGGCCTCGTTGTTCAGGTTGAGGCAGACCACGTCGGCGCCGTAGTCGGCGAGGTAGAGGACACCGTCGCCGCTGCACTTCATCACCGGGGCGCCCTCGCCGGTGAGCCACTGGGAGGCCGCCTGGCGGACGGCCGGGGGGTTGGCCTCGTACTGGATGAAGCCCTCGTAGGCGATCATCGACCCGGTGCGGGCGAAGACGTCCTGGCCGCTCGCCATGGCGATCTTCACCATGTGCGCGCCGTGGTTCTCCATCCGGGCGGCGGGCGGGGTCGGGGCGTAGCCCGAGATCTCCGGGATCACTGGTTGGTTCATGACGGGCTCCCTCAGACCTCGTAGGGCTGGACGACGACGAAGTTGCCGGGCGCGCCGCGGAACTGGAGGTTCACGGTCTCCCCGCTGTGTCCGGGGTAGGCGTTGCGGCGCAGCCGCACCTGGCTGGAGATGATCACCTGGGCGGCGGCGGACCAGGCGACGACGGCCTGGCTGTCCGCGAAGGTGGTCGGGGTGACGGGCAGGACGACCGGGGTGCCCTGCGTCTTGACCACGACGGTGCCGGTGCCCTGGAACTGCATGGTGAACAGGGCGCCGCCGGGGATGCCGTGGCCCTCGATCCGGCGCACCTCGTAGTGGAGGCCCTCGTCGAAGGCGAGCACGTTGTCGGCCGAGACGCAGATGCCGTCGCCCTGGAGCTCGACGGGGTGGACGTGGGCGGCGTTCTCGGCGAAGAACACCTGGCCCCGGCCGGTGCAGCGCATCAGCTGCATCTCCTGGCCGGTGGCGTTGCCGACGATCCGGCCGGCGAACCCGGCGCCCTTGTAGGAGAAGTCGACCTTGCCCTGGTACAGCACCATGCTGCCCTGGCGGGCGAGGACCCCCTGGCCGTCGAGACCGAGGTCGGCCCGGATCAGCGCGGAGTTCTGCGGGGTCCAGCGCCGGCCGGTGGGTGTCTCGCGGTACTTCTCCAGTGCGGCGCCGATCCCGGCCGCCGGGCCCTGGGGCACCGGCGGGAAGCCGCCGGGCGGGCCCCCGGGGTGGCCGGGGGCCTGCCCGAAGGGCTGCTGCTGGTGCTGGTGGGGGGACTGCGGCTGTCCGAAGGGGTTGGGCAGGGGCGCGCCGGGCATCGTGGGGGCGGTGGGCGAAGGCGGGGGCACGGGCGGGCCGGACGGTGCGGGCGGCGGTGTCTGGCCGGGGAGGCCCGGCTGGGTCGGCGGGCCTCCGTACGGGGCCGGAGCGGGCTGTCCGAAGGGCGGGGCGGCGGGCGCGGGAGCCGGGGGCGGGGCCGGAGCGGGCGGCGGCGCCTGCGGGACCGGTGCCGGTGCGGGCTGCGGGGCGGCGGGTGCCGCCGGGGGCGCGAAACCGGGTGCCGGTCCCGCGGGCGGGGCGAATCCGGGCGCCGCGGCGGGGGCGGGTGCCGGGGGCTCCGGCTGCTCCTCCGCGACCTCGCCGCCGAAGTGCTTCAGCAGCGCGTCCAGACCGCCGTCGAAGCCCTGTCCGACGGCCGCGAAGCGCCAGACGTCCTTCAGGTAGAAGTCGCCGAGCATCACGGCGCGCTCGGTGGTGAACTCCGACCCGTCGAACGCGTAGCGCGCCACCTCCTCACCGCCCGCGACGATCCGCAGGTAGCCGGGGTCGATCTGGGACATCTGCCCCGCGCCGTCGATCGTGGCGGTGAAGGACAGCTTCCGGATGTCCGCCGGGATGCGGTCCAGCGTCACCCGGAAGGACTCGGTGTCGCCCGCCTGCGCGCCCAGGAGCTGGATCGACTCCTCCGGCGACCTGGGCTGGTTGAAGAAGACGAAGTAACGGTCGTCGGAGAGCCGCTCGTCGGCGTCGAGGCCGAAGCAGCTGATGTCGAAGGTCAGCCCGGGCGCGGAGATCCGCACGCCCACGTACAGATCCGTTCCGGCTGTCAGATCGCTGATCCTGGCCTTGTGGCCGCGTTGGAATTCCCTGGCCATGCGTAACGACCGTCCCCCATCCGAAGCGGTGAATTGCGTCGCGCCAGGCTAACCGGTACTCCCCCGGTATCACTCGTCCTGGTCACAGGGAAGATTGGGCAGCCGTTCGGCGGCGACCACGCCCTCCAGGAAGCCGCGGGCCCGCTCGGTGCGCGGGTAGGCGTCCAGCAGCCGCCAGAACCGCGGGCCGTGGCCGGGGACCAGCAGATGCGCCAGCTCGTGCAGGAGGACGTAGTCGACGACGTACTCCGGCATGCCCTGGAGGCGGTGGGACAGCCGGATGCTGCGCTCGGCGGGGGTGCACGAGCCCCAGCGGGTGTTCTGGTTGGTGACCCAGCGGACCGAGGCCGGACGGGCGCGGTCCTGGAGGTACTGCCGGGACAGGCGTACGGCGCGCTCGGCCAGCTCGCCGTCGTCGAGCATCCGCCTGCTCTCCTGGGCGGCCAGCTTGTCGAGCATCACACCCACCCAGCGCCGTTCCTCGTCCTCGGACATCCGGGCCGGGATGAGGACGACGGTGCGGCCGCCCTCGCGGTACGCGGAGACCGTGCGCCGCCGGCGCGAGCTGCGGCGCACCTCGACCGCGCCCGGCTCCCGGCCCGCCGCGCCCGGTACCGCGCCCGGGACGGGGCCGGGGCCGTGGTGCGACGGTTCGGGGCTGTTCAGCGGATCGGCGGACACGTCACGACGTTACCCGCTGACATCGGCGGAAGTCCCGCCTCCGGGTGCATCAGGGGGAAACGCCCCCAGGGACGCGCCGGTGTCGCGGTCCCCGGAGCGCGGGATACGTCCGCGCGCCGCGGCACACGCCGGCGCGGCACCGGTCACCGGCACCGGCACCGGCACCGGCACAGCGCCGGTACGACGAGTACGACCGATGCCGCGGCGTGTGGACAACTCCCCGCGGCGGTCACCGGGGGAGCCGCATGCTGGGACCCGTCCGGCAAGCGGCGGGCGCCTCCCACCGGCGCCCGCCGGTGTTCCTCCCACTGGATCCGGGGGTCCGAGTGCATCCGATGATCAAACCGGCGCTGCGGCGCGCCTGGCGGGACCGGCACACCGTGCGGTACGGGGTGACTCCCGCGCACGCGGTGCTGCTGGGCCCGCTGGACACCGCGACCGGCGGCTTCCTGGAGCTGTTCGACGGCACCCGCAGTCTGCCGCAGCTCAGGCAGGCCGCGGAGGGGATGGGGCTGGCGGCGGACACGGCCGACCGGCTGGCGGCCCGGCTCACGGCCGCCGGGCTGCTGGACGACGCCACCGCGCACCGGCGGGACGCGGCCCGGGTGGACGACCGGCTCCGGCCGGACCTGGGTTCTCTCTCGGTGCTCCGGCCGGAGCCGGGCGGTGCGGTGCGGCGGCTGGCGGCCCGGGCGGAGGCCCGGGTGCAGGTGCGCGGCGCGGGCCGGGTCGGGGCGGCGGTGGCGGCGCTGCTGTCGGCGGCCGGGGTGGGGCGGGTCGAAGTGGTGGACGGGGGTTGTGTGGCGCCCTGGGACACCGCTCCGGGCGGTATCGCGGCCGACCAGTGCGGCCGGCGGCGGGCCTCGGCCGCGGACCGGGCGGTGCGGCGGGCGGCTCCCGGGCCCCGGCGGGCCGGGCCGGGGCCCGCGGCACCGGATCCGGGCATCGCCCTGGTGGTGATCGCGCCCCGCGACGGGCTGGCCGCCTACGCCCCGGACCAGGCGGCGGCCGAGGAACTGGTCGGCGGCGGGCGGCCGCATCTGTACGCGGGAGTGGTGGAGGGCACCGGCTTCGTGGGCCCGCTGGTGCTGCCGGGAGCCACGGCGTGCGCGGGGTGCCTGATGCTCGGGTGCGCCGACCGGGAGCCCGCCTGGCCGCTGGTGGTGGCGCAGTGGCGGTCGGCACGGAGTTCGGGGGTGCCCGCCTGCGATGTGGCGCTGTCGGCGGTGGTGGCGGGGGCCACCGCCGGCTGCGCGCTGGACTTCCTGGACGGGGACGAGAGCTGGGTCGCGGACTCCAGACAGCTCTGGGTGCTCCCCCGGCTGCGGTCCGGGACGGAGCCGGTGCCGCCTCACCCGGAGTGCCCGTGCGGTGCGGCTTCCGTGTCCGCTTCCGTGTCCGCCCCCGTGTCCGCCGCTGTTTCCGCGCCCGCTTCCGCCGCGGATTCCGCGCCGGGTGGCCGCCCGCTCTCGGCGGAAGAGGCACGGAGGTCCACAATGGCCCCATGACCGCTGTCCTCGGCGCTGCCACTCGGTCGTGCTGTCGGGAAGTTGGAGGGGCACATGTCGGATCTTCCGCGCAAGGCCGTCACCCGTACCGCCAAGCTGGCCGCACTGCCGCTGGGGATGGCGGGGCGTGCGACCTGGGGACTGGGCAAGCGGATCGGCGGTTACTCCGCGGAACTGGTCGGGAACGAGATGCAGCAGCGCACCGCCGAGCAGCTGTTCAAGGTCCTCGGGGAGCTGAAGGGCGGGGCCATGAAGTTCGGCCAGGCCCTGTCGGTCTTCGAGTCGGCGCTCCCCGAGGAGGTGGCCGGGCCGTACCGCGCGGCACTGACGAAACTCCAGGAGGCGGCGCCGCCGATGCCCGTGACCACCGTGCACGCCGTGCTGGCCGAGCGGATGGGTGAGGACTGGCGGGAGCTGTTCGAGGAGTTCGAGGACAAGCCCTCGGCGGCTGCCTCGATCGGCCAGGTGCACCGCGGCGTCTGGCACGACGGGCGTTCGGTGGCGGTGAAGGTGCAGTACCCGGGCGCCGGCGAGGCGCTCGTGTCGGATCTGAACCAACTGGGGCGCTTCGCCCGGCTGCTGGGGCCGCTCGTGCCGGGCCTGGATGTCAAGCCCCTGATCTCGGAGCTGCGCGACCGGGTCACCGAGGAGCTGGACTACGGCCTGGAGGCACAGGCGCAGCAGGCGTACGCCGAGGAGTTCGCCGGTGACCCGGACGTACGGGTGCCGGAGGTGGTGTACCAGTGCGACCAGGTGCTGATCACCGAGTGGCTGTCGGGAGTCCCCCTGTCCGAGGTGATCAGGGACGGCGGGCAGGCCGAGCGGGACAGGGCCGGACAGCTGCTGGCCCGCTTCCTCTTCTCGGGTACGGCCCGCACCGGACTGCTGCACGCCGACCCGCACCCGGGGAACTTCCGGCTGCTGACCGACGACGCCCCCGACGGCCCGCCGGAGGAGTGGCGGCTGGGGGTGATGGACTTCGGCACGGTCGACCGGCTGCCGGAGGGGCTGCCCCCGACGATCGGCACCGCGCTGCGGATGACCCTCGACGGCGACGCGGCATCGGTCTACGAGCTGCTGTGCGACGAGGGCTTCGTCAAGCCGACGGTCGAGCTGGACCCGGAGGCGGTGATGGACTACCTCCTGCCGATCATCGAACCCGCGCAGGTGGAGGAGTTCACCTTCTCCCGGGGCTGGATGCGGGAGCAGGCGACCCGGATCGCCGATCCGCGTTCCCCCGCCTACCAGCTGGGCAAGCGGCTCAACCTGCCGCCCTCGTACCTGCTGATCCACCGGGTGACGCTCAGCACGATCGGAGTGCTGTGCCAGCTCGGCGCGCAGGTCCGGATGCGTGACGAGATGGAGGAGTGGGTGCCGGGCTTCCTGCCGGAGGAGGACGCCGACCCGGACCTGGACGGCATGGACGACCTGGAGGACGGCGCGGAGATGACGGAGACCACCGCGTAGGCGGATCACGGCGGTTCACGGAGGATCAGGGGCCCGGAAAGGACGACACCGGGAAAGCGGGAAGAAGGGGAGCCGGGGCGGTTCCCCGCCCCGGCTCCCCGGTGCTCCTGCGCCGGTGGCCGGCCCGGCAGTGCCGGACCGGCCACCGCGCGGCTCACTGCATGACGGCCATGGCCAGCGCGCGGCGGGCCCGCAGGGAGGCCCGCTCGGCGCGGCGCTGCATGCGGCGGGCGATGACCACCCGGTGGCTCAGCTGCTCGGTCCGGGCCTCCCGCATCCGCTCCTGTATATGGACACGGGCCATGGCTTCTGGGATGAGTTGCATGTCTCGGTTCCTGTTCTGGCGGGGGACGGCGGTCGCGTCGGGCCGGATGCTCGCGTGGTTCTCGTTGTGAAGGGTCATCGTGGTTTCCGTTTTCCGGAGGGGACGCAGCGCGGGACCGTGCGTCGCAGGGTGGTCGATCGTGCCGGTGGTCCTCATGCCGTGACCGGGTTCTTGCGGGGACGGCCACGCGGCCGCTTGCGGGGCACGACGACGCCCTGGACGAACAGCTCGCCGCCCCAGACTCCCCAGGGCTCGCGGCGGTCCTTGGCCCCGGCGAGGCAGGCCTCGCGCAGCGGGCAGGTCTGGCAGAGGGACTTGGCGTACTCCACGTCCGCGGGCGACTCGGCGAAGAAGACCTCCGGGTCGTAGCTGCGGCAGGGCACGGCCACACCGAGACGCTCGATGGCGTCGTCCAGCTCGGTGAGCGTGGTGAGGGCGGTCAAGGAGTCCTCCGTGGTCTCGGGCGGGCTGATCGGGTCGGGCTGTACGGACGGGGCGTGCGTCTGGGTGTGCACGGCGGTGAGTTCCTCGTCTGTGCGTCGTCTCTTCGACCCGGCTGGTGACCGGGTCACTTGGGAAAACAGAAGGGCCGCGGATCCCGGTGTGGGTTCCGCGGCCCTGGAAGGTGCCGACCTGATCAGCCGATCAGGCTGGATCTCTCCAGGGTTCGAGCCCACGGAAGGCCCACATCGTGTGGTGCTGCGACTGCTTCTGTCCGTTGTCGGCACCGTTGGCCGCGCCGGTAAAGGCATAGGCATCCGCCTGTGCCACCGTCGCTACCGCGGGTGCCTGGGTCGGTCGCTCGCCTGCGACACACTCACGAATCGTCGGAAGGACCGCGAGGGAGACCGGACGGGCGGCCACGACACCGGAGACACCGGTGCCGGACAGGCAGGAACCGAGCAGGCAGGAGGCGACGGCCTCACGGCTGATCAGTTCCCTCTTGGTGATGCTGGCCATTGGTCTCGCCTCCTCTCGGCGTCTTCGGGAACCGGCAGGACGTGCCGGTCCGGATGTTCAAGGGCAAGTACAGCATGGAAGCGGTTGCGGGAGAAGACCTCCCCTCTTCCGTGCCCGTGAAGGCTATGAGGCTTCGCACCGCGCGCGCAAACTATTTTTCCCGCGGTTTCGTAACAGCCGCTGTGACAGATTCCGGAACCTATTCGTCCAGTTGTTCGGCGACCGGTTCGGACCCCTCTCCGGCCTCTCCCCCGTCCGTCCCGACCGCCTCACCCGCGCACAGGGCCAGCACCTCGGCGCCGAACCGCTGGAGCTTCCGCGCGCCCACTCCGGAGATCCGCGCCAGCTCCGCCTCGTTGTCGGGCACGGCCTCGGCGATCGCCATGAGCGTCTTGTCGGTGAAGACGCAGTACGCGGGCTGGCCGAGCTCCCGGGCCTGCTCCGAACGCCACTCGCGCAGCCGCTCGTACAGCTCCTCGTCGAGATCGGAGGGGCAGTCCTCGCAGCGCATCAGCTTCATCTCGCCCGGATCGATGAGAGTGCGCCCGCAGACCCGGCACCGCACCGGCCCGCGGCGTCTGCGCGACCGGCTGCCGCCGCCCTCGACACTCCCGCCACCGCCCGCACGCCCGCCGGCGGCCGGCGAGCCGGGACGGAGGCCGTTCAGGAACCGGCTGGGACGGCGGCTGCCGCGGCCGCCCGGCGACCGGGACAGCGCCCAGGACAGGGAGAGATGCCGCCGGGCGCGGGTGACCCCGACGTACAGCAGCCGGCGTTCCTCCTCGACCTGCTCGTCCGTCTTCGCGTGGGTGATCGGCACCGTGCCGTCGGTCAGCCCGACCAGGAAGACCGCGTCCCACTCCAGGCCCTTGGCGGCGTGCAGCGAGGCGAGGGTGACGCCCTCGACGGTGGGGGCGTGCTGGGCGTTGGCCCGCTCGTCCAGCTCCGCCACGAAATCGCCCAGCGCCGCCGCCGGGCGGGCCCGGGCGAAGTCCTCGGCGAGCCGGGCCAGGGCGGCCAGCGACTCCCAGCGGTCGCGCACCGCGCCCGAGCCCGCCGGGGGCTGCGGCGTCCAGCCCGTGCCGCCGAGCACCGCCCGCACCTGGGAGGGCAGGTCCACGGCGTCGGCCAGCAGCGTGTCGTTGCTCCCGGCGCGCGCGGCGCCGCGCAGGGCGAGCCCGGCCTCCCGCACCTCGGGCCGCTCGAAGAACCGCTCGGCGCCCCGCAGCTGATAGGGCACCCCCGCGTCGGCGAGGGCCTGCTCGTAGACCTCGGACTGGGCGTTGACCCGGTACAGGATCGCGATCTCGCTCGCCGCGACCCCGGCGTCCAGCAACTCCCGGACACGGCGGGCCACCCCCTCCGCCTCGGCGGGCTCGTCGGCGTATTCGGTGTAGACGGGCTCGGGCCCGGCCTCGTGCTGCGAGACCAGCTCCAGCCGGTGCTCGGCGGCCCGCCCCTTCGCCTGGGCCAGCAGCCCGTTGGCCAGGTACACCACCTGCGGGGTGGAGCGGTAGTCGCGCACCAGCTTGACCACCGTGGCGTCGGGATGGCGGGCGCGGAAGTTCAGCAGGTGGTCGGGGGTGGCGCCGGTGAACGAGTAGATCGTCTGGCTGGCGTCGCCGACGACGCAGATGGTGTCCCGCTCCCCCAGCCACAGCTCCAGCAGCCGCTGCTGGAGCGGGCTGACGTCCTGGTACTCGTCCACGACGAAGTGCTGGTACTGCCCCCGCACGGTGTCGGCGATGTCGGGGCGGTCCTGGAGGATGCCCACCGTCAGCAGCAGCACGTCCTCGAAGTCGATCACCGCGCGCTCGCGCTTGAGCTGTTCGTAGAGGCGGTAGATCCCGCTGGTCTCGGCCGGGTCCCGGGGCGGCTCGCGGAAGGACTTCGCCACCGCGGCCGGGTAGTCCTCCGGCACCGTCTGGGTGGTCTTGGCCCACTCGATCTCGCCCGTCACGTCCCGCAGCTCGTTGCGGTCGAGCCGGATGCGGCAGCGGGCCGCGGCCTCCGCGACGAGCTGGACCTTGCGCTCCAGCAGCCGGGGCAGCTCGCCCCCGACCGCCTTCGGCCAGAAGTACTGCAGCTGCCGCAGGGCCGCGGAGTGGAAGGTGCGGGCCTGGACGCCGGCCGCGCCGAGCTGGCGCAGCCGCCCGCGCATCTCGCCCGCCGCGCGGTTGGTGAAGGTGACGGCCAGCACGCTCGCGGGCGGGAGCACCCCGGCGCGCACCCCGTACGCGATCCGGTGCGTGATCGCCCGGGTCTTGCCCGTACCGGCGCCCGCCAGCACGCACACCGGACCGTGCAGCGCCGTCGCCACCTCGCGCTGCTCGGGATCGAGCCCTTCGAGCACCGCGTCCGGGGAGTCGGGGACCGATGGGAACAGAGTGGAGGGCGTTGCTGCTGTCACCCCGCCATGCTGCCAGGTCCGTACGGGAGCCCGTAACCGTTGTCCACAGGCGGTCCGGATTCGTCACACGAAACCCGGGGAGACCCGGGAGCCGCGGGAGCCGGGAAGGACACGGCGGGCCGGGAATGGTCCCGGTCGGCCGGACGTTCCACTGTTGCCCACATCAGTGGAGAAGGCCGACGACCGAGGACGAAGGAGCGCGAGAACCCATGGCGGGAACGGTGACGATGTACAGCACCACCTGGTGCGGCTACTGCCGTCGGCTCAAGGGCCAGATGGACCGCGAGGGAATCGCGTACACCGAGGTCAACATCGAGCACGACCCGGAGGCCGCGGCTTTCGTCGAGAAGGTCAACAACGGCAACCAGCTCGTCCCGACCGTTCTCTTCCCCGACGGCTCGGCCCTCCCCAACCCGTCGATCGCGCAGGTCAGGCAGAAGATCGGCGTCTGACGCCACCCCCCGGGGCGGCCCACCGCGAGCAGGCGGTGGGCCGCCCCGGGCACGTCCGTCTCAGCCGGCCGCGCCGGGCCGCTCCCCGAACGCCCTGCCGAACTCCTCCTGGAGCACCCCCTCCACCAGTGCCCCGACGGCTCCGACGGCCGCCGCCAGGCGCTCCGGACCGGTGTCCAGTCCCGCGAGGACACCGTCCACACCGCGCAGTCCGGCGCGTTCCAGCAACCGCTTCTCGTTCGTCACCCACTCGCCCCGGGCCGCGAGCACCGCGTGCCCCGCCTGGACGGCCGCGGTGGCCAGCGTCCCGGCGACCTCGGTGAGCCGGCCGTGCGGCGCGTGGCCGTACCGGGCGTAGGACAGGGTGAGCCGGGCGGTGTCCCGCCACCGCCCCGCGGCAGCCCGGCGCAGCGCCTCGGGGTACGGCGGACGGGGCAGCACGCCGCGGAGCACCCGGCTCAGGGCCAGCTCGCCGACGACCAGATAACTGGGGATACCGGCCAGGTGGAACAGCAGGGGCTCGATGCGGAAGCGGCCCCGCTCCGCCTCCGTGATCTCGTGCTCCACCACGTCCAGATCCCGGTAGTGCACATCCACCCGGCGGCCGTCGACCGTCAGCCAGGCACCGCCGTTGAACACCCCGCCGCCCCAGCCGCCGAGCTCCGAGACCTCGCCGGGCCAGCCGACCGCCCGCAGGTCCGCGGGGTCGAAGGGGTCGGCGCCGCCCCGGTAGTAGAGCGCGAGGTCCCAGTCGCTGTCCGGCCGGTGGACGCCCTGCGCACGGGAGCCGCCGAGGGTCACGGCCCGGACTCCGGGGAGCGCGGCGAGCCGGTCGGCCACCTGATCGAGGAACACCTGGTCGTCCATCTGCCCGTGGCCCTTCCGTCCGGTGGGTGCCGGCGGTGCCCCGGCACCGTGCGGCGCAGTGTGCCACACCGAGGGGGCCGCTCAGCCGGTGCGGACCGGGCCGGGAGCCGTCACGGCCCCTCCTCCGCCGGGGACGGCCGCCGGGAGCGGGAGGCCAGGGTGAGCAGTTCGTCGGCCGGCCGCTGGCCGCAGACACGCTCGCCGTACCCGGCGACGACACGGCCGCCGAGGGGCGGTCAGGAAATCGGCGGGGAGCGCCGGGTCGTGGTGCTGCGCGGCCTGCTCGGCCACGTCGTCGGGGCGATCCGGCTGGAGCGCCTCGGGCCCCTGGCGGGCGGGAGCCCGGCGGCCGTGCCCGACCTGCCGGAGGCCGAGTTCCCCCAGCTGGCCGCGACCGCGCGGGACGCCCGGCGCGTCGGCGCCGGACGGGAGTTCACCGGGGGGTTCGCCGCGCCGCTGCGCGGTCTGGAGCCCTGAGCGGGCGGCGGGCGCGGGGCCGGAACCGGACCGGCGGCGGGAGACCGTCCTCCCGGTCAGCGCACCGGCAGCGACTCCCCGTACCACAGCTCTATCAGCCGGGCCGCGATCGAGACGCCCGACGGCGGCAGCACCTCGCCGGAGGCGAACGCGGCGCGCAGCTCGTCACGGGAGAACCAGCGGGCCTCCTCGATCTCGTCGCCGTCCACCCGTATCTCGGTGGAGGCGGCGTGCGCCACGAAGCCCAGCATCAGGCTGGAGGGGAAGGGCCACGGCTGGCTGGCGACGTACTCCACCCGCTCGACCGTGACACCGGCCTCCTCGCCCGCCTCCCGCACGACCGCCTGCTCGATGGACTCCCCCGGCTCCACGAAGCCGGCGAGCGTGGAGAAGCGGCCCTTGGGCCAGTGCACCTGGCGGCCCAGCAGCACCCGGCCGTCGGGGGCCTTCACCAGCATGATCACTGCGGGATCGGTGCGCGGGTAGTGCTCGCCGCCGCAGGCCGGGCAGCGGCGGATGTGACCGGCGGCGGCGATGACCGTGCGCTTGCCGCAGCGCGAGCAGAAGCGGTGCATCCGCTGCCAGTTCTCCAGGGCCACCGCGTGCACCAGCAGCTGGGCGTCCCGCTCGGAGAGCAGGGCGCCCGCCTCCCGCAGCCCCGCCGGACGGGCCGCGTCGTCCAGCCGGCCCGGCAGCGCGTCCTTCTGCAGCGCGAAGTAGCGCACGCCCTCCTCGTCGATGCCGAGGAAGTACCGGTGCGCCTCGGTCAGGGGGGCGTCGAAGGACGGCATGGTCACCAGTTCGGCGCGGCCGTCCCCGGTGTCCTCGACCAGCGCCTGCCCGCCGGAGACCACGAAGCAGCGGGTCGTCGGGTGGCTCCAGGCCGCCGCGAGCCATGCCTCGTCCAGCCGGTGGTGGGCGGCGCGGTCGATGCCACCGGTGGCGGTGAGCGCGATCGGGCGGTGTCCGCGAACGGCCGGGGTGGTGCTCATACCCCGAGCCTAGCCGGAGGCCCCGCCCGGCCCGGAATCGGCCGCCGCGCCCTCCCGGCCGTCCGGCCCGGTCCCGTCCGCGGGGCCGCCGGGGGCGGTGGACCCGTACAGCAGCAGCCGCTCCAGTCCGGCCCGGCCCGGCAGGTCCGCGGGACGGACCAGCTCGCCGCTGCGGACATGGAGGAACGCGGCGCGCACCGCCTTCAGCGGCAGCCCGTGCCGCTCGGCCCAGGCCAGGCGGTAGACGGCGAGCTGGAGGGGATCGGCCTGCCCGGAGCGGCCGGTCTTCCAGTCGATGATCTCGAAGCCCCGGCCGTCCTCGTCCCGGTAGACCGCGTCGATCCGGCCGCGGACCACCCGCCCGGCGAGCACGAGCCGGAAGGGCACCTCGACCCGGTACGGGGCGCGGTGCGCGTAGGGGGTGCGGGCGAACGCCTCCTTGAGCGCGGCCAGGTCCTTCTCGTCGGCGATCTCCACGGCGCTCCCGCTCCCGTACGCGCCGGGGTCGTCGTCCGCGCCCGGCAGCTCCTCGGGGTCGAGCAGGGGGAGCTCCAGCTCCTCGAAGCGGGACTCCACCCAGGCGTGGAACCGGGCGCCGCGCCGGGCGGCGGCGGGCCGGGGCGGCTGCGGCATGGGGCGGGCCAGCTCCCGGGCGAAGCCCTCGGGGTCGGCGGCCAGCCGGACGAGCTGGGTGGCGGACAGGGAGTGGGGCAGCGGCACCTCCCGTACGCCCGACCGCGCCCGGCGCAGTTCGGCGGCGAGCGCCTCCAGGTCGCGGTCCCAGGAGGCGACGAGCCGGGCCTCCTCCGGCACCAGTTCCGCCGCCGCGGCCTCCTCCCCCTCGGCCGGTTCCGGTGCCGGGACGTCCGGTGCCGGGACGCCCGGCCCGGCCGGCTCACCGGCGGGCGGTCTCGGGCGCGGCAGCGGCCGGCCGTCCAGCCGGGCCATGACCCGGGCGGCGGCCGCCCGGCGCCGGGCCAGGGCGTCCTCGTCCAGCGGCAGCGGCCAGACCAGCTCCTCGGCCGGTCCGGCCAGGGCCGGGTTCTCCTCGCCCTCCGCCGGGGGCTCGGCCCAGTGCTCGACCTCGCCGTGCCCGGCACCGGACTCGCAGTGCTCGCGCAGCGCGTCGAGGAAGACCGAGGGGCCGCGCGGCGTCTTCTGGCTCGGCCCCCACCAGTGGCCCGAGCCGAGCAGCAGGGAGCGGGGCCGGGTGAAGGTGACGTAGCCCAGCCGCAGCTCCTCGGTGTACTGGTGCTCCTTGACCGCCTCGTCGTAGTCCTTCCTGTCCTTCGCCGTCCAGCCCGCGAGCTCCGGCAGGGTGGCCGCGTCGCCGCGCAGGGCGGGCGGCAGCACCTTGTACTGGGCGAGCCAGGACTCGCGGCCCTGCTCGCTGGGGAAGTGCTTCCGCACCAGCCCGGGGACGGCCACCACGTCCCACTCCAGGCCCTTGGACTTGTGCGCGGTGAGCACCTTGACGGTGTTCTCCCCGCCGGGCAGCGAGCTGTCCAGGCCCTTCTCGTACTCGCCGGCGGCGCGCAGGAAGCCCAGGAACGCCAGCAGGGTGGACTCCCCGTCCAGGGACGCGAAGCCCGCGGCGACGTCCAGGAAGGTGCCGAGGGTCTCCCGGCGGCGGGCCGCCAGCGCGTGCGGGGAGGCGGAGAGCTCCACCTCCAGGCCGGTGACGGACAGCACCCGGTGCAGGACGTCCATCAGCGGGTCGCCGAGCGAGCGGCGCAGCTCCCGGATCTCGGCGGCCAGCCGGGCGAAGCGCACCCGGGCCTCGGCCGAGAAGGGCAGCGGGTCCTGGTGGCCGCCGGGGTCGAGGAAGGTGTCCAGCGCGTCGGCCAGCGAGACCACCTCGGCCGGGTCGGTGCCCTCCACCGCGGCGGCCAGCCGTGCCTCGACGTCCACGTCGCCGCCGGGCGTACGGGGGCCGCGGGGCACCAGCAGCCGGGCGCGGCGCCCCAGCAGGGCCAGGTCGCGCGGGCCGACGCGCCAGCGCGGGCCGGTGAGCAGCCGTACCAGGGCGGCGTTGGCGGTCGGGTCCTGGAGGACCTCGCACATGGCGACCAGATCGGCGATCTCCGGCAGGTGCAGCAGTCCGGACAGGCCGACGACCTCGACGGGGACGTCCCGGGCCACCAGCGCGCCCTGGATCTCGGCGAAGTCGCCGGCGGTGCGGCACAGCACGGCGATCCGGCCGGGCTCGGTGCCGGTGTTCACCAGATGGGCGACGGAGTCGGCCAGCCAGGCGATCTCCTCGGCGTGGGTGCGCAGCAGGGCGCAGCGCACCACCCCGTCGCGTTCGGCGCCGGGGGCGGGACGCAGCGCCTCCACCCCGGCGTGGCGGGCGCGCAGCGGGGCGGCGAGGGTGTTGGCCAGCGTCAGCAGCCGGCCGCCGCTGCGGCGGTTCTCGCTCAGGGCGTGGCGGGGGGCGGGCGTGCCGTCGGCGCGGGGGAAGTGCTCGGGGAAGTCGTCGAGGTTGGCCACGGAGGCGCCGCGCCAGCCGTAGATGGCCTGGCAGGGGTCGCCGACGGCGGTGACGGCGTGCCCGGTGCCCGAGCCGAACAGCCCGGCCAGCAGCACGCGCTGGGCGACGGAGGTGTCCTGGTACTCGTCGAGCAGCACCACGGCGTACTCCTCGCGCAGGATCCGGCCGACCTCGGGGACGTCGCGCGCCAGGCGCGCCGACAGGGCCATCTGGTCGCCGAAGTCGAGCAGTTCGCGTTCGCGCTTGCGGGCCCGGTACTCCTCGACCAGGTCCAGCAGCTCCAGCCGGCCGCGCACGGTCTCGGGCACCTTCCGCAGGGCGGCGTTGGTGAGCCGCACCGCGCCGCTCTCCAGCAGTTCCAGCAGCCCGGTGTCGTACTCCCGCAGCCGCTCGGGCTCCACCAGGTGCTCGGCGAGCTCGGCGTCCAGCGCCAGCAGGTCGCGGACGAGTTCGCCGACGGACTTGGTCAGCGCCCTGAAGGGGCCGGAGGCGGCGCGCAGGACCGAGGCGGCGAGCTGGTAGCGGGTGGCGTCGGCCAGCAGCCGGGCCGAGGGCTCGACGCCCAGCCGCAGTCCGTGCTCGGTCAGCAGCTGCCCGGCGAAGGCGTGGTACGTGGAGATCCGCGGCTCGCCGGGCGCGTGGTCGGGATCGGCCGGATCCGGGTCGAGCACCCCGGCCCGGTGCAGGGCCTTGCGCACCCGGTCGGTCAGCTCGCCCGCCGCCTTGTTGGTGAAGGTCAGACCGAGCACCCGCTCGGGGGCGACCTGGCCGGTGCCCACCAGCCAGACCACCCGGGCGGCCATCACCGTCGTCTTGCCCGAGCCGGCTCCGGCCACGATGACCTGCGGCGCGGGCGGGGCCGTGACGCACTCCAACTGCTCGGCGGTGAACGGGATGCCGAGGAGCTGTCTGAGGTCGTCGGGGCCGGTGAGCTGTGCGGGCACCCGTAAGACGCTAGCGCTCCCCGCCGACAGCCGCCGAGCCGCGGTACCGGCGGGGAGCGCCGGGCCGGCGCTCCCCGCCGGCCCGGAACGCCTTACTGGGCGCCGAGTTCCGCCAGGTCGAGGACCTCGGAGGCGGGCGGCTCGGTGATCTCCACCGGCTTGTTGTGGTCGGTGAGGTCCATCACACCGGGCTCGTCGCTGCCCTCGTTCTCCATCCGCAGGAGGTAGGGCTCGGCGTCGTCGTTGGCGATGTAGACGGTGGTGGTCTCCTTGCCGTCCTCCTCGACCAGCGGGATGGCCTGACGGCCTTCGATCTCCGTCAACTCGCCCTTGGTGGCCTTCGTGGAGGTGTCCGAATCCATGTCCTCGAGCAGCTTGTCCAGGTCGCAGAAGCTGTCGAACCCGGCATCGGCGCCCTGCTCGCCGCCCATCTTCACCCAGCGGCCCTTGAGCATCTCGACGAACGTGCCGGCCTCCGCCTCGCCCTTGCTCTGGGCCTGCCAGAACGCCTCGTCGCCCTTCATGTAGGACGCGGTGCCGTTGTTGAGGACCTCGGCGGTGCCCTCACCCATCGAGATCGTGCCGGTGCACTTGCCGTCCTTGGCGAGTGCCATGTCGAGCTGCAGCCTCTCGCCCCCGCTGTAGATCTGACCGGTCATGCGCACCGAGTCGAGCGCCTTCGTCGCCTCGGCCGCCTTGTCGGTTATCTCCTGCGCGGAGCTCTCCTGCAGCTTGGTGGCGCTGCCTTCCGTCCCACTGCCCCCGTTGGAGCAGCCCGCCAGCCCGGCGGTCGTGGCGAGGACCGCCGTCGCTGCCAGAATGCTCTTCTTCACTCTCACGCTCTCAGCGCCTCTCAGTTGAGCGGTTCGTACCGGAAGATGGGACCACAGAGCACACGCGATCGGTTCCCGGGGGTGAGAAAACCGGAACTCCGGAATCCGATTCCCGGTGTTCTTGCGGTGGTTGACGGCGTTTCGCTGCTTTTCCCGCTCCCGGTACCGGGAGGCCGTCAGACGTCCTCGGAGATGCCCGGTCCCCCGAACTCCTCCGGGTCGATGACCTCGGAGGCGGGCGGCTCGGTGATCTCCACATCCTCGTTGTGGCCGGTGAGGTCGATCACGCCCGGTTCGTCGCCGTCCGCGCTCTCCACCCGCAGGAGGTAGGGCTCGGCCTCGTCGTCGGCGACATAGCCGGTGGTGGTCTCCCCGTCCCTCCGCTCGACCAGCGGGATGGCCTGCCGGCCGCCGATCTCCGTCACGGCGCCCTTGGTGACGCTGTCCGCGCCGGGGTCGTCCAGGCTCTCCAGCATCCTGTCGAGGTCGCAGATGGCACCGAACTCGGCGTCGGCCTCCTCGGGGGGCACCTTCACCCAGCGGTCCTTCAGCAGGTCGACGACCGCGCCGTCCTCCGGGGTGCCGTCGCCCTGGCTCTCCCAGAACCGCTCGTCGCCCTTCATGTACATCCGCTTCTCCGTACGGACGACCTCGGCGGTGCCGCCGTCCACCGTCATCGACCCACTGCACAGGCCGACCTTGGTGAGCGTCACGTCGAGTTCCATCATCTCGCCGTCGACGGTGAGCCTGCCGCTCATCCGCAGCGAGGTGAGGTCCTCCATCGCCTCGGACATCCGCTCGGCTATCTCCGCCGCGGGACGGTCCGACAGCTCCGTCCCGCCCGGATCCCCGCCGGTCCCCGGAACGCCGCCCTCGGCCGGCGGATCCGCCGGAGCCGTCCCGTCCAGGCCCAGGGGAAGTCCGCCCGGCTCCGCCGCGCCGCCACCGCCGGTGCAGCCCGCCAGCCCCGCGGCCAGCACACAGACCGCCAGCGCCGCCAGCGCTCCCTTCCGCACAACCACTCCCCCGCCCCTTCCGGGTACGCCGTACCGTCGGAACATGGGACCACAGGGCACCGACAGCCGGTTCCCCCGGGGCCGGGGAAAGCCGGGGCGGCTCCCCGCCGGTCCGTTCCGCGCGCCGTCCCCGCGGCTCACTCCACGATGTGGCGCCCCTCCGGCCGGGCGCTGCACGCCCCCTTGAAGGAGCAGTTGCCGCAGTGCCGCCCGGGGGAGGGGGTGAACCGCTCGTCCAGGACCCGGCCCGCGGCGTCGGCCAGCAGCCCGCTCACCCAGTCCCCGCTCCCGCCGTCCTCCTCCCCGCCGTACGGCGGGAGGGCCTGCTGCCGCTGCACGGCCGGGAGTTCGTCGCCGCCCTCCTTCTTCGGCGCGCCGATCCGCAGCTGGACCAGTTCCGCGCCGCCGGGCTCCAGCCGTCCGGCGCCGGTGCCGCCGGTGCCGTCGAGGGCGCCCTCGCGCACCGCGAGCTGGTAGACGGCCAGTTGGGCGTGGTGCTCGACCTCGTCGGCGGTCGGCTTGTTCTTCCCGGTCTTGAAGTCGACGACGTACGCCCGGCCGTCCGGTCCGCGCTCCACGCGGTCCATGCTGCCGCGGACCCGGATCCGGTGCTCCCCCGCCCGCAGGGTCACCTCGAAGTCGTGCTCGGTGGCGAGCGTCTCCCGCCCCAGCTCGCGCTCCATGACGTGCCAGCGCAGGAAGCGCTCCAGCGCGGCGCGGGCGTTCTCCCGCTCCTGGCGCGACTTCCAGGGCGCGTCGAAGGCGAGCGAGTCCCACACCTCGTCCAGCCGTTCCAGCAGCACCGACAGGTCCGCAGGGGTGCCGCCGGAGGCGACCTCGTCGGCCAGGACGTGCACCACGTTGCCGAAGCCCTGGGCGGCGGTGGCGGGGGGCTCGGCCTTCACCTCGCGGCCCAGGAACCACTGGAGCGAGCAGGCGGTGGCCAGTTGGTGCAGGGCGCTGCCCGACAGGGTGACCGGCTGGTCGCGGTCGCGCAGCGGCACCTCGGCGCGGGTCGGCTCGTACAGGCCCCACCAGCGGTGCGGATGCGCGGCGGGGACCAGGACGCCCCCCTCGTCGTCGCGCAGGGCGGCCAGCTTCGCCAGCCGGGCGGCGGCGGCCTCCCGCAGCGCGGGGGAGGCCGCCGGGTCGACCGTGGTGGCGCGCAGTTCGGCCACCAGGGCGGCCACCGACAGCGGACGGGGCGGCCGGCCCGTGACGTCCTTCGGCTCGACGCCGAGCTCGGCCAGGAAGCGGGAGGGCTGGTCGCCGTCCTCGGCGGCGGCCTTCACGGCGGTGACGACCAGCCGGTCGGCGGCCCGGGTGACCGCCACGTAGAACAGCCGCCGCTCCTCGGCCAGCAGCGCGCCGGGGGTCAGCGGCTCGGCCAGTCCGTCCCGGCCTATCCGGTCGGGCTCCAGCAGGGAGCCGCGGCGCCGCAGATCGGGCCAGAGCCCCTCCTGCACCCCGGCGACGACCACCAGCCGCCACTGCAGCCCCTTGGCGCGGTGCGCGGTCATCAGCCGTACGGCCTCGGGGCGCGCCGCGCGGGGGGCGACGGTGGTGCCGGCGATGTCCTGGGCGGCCAGTTCCTCCAGGAAGTTGAGCGCACCGCGGCCGCCCACCCGCTCCTCGGCACGCGCGGCGGCGGCGAACAGCGCGCAGACGGCGTCCAGGTCGCGGTCGGCGTTGCGGCCCGCCGCGCCGCCGCGGAGGGCGGCCCGCTCCAGCCGGTCCGGCCAGGGGGTGCCGGACCACAGCAGCCACAGCGCCTCCTCGGCCGTGGCGCCGCCGGCCAGCGCCTCACGCGCCTTGCGCAGCAGCAGGCCGAGCCGCTGGGCGCCGCGGGCGTAGGACGGGTCGTGCGTGACCAGCCGCTCGGGTTCGGCCAGCGCCTCGGCCAGCAGTTCGTCCGAGGGGCGGGGCACGGCCCGGCCCGCGGCCCGCTCCTCCTCGCGCAGGGCGCGGCCCAGCCGGCGCAGGTCGGCGCCGTCCATGCCGCCGAGCGGGGAGGTCAGCAGGGTGAGCGCGGTCTCGGTGCCGGGCCGGCCCCCCGGGGTGCCGGGGTCCGGACCGGGAGCGTCCGGACCGGCGGCGGTGCCGTCGACGGCGTCCGCGGCGGCGCGGGCCGCCACCCGCAGTGCGGTCAGCAGGGGCGCCACCGCCGGCTCGTGCCGCAGCGGTACGTCGTCGCCGTCCAGCTCCACCGGGACCCCGGCCGAGGTCAGCGCCCGCCGCACCGAGGGGAGGGTGCGGTGGCCGGCGCGCACCAGCACGGCCATCTCCCGCCAGGGCACGCCCTCCTCCAGACGGGCGCGGCGCAGCAGGTCGGCGACGTTGTCCAGCTCGGCGCCCGGGGTGGGATAGGTGTACACCTCCACCCGGCCGCCCTCCCGTACGGCCGACAGCTCGCGGTGCGCGCGGACCGCCTCGGCGGGCAGCCGGGTGAGCGGCATGCGGCGGGTGAGCTGCCGGGTGGCCGCCAGCAGCGCCGCGGCCGAGCGGCGGGAGGTGCGCAGCACGGCCACCGGGGCCGGGGAGCCGTCGCGCCGCCGGAAGGTGTCCGGGAAGTCGAGGAGGCCGTTCACGTCGGAGCCGCGGAAGGTGTAGATCGACTGGTCGGGGTCGCCGAAGGCGACCAGGGTGCGGCCCTGTCCGGCCAGCGCGCGCAGCAGCCGCACCTGCGCCGGGTCGGTGTCCTGGTACTCGTCGACGTAGACGGCGTCGTACCGCGCGGCCAGTTTCGCGGCGACCTCGTCCCGTTCGGCCAGCAGCACCGCGCGGTGCACCAGCTCGGCGTAGTCGAGCACGCCCTGCAGGTCCAGCACGTCCAGGTACTCGGCCAGGAAGGCGGCCGCGGCCCGCCAGTCGGGGCGTCCGGCGCGGCGGGCGAAGGCGTCCAGGGCGTCCGGGCCCAGCCCCAGTTCCCGGCTGCGGGCGAGGACGGCCCGCAGCTCGTCCGCGAAGCCGCGGGTGGTCAGACAGGCGCGCAGTTCCTCGGGCCAGGCGGCCCGGCCGCGTCCGGCGCCCTCCAGGGCTGCCTGTCCGGCCAGCAGCTCGCGGATGCGCAGGTCCTGCTCGGGACCGGAGAGCAGCCGCAGCGGCTCGGCGAACAGATCGGCGTCCTGGTGGGCGCGGACCAGCGCGTAGCAGTACGAGTGGAACGTGGTCGCCTGCGGGGCCGGCCCCGCCACCCGGGCGGCGATCCGGTCCCGCAGCTCCACCGCCGCCTTCCGGCTGAAGGTCAGCACCAGGAGGCGCTCCGGGTCGGCGCCGCGCCGGATCCGGCCGGCCACCGACTCCACCAGGGTGGTGGTCTTGCCGGTGCCCGGTCCGGCCAGGACGAGCAGCGGTCCGCCGCCGTGGTCAACCACCGCGCGCTGCCGTGCGTCCAAGGCAGGGAGGTGCACCGGACCGACCGGGGTACGCACCAGACGGTACGCATCGGACTTGGGGGAGGAACTCACGTGGATCGCCGGTCCTGGTCGCTGTGCTGGGTGGTGCAGACGGTACGCCAGTCGGCACCCGAGGCGCAGCGTGTACCGCTCCCGCCCGGGCCGAAAGGCTCACCGGACGTACGGCGATGCCATGACGGAAGCTGGTACGTGTGAGGGGTGCCGCACCGCGCCTCCCGGGCAGGCCGGGAGGTCCGGAGGAGTCAGCCGCCGCCGGCGGCGCGGTCCGCCGTGTCCCCGGGCGGCTGCCCGTCCCAGCGGGCCCGGCGCATGTCGAGCCGCACCCCCCGCGGGGCGTCCGGGGCGTGCTCCGGCGCGCCGGCGGACCGGCGCAGCGGGGTGCCCTCCCGGCGGTAGTGGGCCAGGGCCCGCCCCTCGTGGCACGGCGGCGGCGTCCCGTCCGCCCGTACGACCCGCCACCAGGGCACCGCGCCGCCGTAGAGCGACATCACCCGGCCGACCTGCCGCGGCCCGCCCTCGCCGAGCCACTCGGCGATGTCGCCGTAGGTCATCACCCGGCCGGGCGGGATGCCCTCCACCACGGTCAGCACCTTCTCCGCGTACTCCGGCAGTTCGCCGACGGGCCCCGTCATGACGGCCATGGTGCACCATGCCGCCGACGGTCCGCGCCGGCCCCGCGGACGGGGCGGGCGGCGGAGACGGGGCGCGCGGGGGCGGCGGGCGGCCCGGTCGCGCGGGGGCGTCCGCGACACGCGCAAAACCCGCCTTCCACGGTCAAACACACCCTAGTGCGCATGCCCCGCACCTTCTCGTGCCACCATCTTCCCGGCGGTGACAGGTGATACGAGAGCAGAACGAGACGGCCGAACAGGGCGGGGGATCTCCCAGGGAGGAACCCCGTCCCGCTGAGCCGTCGCCGCACACGGACGGGCGCCCGGACCGGGAGGGGGCCCCCGGCACCGCCGCCGGGAGCGCCGGCCCGGAAGCCGCCGACGCGGAAACGGCCGGAACGGAAACGGACGGCGTGGACGGCGACGAGCCGATCCTCCCCGCCCGGGTGCACCGCCCCTCCGACCTGATGCGGCTGCTGCTGGGCGTGCTCGGCATCGCCGTCGTCCTGACCATCGCCGCCTTCGCCCACGGCACCACCGCCGGTCTGGCGCAGGACATCGACAAGGGCGCGGACCAGGCCCCGCTGCTGCTGATCCGTTTCGCCGGGTTCGCCTCCAGCGTCGCCGTGCTGATCGTGCCGGTCGCCTTCGCCGTCGAGCGGCTGATCAAACGGGACGGGCTGCGGATCGCCGACGGCGTGCTCGCCGCCGTCCTGGCCCACGGCATCTCGCTCGCCACCGACCTGTGGGTCGCCCAGCAGGCCCCCGACTCCGTGCAGAAGGCCCTGACCAGACCGGCCACCGAGGGCGGCCTCACCGATCCGGTGCACGGCTACCTCGCCCCGGTCATCGCGTACATGACGGCCGTCGGCATGGCCCGCCGCCCCCGCTGGCGGGTGCTGCTGTGGGCCGTGCTGGTGCTGGACGCCTTCGCGATGCTGGTCGGCGGCTACACGACGCCGTTCTCGATCCTGGTCACCCTGCTGATCGGCTGGACCGTCGCCTACGGCACGCTCTACGCGGTCGGCTCCCCCAACGTGCGTCCCACCGGCCAGCAGCTGCTGGCCGGGCTGCGGCACGTCGGCTTCCGGCCGGTGCGGGCGGTGCACGAGGAGGCCGGCGAGGCCGAGCACTCCGAGCAGAGCGACCGGGGGCGCCGCTATCTGGTCAGCCTGGAGGACGGGCCACCGCTCGACGTCACCATCGTGGACCGCGAGCAGCAGGCGCACGGTTTCTTCTACCGCGCCTGGCGCCGCTTCGCGCTGCGCGGCAGCCTCCAGCGCCGCAGCCTCCAGTCGCTGCGGCAGGCCCTGGAGCAGGAGGCCCTGCTGGCGTACGCGGCCATCGCCGCCGGGGCCAACACGCCCCGGCTGGTCGCCACCTCCGAGCTGGGCCCCGACGCGGTCATGCTCGTCTACGAGCACATCGACGGGCGCGGTCTGGACGCCCTGGCGGACGAGGAGATCACCGACGAGCTGATGCGCGCGGTGTGGGAGCAGGCCAGGGCGCTCCAGTCGCGCCGGATCGCCCACCGCCGGCTGGAGGACGACGCGGTGCTGGTGGACCGCACCGGCACGGTCTTCCTCACCGACCTCAGCGGCGGCGAGATCGCGGCCGGCGATCTGGTGCTGCGGATGGACGTCGCCCAGCTGCTGACCACCTTCGGCCTGCGGGTCGGCGCCGAGCGCTCGGTCGCGGCGGCGGTGGAGGTGCTCGGTCCGGACGCGGTGGCCGACAGCCTCCCGCTGCTCCAGCCGATCGCGCTCAGCCGCGCCACCCGCGCCAAGCTGCGCAGGCTGGCCAAGGAGCGGGCGCAGCGCGAGCGGGAGGCCGCCATCGAGGCGTCCCGCGCCGGCCGGGAGGCCCGCCAGGCGGAGGCTCCGGCGGACGGCGGCCCCCGGTCCCCGCGGGCGGAGAAGCACGCCGAGAAGCATGCCGCGCGCGCCGAGAAGCAGGCGGTCATGGCGGCCCTGGAGGAGGTGCGCGAGGAGGACCTGCTCTCCCAGATCCGCCAGCAGGTGCTGCTGATACGCCCGCAGGCGCCGATGCAGCCCGCCCGGCTGGAGCGGGTCAGGCCGCGCACCCTGGTCAGCCTCATCGCGGGCGCCTTCGCCGGGTACTTCCTGCTGTCGCAGCTCACCCAGGTGGACTTCCGGCAGGTCATCGGCGGGGCGAACTGGGGCTGGGTGGCCGCCGCGCTGCTCTTCTCGGCGCTGACGTACTTCGCGGCGGCGATGAGCCTGCTCGGCTTCGTACCCGAGAAGGTCTCCTATCTGCGCACGGTGATCGCCCAGGTGGCGGGCTCCTTCGTCAAGCTGGTCGCTCCGGCGGCGGTGGGCGGTGTCGCCCTGAACACCCGTTTTCTGCAGCGCGCCGGGGTCCGGCCGGGCCACGCGGTCGCCAGCGTCGGCGCCTCCCAGCTCTTCGGCCTGGGCAGCCACATCATGCTGCTGCTGACCTTCGGCTATCTGACGGGCACCCAGCACACCCCGGCCCTCTCCCCGTCCCGGGCGGTCATCGCCGGACTGCTGACGGCGGCCGTCCTGGCACTGATCGTCACGGCGGTCCCGGCACTGCGGAAGTTCGTGGTCGAACGGCTGCGGGCGCTGTTCGCGGGGGTCGTGCCGCGGATGCTGGACATCGTCCAGCGCCCGCAGAAGCTGCTCAGCGGCATCGGCGGCATGCTGCTGCTGACGGTCTCGTTCGTGCTGTGCCTGGACGCCTCGATCCGCGCCTTCGGCGGCGAGCTGAGCTACGCCAGCATCGCGGTCGTCTTCCTGGCGGGCAACGCGCTGGGCTCGGCCGCGCCCACCCCCGGCGGTCTGGGAGCGGTGGAGGCGGCGCTGATCGCGGGTCTGATCGCCTTCGGCCTGGAGAAGGAGATCGCCACCCCGGCGGTCCTGCTCTTCCGGCTGATGACCTTCTGGCTCCCGGTCCTCCCCGGCTGGCTGTCCTTCACCCATCTGACCCGCCGGGAGGCCATCTGAGCGGCACGAGACGGGAAGAAGGGGAAACGCAGCCGCAAGGAGAATCGCCCGACTGGCCTTGCATCTGCAAGCCCGCTCCGCCTACCGTCTTGCACATGCGCTCCTACTCCATGGGCCGGGCCGCCCGGCTCCTCGGCGTCAGCGCCGACACGGTGCGCCGCTGGGCGGACGCCGGACGGCTGCCCACCCGCCGGGACGACGGCGGCAGACGGCTCGTGGCGGGCGAGGACCTCGCCGCGTTCGCCGCGGCGCTCGCCGCCGCCGACACTGACGACGCCGCGGGCGGCGACGGCGGGGAGGGCGGGTCCCACACCAGCGTCCGCAACGCCTTCCCCGGGATCATCACCGCCGTGAAGCTCGGTGACGTCGCCGCCCAGATCGAGCTCCAGGCCGGGCCCCACCGGCTGGTCTCCCTGCTCACCCGGGAGGCCGTCGAGGAGCTGGGGCTGGCGGTCGGCATGGAGGCCGTGGCCCGGGTGAAGGCCACCAACGTGCACGTCGACCGGGTGTGAGGCGGTCCGCCGTGCTCCGTACCCGCCGCCTCCGGTCCGCCGCCCTCCTGCCCGCGGCGGCCCTGGCGCTGCTGGCCGCCCTGACGGCCGCCTGCGCGGGCGGCGCGTTCGGCAGCACCGGCGACACCGGTGGCACGGGCGGCGGGGGGACCACCGTGACGGTGCTGGCGGCCTCCTCCCTCACCGACGTCCTCACCGAGGCGGGCGCCGCCTACGAGGCGGAGCACCCCGGCGTGCGGCTGCGTCTGTCCTTCGCCGGTTCGCAGGAGCTGGCCGCGCAGATCCGCCAGGGCGCGCCCGCCGACGCGGTCGTCACCGCCGACACCGTGACGATGGAGAGGCTGCGCGAGCACACCGGACCCGCCACCGTGATCGCCCGCAACCGGCTCGTCATCGCCACCGCGCCCGGCAACCCCCTGGGCATCGGCTCCCCGGCGGACCTCGCCCGCGAGGGCGTGACGGTGGTGCTCGCCGCCCCCGAGGTGCCCGCCGGACGGTACGGACGGCAACTGCTCGACCGGCACGGCGTCACCGTGCGGCCGGTCTCCCTGGAGCCCAGCGTCCGCGCCGTGCTGAGCAAGGTGGAACTGGGCGAGGCGGACGCCGGGCTGGTGTACGCCACGGACATCGCCGCGGCCGGGGACGAGGTCGGCTCCGTCCCCCTCTCCGGGAGCGGGGTGCCCGCCGTGCGGTACCCCGCCGCCCCGCTGCGGACCGCCGCGCACCCCGGCCCGGCCACGGACCTCGTCGCCTGGCTGGGCACCGAACCGGCCCGCCGCATCCTGCGGGACGCCGGGTTCGAACTGCCGTGAGGCCGACCGTGGACCCCGCCGTGGACTCTGCCGCGGGCCCCGCCGCCGAGGCCGCCGGAAAACCGCCCGCGCGCCCCGCCGTACGCCGCCGCGCCGTCTCCCGCCCCCGCCCGCCCGCCGCGCTCGTCCTGCCCGCCGTGCTGTGCGCGGCCTTCCTGGCGGTGCCGCTGGCCGGGGTGCTGGCCCGCACCCCCTGGCCGGAGCTGGCCGGGCAGCTGACCTCCCCCGCCGTGGCCCGGGCCTTCGGCCTGTCCCTGCTGGTCTCCGGCTGGGCCCTGCTGCTCTCGCTGGTGCTGGGCGTACCGCTGGCCTGGCTGCTGGCCCGCACCGACTTCCCCGGCAGGGCGCTGGTGCGCTCCCTGGTGCTGCTGCCGATGGTGCTGCCGCCGACCGTCGCCGGTGTGGCCCTGCTGCACGGCTTCGGACGCGGCGGTCTGCTGGGCGGACCGCTGGAGGCACTCGGCGTGGTCCTGCCGTTCTCCACCGCCGGGGCCGTGGTCGCCGCGGCCTTCGTGGCGATGCCGTTCCTGGTGATCAGCCTGGAGGGGGCGCTGGCCGGGATCCACCCGCGCTACGAGGAGGCCGCCGCCACCATGGGCGCCACCCTCCCCCAGACCCTGCGGTACGTCACCCTGCCCATGGTGACGCCCTCGCTGGCCGCGGGCGCGGCGCTGTGCTGGGCCCGGGCACTGGGCGAGTTCGGGGCGACGATCACCTTCGCCGGCAACCTGCCGGGTGTCACCCAGACCCTGCCGCTCCAGGTCTACCTGCTGCTCCAGAGCGACCCGGCGGCCGCGACCTCGGTCTCCCTGCTGCTGCTCGCCGCCGCGGCGGCGGTGCTGATCGCGCTGCGCGGCCGCTGGCTGGGGCACACCCGCTGAGACCCGCCGGGGGCGCCGGGAGGGGCGGCTGCCGCTGCCCCGCCGCGCCGAGGCCGGAATCCCTGACCGGGTCCGGACGCCCGGCTGCCGTCCGACGTGCGGACTTGAGCGCCACACCGAGCAGGCCGCGGAAAGCCTCGCGGCGGACAGGCAGGGCGCTCAGGCCCGGGGGCGGGCCGGCCCGCGCGGTGCCGGGTGAGCCGGCCGGTCCCGGGCGGCGGCAGCCGGACGCGGAGCGGCCCCGGGGCCGTCCCCGGGCCGTCGAAGGTCCGCCGACGACGACCGCGTTCCGGCAGCGCTGTGGCGGGGGGGGGGGGGGCGCCCCCCCCCCCCCCCGGGG